>PNNC01000013.1 GCA_013824015.1 Polaromonas sp.
ATGTCCTTGAATAAAGGGCCTGGGGCGTTTTTCGTTCAGGGACGCGTGTGGGCGCGGCGCGCCGGATCGCGCCGCGCCAGCGCCAGCTGTACAGCGCACGCGCTTGTCGGCTACAGTCGCGGTGCCGTCTGACGGCCGCAGCACTGTCGCTGCATTCGGAGAGAAGTCGCCATGTCCACCCAGTCCCTGATCCTGATTGTCGTGTTTGCCCTGCTGCTGTTCTGGGCCGTCGGCGCCTACAACCGGCTGGTGCGCCTGAAAAACCTGATTGCCAATGCATTTGGTCAGATCGACGTCCAGCTCAAGCGTCGCTACGACCTGATTCCCAACCTGGTGGAGGCCGCCAAAAAATACCTGCTGCACGAGCGTGAAACGCTGGAAGCCGTGATCGCTGCACGCAATCAGGCGCGCTCTGCCAGTGACGCGGCGCGCAGCCGTCCGACCCATGCGCCGGAAGTTCTGGCGCTGGCGGTGGCCGAGCAGGCGCTGGCCGGCAGCCTGGACCGGCTGTTTGCCCTCAACGAAGCCTATCCCGAGCTCAAGGCCGACGAGACCATCCGCGAGCTCAGCGAGGAGCTCACCAGCACGGAGAACAAGGTGGCGTTTGCGCGCCAGGCCTACAACGACTGTGTGCTGGACTACAACAACGCCCAGGCACAGTTTCCCGCGCTGCTGGTGGCGCGTGTCTTCGGCTTTGCGTCGGCCGCGATGTTGCAGGCCACCGAAAGCGCTGCCGAACGGCAGGCGGTGCGCATCCAGATGTGAACATGGCGCCCATGCTCGCCACTGTGTGTGCTTCGCTGCACCTTGCAGGCCGTCGAACCGACGCAGCCGGATCCGCGGCCCTGGCGGGCTGCGGCCGGCCAGCCTGAGCGGTTGCCTCATGCGCTTTTTTGAGCAACAGGGCCGGGCGCGCGCGGAGACCCGCAAGTTGCTGCTGCTGTTTGCGCTGGCGGTGCTGCTGCTGGTGCTGGGCATCAACGCCGCACTGGCGCTGACCTGGCGGCTGGTCACGCCGGGCTTCAGCGGTTACCCCGCCTATTTTTTCACCGTCAACACCGTCATGACGCTGGTGTTTGTGCTCGGCGGCTGGTGGCTGGAGACATCCAGCCTCGAGGGTGGCGGCGAAAAGCTGGCGCGCCGCGCCGGCGCACGGGAAGCCTGGCCGTCCAGCCGCTTTGACGAGCAAAAACTGTGCAACATCGCCGCCGAGCTGGCCATTGCCGCCAGCATGCGCACACCGCAGGTCATGGTGCTGGAGCGGGTCGAAAGCATCAATGCGTTTGCCGCCGGCTGGGACGAAGATGACGCGGTGATTGCAGTGACGCGCGGCGCGCTCGATGGCCTGACCCGCGACGAGCTGCAGGGGCTGGTGGCGCATGAGTTGAGCCATATCCGTGAAGGCGACACCCGGCTGAACATGCGGCTGGCGGGCATGGTGTCCGGTCTGGAGATGATCTTCAACCTCGGCGCAGGCATGTGCGAGCGCGACGCGAATGAGCGGCGATCGGCGCTGGCACTACCCGGCCTGGCCATCATGGCGGCCGGCTTTCTGGGCTGGGTCGCGGGCCGCGCCCTCAAGGCGGCGGTATCGCGGCAGCGCGAGTTTCTGGCCGACGCACGTGCGGTGCAGTTCACGCGCAGCAAGGACGGTCTCGGCGGCGTCCTGCGCAAGGTCGCTGGAGGCCAGGGTGGGGGCGAAGGTCGGCGCTTTCACCCTGCCGTGCAGCACATGCTGCTGGTCGGCCAGCAGGCCGGCACCCACTGGCTGGACTCCCACCCGCCATTGGGCGAGCGTATCCGCCGCATTTACGGCCGCGCCATGCCGGCGCTGCCCCCCGAACACCGGCCTGCACACGATGCGCTGGCGCCGACGCAGCCCGGCGCGCTGTTGTGAGCGCGGGCGAATAAGCACATCACAAAAGATTCGAACCGCCGGTCGCGTATATCCCTGCGGCGTACTGGATACTCCCTATGGCCTGCGCTGTGGGGCGCGCTAAATTGAATCCTGTAGAAACTGCGAGGAACGTCATGAAGATCCATTTTTCAACCGCGGCGCTGGCGCTGTGCACACTGGCTGCGTCATTTCCGGGCCACGCCCAGACGGCATCGGCCCAGGCGCTGTACACCCGCAGCCTGGCCGCCACCTGCGCCAATTGCCACGGAACCGACGGCCGCACAGTCCAGGGTTCCAGCGTGCTGCCGCTGGCCGGCCTGGACAAAAACTACCTCGTGGCCCAGATGCAGGCCTTCAAGACCGGTACGCGGCCCGCCACCGTGATGCACCAGATCAGCAAGGGTTACAGCGACGCCCAGATCGACATCATCGCCGGCTACTTTGCCGCACAGAAAAAATAAGGGAGAACATTGATGCAAAGACGCTCCTTCCTCCAGTCTTCCGCCGCCCTGGGCCTGCTCGGCCTGACAGCCTGCGCCACCACCTCCGTGCCTTCCAAAGCCAAGGTTGTGGTGATCGGCGGCGGCTACGGTGGCGCCACCGCAGCCAAGTATGTGCGCCTGCTGTCGGACTACAAAATCGACGTGGTGCTGATCGAGCCGCAGGCGGCATTCATCTCCTGCCCGATCTCCAACCTGGTGCTCGGTGGCAGCAAGCAGATCGGCGACATCACCACCGCCTACACCGGCCTCAGCAAGAACCACGGCGTCACCGTCGTGCGTGACATGGCCAGCGCGATCGACACCGCGAAGAGAACCGTCACGCTGGCCGGTGGCGCCACCATCGCCTATGACAAGCTGGTGGTCTCGCCGGGCATCGACCTGGTGTACAGCAGCATCGAGGGTTTGCAGCAGGCGCAGGCCGCTGGCCAGATCCTGCAGGCCTGGAAGGCCGGGCCCGAAACCGTGGCGCTGCGCAGGCAGCTCGAAGCCATGCCCGACGGCGGCGTTTACGCCATCACGATTCCTGAAGCGCCGTACCGCTGCCCGCCCGGACCGTACGAACGTGCCTCGGTGATCGCCGGCTATTTCAAGGCCTTCAAGCCGCGCAGCAAGGTGCTGATCCTTGATGCCAATCCGGATGTGACCTCCAAGGGCCCATTGTTCAAGAAGGTCTGGGCCGAGCAGTACAAGGGCATCATCGAATACCGCGGCCAGCACAAGGCCACGGCGGTGGATGCCAGGGCCGGCGTGGTCAAGTTCGATGTGCAGGAAGACGTCAAGGCCAATGTGCTCAACGTGTTGCCGTCGATGCGCGCCGGCGCCATCGCAGTGCAGACCGGCCTGAACAACATGGCCAACAACCGCTGGTGCGGCGTCAATTACCAGAGCTTCGAGTCCACCGCCGCGAAAGACGTGTTTGTGCTCGGCGATTCGATCCAGATCGCGCCAGCCATGCCCAAGAGCGGCCACATGGCCAACAGCCATGGCAAGGTCGCCGCCGCGGCCATCGTGGCGCAGTTGTCGGGCTGGGAGATCAACCCGGCGCCGATGCTGACCAACACCTGCTACAGCTTTGTGGACAACAAGAACGTGATCCACGTGGCCAGCGTGCACGAGTATGTTGCCGCCGAGAAAACCTTCAAGACCGTGGCGGGCTCCGGCGGCGTCAGCACCGCCCCGTCCGAACTTGAGGGCGTGTATGCGCTGAACTGGGCCAGCAACATCTGGGCGGACACCCTGGTTTGATGTTGACCTCCATGCTCGCTTGCTGTGTGTAGCGTCCCGCATCTTGCAGGCCGCGCGCCAGAGGCTCCGCCTCTGGCGCCTGTGCAAAGCTGCGCAGGCAGCGGTGGCGTCCCAGGCGCCCGCCCCGAGCGGGCTGCGGTCCGGCAAATCGGGTCGCGCGGCCCCTGCTGGCACTGCGGGAGATGGGTGGGACCCTTGTGACTGGTCTAATAGGCGCTTGACCGTCCATTCCGGGCGGCATCCCTGAGCGCCATGCAAGACACCTCTTCCCAAATCCCCCTGTGGCGCCAGCTGCAGGGGGCTGCTTTTTTACTGATGGCCGTGCGTGCGGGACGGTCGATGACGGCTGCCCTCGAGGACGTCGATGCCGCGATCCGCCCCGGTGTGCAGGCGCTCGGCTTTCACGCATTGCGCCAGCTCGGACGTGCCGAGGCGCTGCGCCAGCAACTGGTCAGCCGGCCGCCGCCGCCCGAAGCCGATGCGCTGCTCTGTGTGGCGCTGGCGCTGGCTTGGGGGGACGGCCAATTTTCCGACGGGCCGCCCCTAGGAAAATTAACCCCCTCGGGGGGCAGTGCAGTACGCGATGCGACAAACGTGGGGGCCATGTACACCCCGCACACGCTGGTGGACCAGGCGGTGGAAGCCGCCAAACGCAGTGAAGACACGCGTCACCAGGCCAGCTTCATCAACGGCTGCCTGCGCCGCTTCCTGCGTGATCGGGATCTGCTGGTGGCCCAGACGGAAAAACATCCGCAAGCCGTCTGGAACCATCCGCAGTGGTGGATAGACCGCTTGCGCAAGGACCATCCGGCGCAGTGGCAGGCCATTTTGCGGGCCAACAACAGCCGGGCTCCGCTGACCCTCCGGATTAACCAGAGAAAAACGACGCCAGCCCTTTACCAGCAAGCATTAAACGCTATCAATACAGGAGCAACCCTGGTCGGTGCAGATGGCCTCGTGCTGGCCAATGCCCAGCCGGTGCCCTCGCTGCCGGGCTACGCCGAAGGGCATTTTTCGGTGCAGGACGCGGCCGCGCAACTGGCGGCGCCGCTGTTGCTGGACGGGCTGCACGCGCCCCCCGGTGGCCGCTTGCGGCTGCTCGACGCCTGCGCCGCGCCGGGCGGCAAGACCGCCCACCTGCTCGAGCTGGCCGATGCCGATGTGACGGCGCTGGACATCGACGCGCGCCGCTGCGAACGCATCCGGCAGAACCTGCAGCGCCTGGGTCTGCAGGCCGATGTGCGTGTGGGTGATGCCGCACGCCCGGAGGCCTGGTGGGACGGCCAGCTGTATGACGGCATCCTGCTGGACGCGCCGTGCACAGCCTCCGGCATCGTGCGCCGGCATCCCGACGTGCGCTGGTTGCGCCGGCCCACCGACATCGCACAACTGGCGGCCCTGCAGCGGCAACTGCTGGAAGCGCTGTGGCCGCTGCTCAAACCGGGTGGGCGCCTGCTCTACTGCACCTGCTCGGTTTTCCGGGCCGAAGGCGAGCTGCAGGCGCAAACGTTTGTTACGCACCACAAAGACGCCCATTTCATGCCGTCACCCGGTCATTTGCTGCCCCAAAGTGGCGTCCCGGAGACGGTCTTCCCGGACAATTTGAAGGGTGACCACGACGGCTTTTATTACGCAGTTTTTGAAAAACGCAGCATGTGAACCGCTGCTGCGCGGCGTACTGGCTTTTTTCGCCTGCGTGATGATGGTGTGTGCCGGTCCGGCGGTTCAGGCGGCAGAAGTCACCCAGCTGCGGATGGAACGCTCCGACGATTCGGTCTACCTGTCCGCTACCGTGCGTTTCGAGCTGCCGATGGTGGTCGAAGATGCCCTGCTCAAGGGCATTCCCATGTTTTTTGTGGCTGAGGCCGACATCTACCGCGACCGCTGGTACTGGTATGACAAACGCGTCACCACCGCCACCCGCACCATGCGCCTGGCGTTCCAGCCGCTGACCCGGCGCTGGCGCCTGAACATCCTGCCCGGCGCGATCAGCGTGACCGGCCTGCGGGCCTCGCTGAGCCAGAACTACGACACCCTGTCCGAGGCCATGGCCGCGATCCAGCGCATCTCGCGCTGGCGGATTGCCGATGCCGCTGAAATCGACGCGACAAGCACGCACAAGGTCGAGTTCCGTTTCCGGCTGGATTTGTCGCAATTGCCGCGTCCGTTCCAGATCGGTGTGGCCGGGCAGCGCGACTGGGCCATTTCCGTCGAAGACAGCCGCCAGCTGGTGGTGGAGCCGGTCCGCGACATCTCGCAGGCGCCCGATCCCGCCCGCGACGTGGCCAAAGAGGCGGCCAGATGAGTCTGAAGCGGCAGGTGGCGTCGCTCAAGAGCAGCCCGGCCTTCCGCTGGACCGTCGGCGTCGGTGTGGGGGTGATGGCGGCGCTGGGACTGGTGCTGATGTTCCTGCTGACCCAGGCCACCGGCAATCGCGAACTGTACGAACGCAATTACGTCCTGCTGTTTGGACTGAACGTGGCCGTGGCTGCTCTGCTGCTGCTGGTGATTGGCTGGATCGTGCTTCGGCTGGTGCTGCGTCTGCGCAAGGGCAAGTTCGGCAGCCGATTGCTGGTCAAGCTGGCCGCCATTTTTGCGCTGGTGGGCCTGATGCCGGGCATGATGATTTACGTCGTGTCCTACCAGTTCGTCTCGCGCTCCATTGAAAGCTGGTTCGACGTGAAGGTCGAAGGCGCGCTCGACGCCGGCCTGAACCTGGGCCGCGTCACGCTGGACACGCTGGCGGCCGAACTTGCCAACAAAACCCGGGTGGCTGCCGGCCAGCTCGCGCAGACACCTGATGCCACCGCCGGCCTGGCGCTGGAGCGCCTGCGCGAGCAGCTGGCGGTCAGCGACGTGGTGTTGTGGACCGCCTCCGGCCAGATGATTGCGAGCGCCGGCGATTCGCGTTACTCGATCAAGCCGGAGCGCCCGCCCGGGCAATTGCTGCGCAATGCGCGTGCTCAGCGCGTGGCGACGCAGATCGAGGGCCTGGACGAGGTGGCCCTGCCCGCGGCAGAGGCGGGTGGCGCCGGGCCCGTCGCGCCGGCGGCGCCCGGGGGCGCTGGCGACGCCAGCACCGCGCCCCGCATCAAGGCGCTGGCCCTGGTCAGCAGCCCGGGTGTCGGCCTGTTCGGCGAGAGCCGTTTCCTGCAGGTGACCGAGTTGCTGCCGGCCAGCCTGGTGGCCAACGCCATCGCGGTACAGGAGGCCAACCGCGAGTACCAGGAGCGTGCGCTGGCGCGCGGCGGCCTGCGCAAGATGTACATAGGCACACTCACGCTCAGCCTGTTTCTCGCCGTGTTCGGCGCCGTGCTGCTGGCCGTGGTGCTGGGCAACCAGCTGGCCCGTCCCTTGCTGGTGCTCGCAGAAGGCGTCAAGCAGGTGGCGCAGGGCGATTTGACGCCCAAGGCGGCCTTGCAGGGCAAGGACGAACTGGGC
>PNNC01000022.1 GCA_013824015.1 Polaromonas sp.
TGGCGCGCGAGGCCGAGCAGCAGCAGCGCCAGCAGGTCACCATCCTGATCAACAAGCCGGTCGGTTATGTCAGCGGCCAGGCCGAGGACGGCCACGAGCCGGCGGTGGTGCTGGTGCAGCCGCAGAACCGCTGGCGCGAGTGCAACAGCCGCATGCGCTGGGGCCATGAGCAGTTGCGCGGGCTGGCGCCGGCGGGCCGGCTGGACATCGATTCGATCGGCCTGCTGGTGCTGACGCAGGATGGCCGGGTGGCCCGTCACCTGATCGGCGAGGACTCGCTGGTCGAAAAGGAATACCTGGTGCGTGTCAGTTATGGCGCCGAGACCGCCAATGTGCAGGCGGTGTTTCCGCCGGAAAAGCTGGCCCTGCTGTGCCACGGCCTGAGCCTGGACGGCGAGCCGCTGCGGCCGGCGCGTGTCGAGTGGCAAAACCCGGAGCAGCTGCGCTTTGTGCTGAAAGAAGGCAAAAAGCGCCAGATCCGCCGCATGTGCGAACAGGTCGGCCTGTTTGTGACCGGGCTCAAACGTGTGCGTATCGGCATGGTCAACCTTGGCCACCTGCCGGTGGGCCAGTGGCGCTACCTCGCGCCGCATGAACGTTTCTAGCCCGAGAGACCGCCGCAACACCGAAACGCTATTGAATCGATAGCTGCCGGCCCATGTCTGACATGGGCTGGATGCCGATTTCGCTGACCAAGTCGGGCGCGACACGGAATACCGGACGGGACGGCCGCAATCGCGCCACAATCAGCCCATGCCCGCCACCCCCGCACCCCCCGCCACCGGCGGCCTGTCCACGGCGCGCCTGCGCCTGCCCGGCTGGCTGCATCTGTCCGACATCCAGGGTCTGGCGCAGCTGGCTACCCGCGGCACCCTGGGCGTGACCGAGATTGCCGAAAAAGTCCAGGGCAATGTCTACAAGGCGGTCGCCGCGCCGTTTGGCAAGGCCGGGCAGACATTTGTGGACCGCGAGGCGGGTTCGTCGGGCGTGCGCAAAACCGGCATCACCGGCCTGGTCTACGGCAGCATCCGCGGCGTGACGCGGCTGGCCGGCGGCGCGGTGGATGCCGCGCTGTCGCGCGCCGCGCCGCGCTTTGCGGGCAAAACCTCGTCGCCCCAGCGCGAAGCCATGTTGTCGGTACTGAACGGCGTGCTGGGGGACCAGTTGCTGGAGAGCGCGAATCCGCTGGCCATCACCATGGGTTTGCGGCGGGATGGCCTCGACCTGCCGCTGGACCGGGCGGCCCTGGCAGCGCGCCTGCCCGCGGCCACCGGCAAGATCGTCGTGCTGGTCCATGGCCTGTGCATGAACGACCTGCAGTGGCGCGCGGCGGCGGACCGGCCCGACCTCGGTGCCCAACTGGCGCAGGCACTGGGCTACACGCCGGTTTACCTGCACTACAACACCGGCCTGCACACCTCCGTCAACGGCGGGCAACTGGCGACACTGCTGGAGCAGCTGCTGCAGGCCTGGCCGCAGCCGGTGGAAAGCCTGAGCCTGCTGACCCACAGCATGGGCGGCCTGGTCGCGCGCGCCGCCTGCCACAGTGCGGCATCCACCGGCCTGCGCTGGCCGCAACAGCTCCAACACCTGGTCTTCCTGGGCACGCCGCACCATGGCGCGCCGCTGGAAAAACTCGGCAACTGGGTGGACGGCGCCCTCGGCAGCAACCCGGTCACGCGCCCCTTTGCAGCCATCGGCCAGTTGCGCAGCGCCGGCATCACCGACCTGCGTTACGGCCATGTGCTGCCCGGCGACTGGCAGGACGCCGACCGCTTCGCGGCCGGCCCCGACGGGCGGCAGCCGGTGCCGTTGCCGCAGGGCGTGGCCTGTTTTGCGGTGGCAGCGACGCTGGGCGCCGCGCCCGCGGCGGGCGGCGGCGCCACGCTGGACGCGGCGCTGGGCGACGGCCTGGTGCCGGTGGCCAGCGCGCTGGGCCGGCATGCCGATGCGGGGCGCGGCCTGGCTTTTCCGGCCGAGCGGCAATGGATCGCGGCGGACACCGGCCACATCGCGCTGATGCACAGCCCGCAGGTGGCGGTGCAAGTGCTGCGCTGGCTGGCCTGAGCACGGACCTGCGCCACACGACCGGGCCTAATGCGGAGCTAATTGAGCCCGGCGAAGATACAGGCCCCAACCTCATGCTGCCCGCCATGGACACCTTGCCTGAACACCTTGCCCGCGCCATCCTGTTCGCCGTCGGCCTGATCGCGGCCGGTGTGTTGTGGGCGCTGCCGCCTGCCGAGGGCGCCTTGCTGCTGCACCACCAGTTTCTGATCGCCTTGCTGGCCGCCGCGCTAGTGGGTGCGGCGCTGTTCCGCGGGATTCGCCCTGCGGTGGTCATCGCAGGCCTGCTGAGCCAGGCCGGTTTTGTCGGCATCGCGCTGGCCACGCCGGATTTCGGCGCGACCACCGCCCTGTACCTGAACCTCGCCGGCATGGCCGCGCTGATCTGCGCCGGCGCCCTGCTGGCCGCAGCGGCCCGGCAGCAGGCGCGCTGGGACGGCCTGCGGCCGCAGCAGCGGAGGCCCTGATGCGTGTGTTGCTGGTCGAGGACGACGACATGATTGGCCGCAGCCTGCAGCAGGCGCTGGAGACCAACGGCTGGTCGGTCGACTGGGTGCGCGACGGCATGCTGGCGCAAAGCGCGCTGGCCGACGGCAACTACGCCTGCGTGCTGCTGGACCTGGGCCTGCCCAAGCGGGACGGCATGGAGGTGTTGCGCCAGGCGCGAACCCGCGGCGACGCCACACCGGTGCTGGTGCTGACCGCGCGCGACGGCCTGCAGGACCGCATTGGCGGGCTGGACCTGGGCGCCGACGACTACCTGGTCAAGCCCTATGAATTCGGCGAGTTGCTGGCGCGCATGCGTGCCATCATCCGGCGCCGCGATGGCAGCGCGCATTCGGTGATCGGCAACGACGTCGTCAAGCTGGACCTGAGCACCCGCGAGGTGCAGGTCAACGGCGAAACCTCGGCCCTGTCGGCGCGTGAATACGCGCTGCTGCATGCGTTGCTGGAGCGGCCGGGCGCCATCCTGTCGCGCGACCAGCTGGAAAACCGCATCTACGGCTGGGGCGAGGAGGTCATGAGCAACGCGGTCGACGTGCTGATCCACGGCATGCGCAAAAAACTCGGCGCGGATGTGATCCGCAATGTGCGCGGCCTTGGCTGGCGCATCACCGCCACGGCGCCTGCGGGCACACCCGCATCTTCCACCGGAGACGGCACATGATGATTCACGTTTTCCCCGCGGGCCGCCTGTGCTCGCTGCGCCGCGCGCTGCTGCTGTGGCTGCTGCCGGTGTTTCTTCTGGTGGGCGCTGCCTCAGCCGGCTTCGCCTACTGGAGCTACAACCGCATGGTGAACACCTTCATGGATGACCAGATGCAGTTGCTGGGCGAATCGATCGTGACGCAGGACCAGGACGTGATGCTGCCGCCCCTGACAGGGGAACGGGTGCACAAGTGGGGCAGCTACGTGGTGCAGGTGTTCGATGCCGCCGGCCAGGTTCGCTCCAACTCGTGGCCCGATATGCCCGCGCAGCTGCAGCCGGGTGCCGGCTTTCACAGTGTCCGGGCCGATGGTGCGCCCTGGCGCGTGTACACCACGGGCATGAATGAGGCGAGCGGACCGCGCCGTGTTCAGGTGCTGCAAAGCGGAGAGTTCCGCAGGCACCTGGCGGCCGAGCGGGTAGGTGTCGCCGTCCTGCCTGTGCTGGTGCTGCTGCCGCTGTCGGCCTTCATCCTCTGGTGTGTGGCCGCCATGATGTCGCGGGCCATCGCCGACATCGCGCGCCAGGCCTCGCTGCAGGACGAACACAGCATCACCGAACTGCCGCTGGATCGCGTGCCGCGCGAGATCGCACCGCTGGTGTTGTCCTTCAACAGCCTGCTGACGCGACTGCGTGATGCCTTTGCGACGCAGCGCCGGTTTGTGCAGGACGCCGCGCATGAGTTGCGCACCCCGATCACCGCGGTGAGCCTGCAACTGGAGAACCTGCGTGGCGATTTTGCGGACGGCGCACCGGCGCAGCGTTTTGCCCAGCTCGAAGCCGGTGTGTTGCGGGCGCAGCGGCTGGTGGACCAGCTGCTGCGGCTGTCGCGCCAGGAATCTGCGCCGGAGTCCACCCGCAGCCCGGTCAATGTGCACCAGGTGCTGCACGACAGCATCAACACGCTGATCACGCTGGCCGACCAGCGCGGCATCGACCTGGGCCTGGAGACGGCGGGCGTGCCGGTGGAAGCGGCCATGCTGAGCTGCTCCAGCGCCGACCTGCGCAGCGTGGTCGACAACATGATCGAAAACGCGCTGCGCTACTCACCGGAAGGCGCCGTGGTGGATGTGCGTGTGGTGAGCCAGCATGGCAAGCTGGCGATCGAGGTGGTGGATACCGGTCCCGGCATCCCGCCAGAGTTGCTGGGTCGTGTCTTCGACCGTTTCTTCCGTGTGCCCGGCGGCGATACACGCGGCAGCGGCCTGGGCCTGGCGATCGCGCAGTCGGCCGCGCAGCGCTGCGGCATGTCCATCACGCTGCGCAACCGCGACGACCGCAGTGGCCTGATCGCGCGCGTCGAGACGGTGTGAGCGCTTTGCTCATCGCCAGCTAAGACTTCGCTCATGGTCGCCTAATTGGCGGCGCCTACAGTTGATTCATCGATGAGACGCAATCAATAAACGACTCACCGAGACCGCCGGGGCTGTGGCAGACAGGCCCTCCCCGCCCGGAATGTTTATCAACTTTGCACAAGGACTATTCATCATGAACACGAAATTTTTTGCTTCCGCCCTGATCGCTGCTGCCAGCTTCGCTTCCGTCAACGCTTTCGCCGCCGGCGCCGACGGCGGCATCGACACCCCCCAGGTCAGCACCGTGAGCAGCGTCTCGCGTGCCGACGTCCGTGAGCAGGCCCTGGCTGCCCGTCTGGGCCCGGTCACGGCCAGCGCCCATGTGGACGGCGGCGCTGCGGTCGCCACCGTGACTGCCGCCACCGTGCGCAACCGCGCCGATGTACGTGCCGAGGCCGCCCAGACCCGTTCGGCTGCGCTGCGCGACAGCGCGCCGGGCCGCGGCTGAAACACCGGCTGCAGCGCAGCCTGTTCCTGAAAAGCCCGGGCTGGTCCCGGGCTTTTTTGTGGGCGGGTCGGATCAGGGCAGACGCGCGCGGCGAACCCCCGATAATCAGGACTTGAAATAGTCTTCCAGCGCCCCTAGCTCAAGGGGCGTTTGTCTGATTTCCCTGATCTCAAGAACCCATCACCCACACCATGAGCAAACAAACCCTTTCCTTCCAGGCCGAAGTCGCCCAGTTGCTCAAGCTGGTCACGCATTCGCTGTATTCCAACCCCGACATCTTCCTGCGCGAACTGGTGTCGAATGCCTCGGACGCCTGCGACAAGCTGCGTTTTGAAGGCCTGAACAGCCCGGAGCTGTACGAAGACACGCCCGACCTCGATGTGCGCGTGAGCTTTGACAAGGCGGCCAAAACCATCACCATTACCGACAAGGGCATCGGCCTGTCCCAGATCGAGGCGGTCGAGCACCTGGGCACGATTGCCAAAAGCGGCACCCGCGACTTCATGGCCAAGCTGTCGGGCGACCAGAAAAACGACGCGCAACTGATCGGCCAGTTCGGCGTCGGTTTTTATTCGGGGTTCATCGTCGCCGACAAAATCACGGTGGAAAGCCGGCGCGCCGGCCTGCCCACGGCCGAAGGCGTGCGCTGGAGCAGCGCCGGCACCGGTGACTTCGAGGTCGAGACCATAGAGCGCAAGGAGCGCGGCACCAGCGTGATCCTGCACCTGAAAGACGACGCCAGCGAGTACCTGAACACCTGGAAGCTCAAAAGCATCATCAGCAAGTACTCCGACCACATCTCGCTGCCCATCCTGATGAAGAAGGAAGAGTGGAAGGAGGGCGAAAACGACCAGCCCGGCGAGATGGTCACCACCGACGAGTGGGAAACCGTGAACCAGGCGGCGGCGCTGTGGACACGCGCCAAAAAGGACATCACGCAGGAGCAGTACGACGAGTTCTACCGGCAGATCAGCTACGACAGTCAGGCGCCGCTGGCCAGCACCCACAACCGCGTCGAAGGTTCCACCGAATACACCCAGCTGCTGTACATCCCGGCCAAGGCGCCGATGGATTTGTTCAACCGCGACAAGGCGGCCGGCATCAAGCTGTATGTCAAGCGCGTCTTCATCATGGACGATGCGCAGGCGCTGTTGCCGACCTATCTGCGCTTCGTCAAGGGGGTGGTCGACTCATCCGACCTGCCGCTCAATGTCTCGCGCGAGCTGCTGCAGGAAAGCCGCGCCGTCAAGGCCATCCGCGAGGGCTGCACCAAACGCGTGTTGTCCATGATCGAGGACCTGGCGGCCAACGAGCCGGAAAAGTTCGCCAGCTTTTATGCCGAGTTCGGCGCGGTGCTCAAGGAAGGCCTGGGCGAAGACTTCGCCAACCGCGAGCGCCTGGCCAAGCTGCTGCGTTTTGCCAGCTCGACCACCGACACCACCAGCGTGGGCCTGGCCGACTACAAGGCGCGCATGAAGGAAGGCCAGGACGCGATTTACTACATCACCGCCGACACCCAGGCCGCCGGCAAGAACAGCCCGCAGCTCGAGATCTTCCGCAAGAAGGGCATCGAGGTGCTGCTGATGACAGACCGCGTCGACGAGTGGGCGCTCAATTACCTGCACGAGTTCGACGGCACACCGCTGCAGTCGGTGGCCAAGGGCGCGGTGGACCTCGGCAAGCTGCAGGACGAGGACGAGAAGAAGGCCGCGGAAGAAGCGCAGACCCAGTTCAAGCCGGTGCTCGACAGGCTCAAGGAAGCGCTGAAAGACAAGGCCACCGACGTGCGCGCCACCACCCGCCTGGTTGATTCACCGGCCTGCCTGGTGGTGCAGGACGGCGACATGTCCA
>PNNC01000004.1 GCA_013824015.1 Polaromonas sp.
GCTGGTGTTCGGTGGGCTGGATTTTGCGGTGATGCTGGCTTATGCGGTGATCGGTGCAAAAGCACTGCGCCTGCTCAAGGCCGGCGCCACGCGCTGGCTGGACCGGATCTGCGGCGGCGCCCTGCTGGGCCTCGCCGGCTCGCTGGCGATCTACAGACGGACACCGGGCTAGGCCGGGAGCGCTATCAAAAACAGAGCTGCCTGCCCATGCCGGCTATGGGCTGGAGGTCTTTTTGACAATTAATTGGCGATCACCTGGCCGGCTTCCAGCGTGATGCGGCGCTCGCAGCGGGCCGCGATGCCGCGGTCATGCGTGACCAGCACCAGCGTGGTCCCGAGTTCCTTGTTCAGTTCGAACATCAGCGCCATCACGGTTTCGCCGGTCGCGAAGTCCAGGCTGCCGGTCGGCTCGTCGGCCAGCAGCAAGGCCGGCTGCACCACAAAGGCGCGGGCCAGCGCCACCCGCTGCTGCTCACCGCCCGACAGCACCTTGGGGTAATGGCCCAGGCGCTCACCGAGGCCCACCCGTTTGAGCATCTCGGTGGCCTGGGCCCGTGCATTCTTGGCGCCCGACAGTTCCAGCGGCAGCATGACGTTTTCCAGCGCGCTCAGGTTGCCCATGAGCTGGAAGCTCTGGAACACAAAACCGACCTTCTGCGCGCGCAACGCGGCGCGGTCGTCCTCGCTGAGCGCAAACAGGTCCTGGCCGGCCAGATGCACCGTGCCCTGGGTCGGCGTGTCCAGCCCGGCGATGATGGACAACAAGGTGCTTTTGCCGGAACCGGAGGCGCCGACAATCGCCGCAGTCTCCCTGGCCGCCAGTGCGAAATGAATATCGCGCAAAATGGTCAATGTGCCGGTCGAGTCGCTCACGCTCTTGAAAACGTGCTCCACGGAAATAATTGAAGAGGTGGTGGACGCCGAAGCAGCGTCATTCGGCACATTAACCGCGGGTTCAAACATGTCAGCCTTGTCAGAAAACTTGAGATCAGACTTTACCAAGCTTGCCCGCGACGCGGCTGCACGCCTGGTAAAACCTTTGGGCGCGCTGCTGCTGGCGGTTGTTGCCGCCGCGCCGCTGCTGGCCCAGGTCCAGGCACCCGCCACTGCAGCCGTCCGCGACAGCGTGCTGATCCTCGGGGATTCGCTGAGTGCCGAATACGGCCTCAAGCGCGGCACCGGCTGGGTGCCGCTGCTGGAAAAACAGCTCGCGGCCGACAAAAAATCCGCGCGGGTGATCAACGCCAGCATCAGCGGCGACACCACCTCGGGTGGGCGGTCGCGGCTGCCGGCCCTGCTGACCCAGCACAAGCCCTCGGTGGTGGTGATCGAGCTGGGCGGCAACGACGCGCTGCGCGGCCTGCCGCTGGACATGACCGAAGCCAACCTGCTGGCGATGACCCAGGCCGCCAAAAAAGCCGGCGCCAGGGTGCTGCTGCTGGGCATGCAGGTGCCGCCCAACTATGGCGGTGCCTACGGCGCGACCTTCTCGGGCCTGTTCACCAAAGTCGCCAGGAACGAAAAAGTGGCGCTGGTGCCCTTCTTCCTCAAGGGCATTGCCGACGTCGAGGACGCCACCGTCCACTTCCAGGCCGACCGGATTCACCCGAATGAGCAGGCGCAGGCAAAAATGCTGGCCAATGTCTGGCCCGAGCTGAAGAAACTCCTCAAGTGAGCCTGGAACGTATCTCCGCCGGGCAAGCCCTGGCCACACTGGCCGACTATTCCGCCGTGATCGACGCCCGCAGCGAGGGTGAATACGCCGAGGACCACCTGCCCGGCGCGGTCAACTGGCCCAGCCTCAACGACGAGGAACGCAAAATCGTCGGCACGCGTTACAAGCAGATCAGCCAGTTCGAGGCCAAAAAACTGGGCGCGGCGCTGGTCGCCAGCAACATCGCGGCGCATATCCAGCGCGAGGTGCTGGACAAGCCGCGCGAGTGGCAGCCGCTGGTGTACTGCTGGCGTGGCGGCAAACGCAGCGGCTCGCTGGCACTGATCCTGGACCAGATCGGCTTCAAGGTCACGCTGGTCGATGGCGGCTACAAGGCCTTCCGCGCGGCGCTGGTGGCCGACCTGCCGCAACTGGCAGCGCGCCACCAGTACCGGGTGGTCTGCGGCCCGACCGGCGCCGGCAAGACCCGTCTTCTGCATGCACTGGCCGCCCAGGGCGCGCAGGTGCTGGACCTCGAAGGCCTGGCGAACCACCGCAGCTCGGTATTGGGCATGATTCCCGGCGTGCCGCAGCCGAGCCAGAAGGCCTTTGACAGCCTGGTTTGGGCGGCCTTGCGCAGCTTTGACCCGGCGCGCCCGGTCTATATCGAGAGCGAAAGCAAAAAGGTCGGCAATGTGACGGTGCCCGAAGGCCTGATCAGCGCCATGCGCGCCAGTCCCTGCCTGCGGCTGGAGCTGGCCGAAGACGAACGGGTGGCGCTGCTGCTCGAGGACTATGACTTTTTCGTCAAGGACATTGCGTTTTTCTGCGAGCGCCTGGGCGCGCTGACCGAGGCGCGCGGCAAGGAGGTCGTGGGTGACTGGCAGGCACGCGCGCGCAGCGGCGATGTCGCCTCGGTGGTGCGCGAGCTGCTGCTGCAGCACTACGACCCGGTCTACCTGCAGTCGATGCGGCGCAATTTCACCGAGTACGAAAGCGCCCAGGTGCTGGCACCGCGCGACCACAGCGCGGCAGCCATGGATGCGCTGGCGCGCGAGCTTCTCGCGGCATAAAAGCGCCCCCCCAACAGCGCCCATGAAAAAGGCTCCGGGGGACAGCAACACTGTCCCGGCGGAGCCTTGTCGGCGAAATCTGCTATCAAAAGTCTAGCTACTGAAGGCCTCTGGATAGGGGCTGGAGCCCGATTTCATTCACAAAAATGGTAACTGGACTTGCGCATCAGGGCGCAGCGTCTGTGGGCGGCGTGCCGGCATCTCCGGGCTGGCCTTCAGGCGTATCGTCATCCGGCAGGTCCGGCTTGCCCTCGGCCTTGCGCTTGAGTTTTTCCTCTTTTTTCTTCTTTTTGGCCAGCTCTTTCTGGCGTTTTTCGTAGGAGTAATTGGGAGTTGCCACGGCGTGCTTTCTTCAGGGGGATATACCTAACTGTACTGCATCGTGGACAGCGCCTGGGCCAGGTCGGCCTGCAGGTCGGACAGCGCTTCCAATCCAACCGAAAAGCGCACCAGACCGCCCTGGTAAGGCCAGGCGGTGGTCCGGATGGACGGCACGTCATAGGGCACACACAGGCTGATCGGACCGGCCCAGCTGTAGCCGATGTTGAACAGTTTGAGGTTGTCGCAGAAGGCGTCCAGTTTGGCCTGGCTGAGCTCCGGCTTGAAGACCGCGCTGACCAGGCAGGCGGCGGCCGTGCAGTCGCGCTGCCAGCTTTCATGGCCCGGTGAGCCCGGCAGCGCCGGATGGAACACGGCCTCGATCTGCGGCTGCTGCTGCAGCCAGCCAGCCAGCGCGCGGGTGGTGCTGTCCTGCGCTGCGTAACGCAGGGCGATGGTGTTCAGGCCGCGCAGCACCAGTTCGGCATCGTTGCCGCTGATGCCGTAACCGACACGCATGTGGCAGAAGTGCACCAGCTGGTGCAGCGCCTCATCGCGTGTAACCACCGAACCCATCAGCACGTCGGCGCCGCCGCTGGGATACTTGGTCAGGGCCTGGACAGAGATGTCGGCGCCGAGGTCAAAGGCATTGAAGGCGATACCGGCGCCCCAGGTGTTGTCCAGCGCGGTGACGATGCCCAGCGGATGGGCATCCGCATGCGCCTTGACGGCAGCCACCAGCGCCGGCAGGTCGGGAAACTCCAGCGTGATCGAACCGGGTGCTTCGAGCCAGACCAGCCGCGTTTTCGGCGTCAGCTTTGAAGCCAGATCAGCCGGCGACATCGCGTCGTAATACGCGAAACTCACGCCCCAGCCGGCGAGCTCGTTTTGCGCAAAGGTTTTGTTCGGGCCGTAGGCGTTGTCGGGGATCAGCACCTGGTCGCCGGCCTTCAGGAATGCCATGTCCACCAGCGCCACCGCGGCCAGGCCGCTGGGCACCAGCGTGCAGAAGTTGCCGCCTTCCAGCGTGTTGATGCGCTCTTCCAGCGTGAAGGTGGTCGGTGTGCCGTGCAGGCCGTAGGTGTAGCCGGTTTTGTGTTTCCAGTCGCGCTGGCGCAGCGCCGCGACACTCGGGAAGATGATGGTGGAGGCTTTGTGGATGCCGGGCTGGACCGCATCAAAGCCGGCGGGCGGCTTGTAGCCGTGGTGTATCAGTTGGGTGGACTTGTCGCTCATGCAGCCATGTTAACGGCTGGGGATATCTCCCGTCAGCGCCAGAGTGATGGCCTGACGGAACTGCGCTTATTCAGCATCGGCCAGGTGCAACACCCAGGTGCGCCTGAGATCGCAGAATCTGACTCCCCACTCCCAACCCCCCGCCCTTCCCTCGCCCCGCTGGGCGAGAGAAGGGAGCCTCATTTGGCCGCGTGCGCTGCACTCGCGTGCGATCTTGACCGGCTGTTGGGATTCCCGTGCAGGAAGCGCTGCGCGCTTCCTGCACTCCGGATTTGGTATTGGTATCCGGTCTTCTCCTCACCCGTCGGGCTGGGCCGAGGAGCGCAGCGAAAAATGGATCAGGGCGAGCGATTGTCTGAGCCGAAGGCGAGTTCGAGCTCGACCCCATTTTTTGCGAGCACCGCAGGTTGCCCCTGAGCGGCAGCGAAGGGGACCCAGACCATAGCGTCGCCTTTTCTTTGCTTACTTTCTTTTGGCGAAGCAAAAGAAAGTGAGTTGCCGCCGGGCAACCCCCGGCCAACAGGTGCGGGCGGACCTCAAGGCACGAGAAAACAAGCGATGGATCCCGGATCGGGCCTGCCCCGGATGTGATCCGGGGTCCGGGATGACAGGCCACTCCAAGGAATGGGATGGACTGGATGACTGCGGGCAAGCGTGGAAGCTAGATCTTCCACTTCTCCATGAGCTGCGCCGGCCGCAAGGCATCGTAGCCTTCAAACGGCTGGTGGATCCACGGATTGGTCGGCAGGAACTCGACCGAATAATCCGGCTGGAAGGTCGATACGCCCTTGGTCCAGATCACCGCGCTGCGCAGCTCGGTGATCGGCTGGTAGTTGTTGCGCAGCTGGTGGATCACCGCGTTGAGGGTATGGCCGGTGTCGGCCAGGTCGTCGACCAGCAGCACCTTGCCGGCGATCTCGCCCTTGGGTGTGGTGATGAAACGCGCAATGTCCAGGTTGCCCTGGGTCATGCCGGCGTCGGCGCGGTAGGAGCTGGTGGACATGATGGCCAGCGGCTTGTCGAAGATGCGCGAGAGGATGTCGCCGGGCCGCATGCCGCCGCGGGCCAGGCACAGGATGGTGTCGAACGGCCAGCCGGACTGGTGGATCTTGATCGCCAGTTTTTCTATCAGGTTGTGGTACTCGTCATAACTGACGTAAAGGTGTTTGCCGTCTTCGGTCAACATGAAATGCTCCTGATTTGATAGCTGGTGGCCCTTGCCCGTCATGGGCTGGAGGCCGATTTGACTATGTTTTCTGCAAGGCGGCTCAGGCCGCGAACGGGTCGCGCAGCAGGATCGTGTGGTCGCGGTCGGGGCTGGTCGAGATCATGTGGATGGGCACGCCGGTGACCTCCTCGATGCGCCGGAGGTAACGCTGGGCTGCCTCGGGCAGCTTGTGGTAGTCGGTCACACCGACCGTGCTCTGGGTCCAGCCCGGCAGGGTTTCGTAAATCGGCTTGCAGGCGGCAATTTCCTCGGCGCCCATGGGCAGGATGTCGGTGACGCGGCCGTCGAGTTCATAACCGGTGCACAGCTCCAGGCTCTCGATGCCGTCGAGCACGTCGAGCTTGGTGATGCACAGGCCCGACAGGCCGTTGACCTGGGCCGAACGCTTGAGCAGGGCCGCGTCGAACCAGCCGCAGCGCCGGCTGCGCCCGGTCGTCACGCCTTTTTCGGCGCCTATGGTGCTCATGTGGTAACCCGGTGTGCCGGGTGTCTCCCAGTCAAGCTCGGTCGGGAACGGACCGCCGCCGACACGGGTGCAATAGGCCTTGGTGATGCCCAGGATGTAGTGCAGCATGCCCGGGCCGACACCGGCGCCGGCGGCCGCATTGCCGGCCACGCAGTTGCTCGAGGTGACAAACGGGTAGGTGCCGTGGTCCACGTCGAGCAGCGTGCCCTGCGCGCCTTCGAACAGCAGGTTGGCGCCTTCGGCATTGGCGTCGTTGAGTTCGCGCGAGACGTCGGCCATCATCGGCTTGAGCAGTTCGGCGTGGCGCATGGCCTCGTCGTACACCGGCTGGAACTCGACAGCCGGCGCATGCAGGTAGCCGGTCAGCACAAAGTTGTGCAGGTCCAGCAGTTCACGCAGCTTGGCGGCAAAACGCTCCGGGTGTTTCAGGTCCTGCACGCGCAGCGCGCGGCGCGCGATCTTGTCTTCGTAGGCCGGGCCGATGCCGCGGCCGGTGGTGCCGATCTTGACGGTGCCGCCTTTTTCACGCCGGGTTTCGCGCGCCACGTCGAGCGCGACATGGAAAGGCAGGATCAGCGGACAGGCTTCACTGATGCGCAGGCGCGAGCGCACCTCGACACCGGCTTTTTCCAGGCCCTCGATTTCCTCGAACAGCTTGGCCGCCGACAGCACCACACCGTTGCCGATGTAACACTTGACGCCCGGACGCATGATGCCGCTGGGGATCAGGTGCAGCGCGGTCTTGATGCCGTTGATGACCAGCGTGTGGCCGGCGTTGTGGCCGCCCTGGAAGCGCACCACGCCCTGCGAGCTTTCGGTCAGCCAGTCCACCAGCTTGCCCTTGCCCTCGTCACCCCACTGGGTACCCACGACCACCACGTTGCGGCCGGCGG
>PNNC01000210.1 GCA_013824015.1 Polaromonas sp.
TTCGTCGGTCAGCGTGTAGATGATGGTGGGTTGCTCGGTGCTCATCGCTTATCTCCAGAACTGTTATGGGAACGCCACCGGCTGGGTCACAGACCGGCTGACATGATCGGATGGTGCCTGATTCCTTGAGGGAACGGGACCTGCCCTGTACCGCATTTTATGCAACGCAATCCCGCGATACGAAATTCGACCGGCTGCAGCGAACTTTATTTTTCAGGACAAAAAAAAGCCCGAAGACATCTTCGGGCTTTTTTCGGCTTGGCGGCGCATCACAGACGCCGCCCGGACTCAGGCGAAGTTGGCCGCCGCGAAATCCCAGTTCACCAGCTTGGCGAGGAAGGTTTCGACAAATTTGGGGCGCATGTTGCGGTAGTCGATGTAATAAGCATGTTCCCACACGTCCACGGTCAGCAGCGCCTTGTCGGCGGTGGTCAGCGGCGTGCCAGCCGGGCCGGTATTGACGATGTCGACGCTGCCGTCGGCTTTCTTCACCAGCCAGGTCCAGCCGGAACCGAAGTTGCCGACGGCCGACTTGACAAAGGCTTCCTTGAACGCGTCATAAGAGCCGAACTTGGCATTGATCGCGTCGGCCAGCGCGCCGGTGGGCTCGCCGCCGCCGGCCGGCTTCATGCAGTTCCAGAAAAAGGTGTGGTTCCAGATCTGGGCCGCGTTGTTGTACACGCCACCGCTGGATTTCTTGACGATCTCCTCGAGCGTCATGGCTTCGAACTCGGTGCCCTTTTGCAGGTTGTTCAGGTTCACCACATAGGCGTTGTGATGCTTGCCGTGGTGGTATTCAAAGGCTTCCTGGCTGTAATCAGGCGCCAGGGCGTCGATAGCGTAAGGCAGCGGGGGCAGTTTGTGTTCCATTGTTTTTTCCTTGTGGGGGTGGGGTGGTGATGTTGCGATGATAAGGGCGGCTTGTGACGGCCATTGTAAAAAACTAAATCAGCCGCGGTGCTGAAACGGTCAAATCGACCTCGCCGTCGGCAAGGGTAGCGCGCAGGGCCTGGCCCGGCGCCGTGTCGGCCGCATGCGTCACCGCCTGCCCCTGCATGTCGGCCAGCCAGGCATAACCGCGCTGCAGCACCAGCTTCGGGTCCAGCGGCGCGAGTCGCAGTTGCGCCCGCTCCAGCCTGCGCTGCTGCTGCGTCAACGCCTGCGCCAACGCCTGCGGGAACGCCAGGCTCAGCGCCTGCAAGGCGTTTTTTTCGCGCTGGATGCCGGTCTGCACGGCATGCCGCAGGCCCTGCGCGTGGCCCGCCAGCCGCGCCTGCTGGCGCGTGACCAGGTGCGAAGGCCGGCTGACGCGGGCGGCCGCCCAGTCCAGCCGCTGGTTGCTGGCCTGCAGTTGCCGTTCGACGCCGTAGTGCAGCCGGTCCTGCAGGTCATCGAGTTCACCCAGCCAGACTTTTTGCGGCTGGGCACACAACTCGGCCGCCGCCGTCGGGGTAGGCGCCCGCAGGTCGGCGCAGAATTCGGCGATCGTGAAGTCGGTTTCGTGGCCGACGCCGCAGACCACCGGCATCGGCGAAGCCACGATGAGGCGCGCCAGCTCCTCGTCGTTGAAGGCCCAGAGGTCTTCCATCGCACCGCCGCCGCGCACCAGCAGCAGCACGTCGACCTCGGCGCGCTGGTAGGCCAGCCGAAGGGCCTGGCGCAGCTCCGCGGGCGCCTGCGCACCCTGCACACTGGCCGGGTAGATCACCACCGGGATGTGTGGCGCCCGGCGCTGCAGGGCCGTGACCACGTCATGCAGCGCGGCCGCCCCCAGCGATGTCACCACCCCCACCGCCTTGGGCAGCAGCGGCAGCGCACGCTTGCGACCGGCATCAAAAAGCCCTTCGGCCTCCAGCTTGTTCTTGAGCTGGACGAACCGCTCGAACAGGTTGCCCTGCCCGGCCTGCTGCATGGCCTCGACGATCAGTTGCAGTTCGCCGCGGGGCTCGTACACCCCAAGCCGGCCACGCACCTCGACCGCCTGCCCGTCGCGCGGCACAAAGTCCAGCAAACCGGCCGCACGGCGGAACATGGCACAACGGATCTGGCCCTGCTCGTCTTTCAGCGAAAAATAACAGTGGCCACTGGCGGCCCGCGAGAAGCCGATGACCTCGCCCTGCACCGCCACCGGATTGAAACGCGCCTCGAGGCTGTCGGCGATGGCGCGCAGCAGCGATCCGACCGGCCAGATCCGCACACCCGGCCGGGCGCCGCCTGCGACGCCTGGCGAAAAAAAAGGCTCAGGCACGGCCAAATCCCCTGATTTCATGCGGGTAATACTCCACAGACGCCGATGGATACGGGGCAAAACCCGCGGTTTGCCGGGGAAATTCGCAAATATTCGTGCAAGTCATTGATTTTAAATAACTTTATTCTGCCCAATTTTTCATCGTTTTGTCACATGCCCCGTTTGGCGCGGCTTCCCGGCATGTCGCCTGCCACTTACTCACAAAGTTATGCACATGTTCTGTGAGTTAATTCCTACAGCTGCGTGAAGCGCAGCAGGACAAGCCGCAAGGCCGGGCGCCGGCCGGGCTGGGCCATAATCCACAGCAATTATCAGCTTGGAGATTTGCCCTTGTTTTCGATCATACAAGCCGCCGGCTGGCCGATCTGGCCCCTCATCGCCTGCTCGGTTCTGGCGCTGGCGCTTGTCGTCGAGCGTTTTGCCAGCCTCAAAACGGCCCGAATCGCCCCGCCCAAACTGCTGGACGAGGCCATCACGGTGTCGCGCGGCGGCGTGCCCAGCACCGACGTGGTCTCGCACCTGGAGCACAACTCGCTGCTCGGTGCCGTGCTGGCCAGCGGTTTCCGTGCGCTCAACACCAATCCCCGCATCAGTGAAGCCGATTTGCGCTCGACGCTGGAAGGCGCCGGCCGGCGCGCGGCCCACACGCTGGAGCGTTACCTCGCTGCGCTGGCCACCATTGCCTCGGCGGCGCCGCTGCTGGGCCTGTTGGGCACCGTGATCGGCATGATCGAGATTTTTGGCTCGCAAGCCGGCAGCGGCGGCGTGGCCAGCGCCAGCGGGGGCAACCCGGCGCAACTCGCGCAAGGCATCTCGATCGCGCTGTACAACACCGCTTTCGGCCTGATCGTGGCGATTCCGTCGCTGATTTTCTGGCGCTATTTCCGCGCCCGGGTGGACGGCTACCTGCTGACCATGGAAATTGCCTCCGAGCGTTTTGTGCGGCACCTGAACACGCTGCGCAAATCATGAAAATCTCCTCTCAGTCCGTCAGGCGCAGCGCATGAACTTCCGCACAAGCTCCCGGGATGAACCGGAGATCAACCTGATCCCCTTCATCGACGTGCTGCTGGTCGTGCTGATCTTCCTGATGCTGTCGACGACCTACAGCAAGTTCACCGAGCTGCAAATCAAGCTGCCGGTGGCCGACGCCGACCGGCAACGCGATTACCCCAGGGAAGTCATCGTCGCTGTTTCCAGCGACGGCCGCTACATGGTCAGCAAGATGCCGGTGGACGGCCGCAGCATCGAGGCGCTCAGTGCCGCGCTGAGCGCGGCGGCCAAGGCCGGCAAGGACAGCGTCATCATCATCAGCGCCGATGCCAGCGCCAGCCACCAGTCGGTGATCACGGTGATGGAAGCGGCGCGGCGCAGTGGCCTGACCCAGATCACCTTTGCCACCCAGAGCGCGGCCCAGGCCGGCGCCAAATAAGCGTGAAGGCCGGCCTGCAGCAGGCCTGGCTGCGGCGCGGTCCGCTGGCGCGCCTGCTGTGGCCCCTGGCGCTGCTGTTCGGCGCGCTGGGGAGCATTCGCCGCAGCCTGTACCGCGTGAATCTTCTGCGCTCCGAAAAAATGCCGGTGCCGGTGGTGGTGGTCGGCAATGTGGTGGCCGGCGGCGCCGGCAAGACCCCGGCCGTGATCGCGCTGGTGCGGCATTTACACGCGGCCGGCATCCGTGCCGGCGTGGTCTCGCGCGGCTACGGGCGCAGCGGTGAGGGCTGCCTCGAGGTGTTGCCGGACACGCCGCCCGCGCAATCGGGCGATGAGCCCGCGCTGATCCGGCGCGCCACGCAGGCCCCGG
The DNA here is from genome assembly GCA_013824015.1 of Polaromonas sp. GTDB lineage: Bacteria > Pseudomonadota > Gammaproteobacteria > Burkholderiales > Burkholderiaceae_C > Polaromonas. Next base: position 4,050 of record PNNC01000210.1, read on the forward strand.
TGTTTGTGGCGGCGCGCCGCGTGGATGCCGCACGTGCCCTGCTCGCCGCCCATCCGGCCACCCAGCTGATCATCTGCGATGACGGCCTGCAGCACTACGCGCTGCAGCGCGACATCGAGATTGCGGTGTTCGACGACCGCGGCACCGGCAACGGCTGGCTGCTGCCGGCCGGCCCGCTGCGCGAGCCCTGGCCGGCGCGCCTGCAGCGGGGCGCCGGCCCGGACGGCCGCGGCATCGACCTGGTGCTGCACACCGGCGCGCAGCCGGCCTTCGACGGCTTCCACTCCACGCGGCGGCTGGCCGACCATGCGCTGCGTGGCGACGGCAGCCGCGTTGCGCTGGACAGCCTGACCGGCGCCGCCCTGATTGCGCTGGCTGGCATCGCCAGACCGCAGGCTTTTTTTGACATGCTCCGGGCCAGCGGCCTGGCGCTGGCGGAAACCCGGGCGCTCCCCGATCACTATGATTTTGATAGCTACCCGCGGCCGTCCGACATGGGCTACACCCTGATTTGTACCGAAAAGGACGCGGTCAAGCTGTTCCCCCGGCAAGCCGGGGCACTCGCGGTGCCGCTGGTGTTTGAACCCGAGCCGGCATTTTTTGCGGCCTTCGACGCCTTGCTGGCGCCGCTGCTTTCTCCATTACCATCGTCCCATGGACACCAAACTGCTTGAACTGCTGGTCTGCCCCGTGACCAAAGGCCCGCTGGACTATGACCGTGAAAAACAGGAGCTGGTCTCGCGCAGCGCCCGCCTGGCCTACCCGATACGCGACGGCCTGCCGGTGATGCTGGAAGAGGAAGCCCGCGTGCTCACCGACGAAGAACTCGGCCTCTGATCCCCGCGGCATGAGTTTCACCGTTCTCATCCCGGCCCGCCTCGCCTCCACCCGACTGCCCGACAAGCCGCTGGCTGACATTGCCGGCATCCCGATGATCGTGCGGGTGGCGCAACGCGCCTTGCGCAGCGGCGCCGCGCGGGTGGTGGTGGCCACCGACAGCCCGCGCATCGCCGACACCTGCGCCGCCTTCCAGGTCACGACGGTGATGACCCACGCCGACCACCCGAGCGGCAGCGATCGCCTGGCCGAAGCCTGCAAGCTGCTGCAGCTCGGTGACAACGAGGTGGTGGTCAATGTCCAGGGCGACGAGCCGCTGATCAATCCGGCGCTGATCGACGCGGTGGCGCAACTGCTGGCCGACCGCTCCGACTGCGCGATGGCGACGGCGGCCCATGCCATCAGCGCACTGGCGGATCTGCACAACCCGAACGTGGTCAAGGTGGTGCTCGACGCGCGCAACACCGCGCTGTATTTCAGCCGTGCGCCCATCCCCGCCGCCCGCGATGCCGGTGGCCAGGCCTGGTGGGGCGCCGGCAGCGCGCTGCCGCCACCGCTGCGCCATGTCGGCATCTACGCCTACCGCACCGGCTTCCTGCGCCAGTTCCCCACGCTGCCGCAGGCGCCGCTGGAGCAGCTCGAGGCACTGGAGCAGTTGCGTGCACTCTGGCACGGCCACCGCATTGCCGTGCACATCAGCGCTGACGCGCCGGGCCCGGGCGTGGACACGCCGGAAGATCTGGAGCGCGTGCGCCGGCTGTTTGTGTAAGCCTGCGGCAGGGCACGCATGCTATCCTTGAGAACAAGAAAAATGTGACGCTGGCGCCCTGCAACGGGCCTGCGCTCACCCGCAGATTCATAAAAATCCGAGGACATCCATGAGACTGATTTTGTTGGGCGCGCCTGGCGCGGGCAAAGGGACACAGGCGACCTTCATCTGCCAGAAGTACGGCATCCCCCAGATTTCCACCGGCGACATGTTGCGCGCCGCGGTCAAGGCCGGCACACCCCTGGGCATGGAAGCCAAAAAAGTGATGGATTCGGGCGGCCTGGTCAGCGACGACCTGATCATCAACCTGGTCAAGGACCGCATCGCCCAGGCCGATTGCAGCAAGGGCTTCCTGTTCGACGGTTTTCCGCGCACCCTGCCCCAGGCCGATGCGATGAAGGCCGCCGGCGTCAAGCTCGACTATGTGCTGGAAATCGACGTGCCTTTCGAGGCCATCATCGAACGCATGAGCGGACGCCGCTCGCACCCGGCCTCGGGCCGCACCTACCATGTCAAGTTCAATCCGCCCAGGGTGGAAGGCCAGGACGACG
>PNNC01000185.1 GCA_013824015.1 Polaromonas sp.
GTCTTCTGGTTGTAGATGCGTGTGCCCACCAGGTCGGCCGGCACCAGGTCGGGCGTGAACTGGATACGCTTGAAGTTGCCCTGGATGGTGTTGGCCAGCGTCTTGACCGTCAGGGTCTTGGCCAGGCCCGGCACACCTTCGACCAGCAAATGGCCCTGGGCCAGGATGGCCACCATCACGCGTTCCAGGAAGCGGTCCTGCCCGACCACGACGCGTTTGACCTCGTAGAGGATTTGCTCCATCAGTTGCGCGGTCTGGGCGTCCTGCGAGGATGTCTGTGCTTGCATGGGTCAGGGTCCTTAGAAAGGGGTCAGGCCGACGGCCGAGGCGGCATTTTCAATCGGCACGGCAAACGCGATGCCGACAAAACTGCGCTGCTGGTTGGGGTTCAGGATGGCGGTGACGATGCCGACCACCTCGCCGTCCATGGTGACCAGCGGGCCACCCGAGTTGCCGGGGTTGGCGGCGGCGTCGAACTGGATCAGGTTGCGGATGTCCTGCTTGCCTTCAGGCGAGCGGAAGGTGCGCTTGAGGCCGGAGATCACGCCCGAGGAGGCCGACGGGCCGATGCCGAAGGGGTAACCGACCGCCAGCACATGGTCGCCAGGCGCCAGGTCGCCGGTGGAGCGCATGGTGGCGGCAATCATGTCGTCGGGAATCTTGTGCGCCTGCAGCACCGCCAGGTCGTTTTCCGGCTGCAGGCCGGTGATGTGCGCAGTCGATTCCAGCCCGTCGGAAAACACCACCTTGATGCTTTGCGCGCCCTGCACCACATGCAGGTTGGTCAGGATGATGCCCTTGTCGACAATCACCACGCCGGTGCCGACGCCGTATTCCACGTCTTCCTTGCCGTCCTTGCTTTTGCCGTAGGACATGACACGCACCACCGAGGGACGGATCGCCTCATAAGCCCTGGCCACGGCGGATGGCAGCTGGGTGGTTTCCAGTGTCTTGAGCACGGCGGCGTTGATGTCGTCCTGGGTCAGCTTGCGCGGCTGGGGCCGCAGCGACAGCGACAGGCTCAGGCACAGCAGGGCGGTCAGGACAAGCAGCGCCGCCCACAGCAGACGGGGATTGGTAAGCGAAAAAAAGCGGGAGGCGGGCGGGGCCGGTGTGCCCGGCGCTGCCTCCGCGGCGGGCGGTTCGCGCGCCGCGTCCGTGGGGGGTCTGCTCGAGCTGTAGCGGGCGGGCCTGCGCATCCGTGTCACCTGTAAAAATGATTTTCTGGACTGACAAATACACGGTATCACGTCTTGTGCATCCCTGCATATAGTTCGGTCATCCGCGGGGATATTGCCGGGGCGATTCAGGCATCATTGGGCGCATGCCTGTCTGGATAGATACCCACTGTCACCTCGATGCCGCCGAGTTCGCGGCCGACCGCACGGCGATGCGCGCCCGGGGCAGCGCGGCCGGGGTGTCCCTGTGTGTGTTGCCAGCGGTCGGCGCCTTCAACTTTGCTGCGGTGCGGGAAATGGCGCACCAGTTTGGCGACGGTTATGCGCTGGGCATCCACCCGCTGTATGTCAGGCAGGCCGCAGACGGCGACCTGGCATTGCTGGACGCTGAACTGGCGCTGCGGAAAACCGACCCGAGGCTGGTGGCGGTGGGGGAAATCGGGCTCGACTATTTTGTGCCGGAGCTGACCCAGAGCCCGTTGCGCGAACGCCAGGAGTTTTTCTACCGCGAGCAGCTCAAACTGGCGCGCAAACACGGCCTGCCGGTGATCCTGCATGTACGGCGCTCGGCCGACCGGCTGCTCAAACACCTGCGGGATCTGGCGCCGCAGGCTGAGGCCTGGCAAGGCATAGGCCACGCCTTCAACGGCAGTGATCAGCAGGCCGGCGAATTCCTCAAGCTGGGCCTCAAACTCGGTTTTGGCGGCGCCGTGACGTTTGAGCGCGCACTGCAGCTGCGGCGGCTGGCGGCAGAACTGCCGCTGTCGGCATTGGTGATGGAAACCGACGCGCCGGACATCGCGCCGCACTGGCTGTACAGCACGGCCGAGCAGCGGGCGCAGGGCCAGGCGCAGGGCCGCAACGAGCCGGCCGAGCTGCCGCGGATTGCCGCCGTGGTGGCGCAGTTGCGCGGCATCACGGTGGATGAACTGGCCGCGGCGACCACCGCCAATGCGCTGGCAGCCCTGCCCAGGCTGCAGAAGCTGCTGCCATGCTGACCGGCCTGCCGCCGCTGGTGTCGCCGCAGACCCGGCTGCTGATCCTGGGCAGTTTCCCGGGCGTCGCTTCACTCGCGGCGCAGCAGTATTACGGTCATCCGCAGAATCATTTCTGGCGGATTTTGCAAGCCATTTGGCCTTCCACCCCATGTCCAGCGGGCCTGGATAGCTATCAAATTCGTAGCGACTGGCTGCTGGCCAGAAAGCTCGGCGTATGGGATGTGTACGCAGCCTGCGAACGCGAGGGCAGCCTGGACAGCGCGATCCGCAAGCCCGTGGTCAATGATTTCGCAGGGCTGCTGCAGCTGTGCCCGCAGCTCGAAGCGATCGCCCACAATGGCGGCGAAAGCTTCAAGCATTCGCGCCACACCTCGCTGCTGGGCTTGCCCGTCTACAGGCTGCCGTCGACCAGCCCGGCCAATGCCTCCTGGTCCTTCGAGCGCAAACTCGCGGCCTGGCGCGAGGTTTTTGAAAAACACCGATTGACCGACTGACTGAACCGATGGCCCGCAAAGACACCGACACCCCGCTGGACCTGCCCGAGGTCAACTTTTCCGACTTTGGCGACGTCCGTTACCTGCATCTGGGCACCGAGTGGGTCCAGGGCTCGATGCTGCTGGACAAACCCTTCGACATCGAGCTCGAATATGTGCAGCGCATGATGGCCTGGCTGCTGTTTGTCGAACCGGACGCGGTGGCCTCGCGGCATGCCATGCAGCTGGGCCTGGGCTCGGCGGCGCTGACCAAGTTCTGCTACAAAAAGCTGAAGATGAAAACCACGGCGGTGGAACTCAATCCGCAGGTGATTGCCGCCTGCCGGCTGTGGTTCAAGCTGCCGAAGGACGATGCGCGCCTGCAGGTCATCCGGGCCGATGCGGCCGGGGAAATCCGCCGTCCCCTGCATCGCGGCCAGGTTGACGTGTTGCAGGTGGACCTGTACGACCACGAGGCGGCGGCGCCGGTGCTCGACAGCGAGGCGTTTTACGCCGACTGTCGCGACGTGCTCAGCGAAGACGGTGTGATGACGGTCAACCTGTTTGGCCGTGATTCGAGCTACCTGCGCTCCCTCGAAAAAATCGCCGAAGCTTTCGGCCCGGAATCGGTCTGGGCCTTCAAACCGACGCGCGAGGGCAACACCGTGGTTCTGGCGCAGCGCGAGCCGACCCGGCCTGATCGCCCCGAGTTGGTGCAAAGGGCCGATGCCATCGAATCACGTTTTGGCCTGCCCGCCAAAAAATGGCTGCGTCTGTTCAAGCCAGTTTGTTGAGCGCTTCAGTTAAAGTGCCCCCATGCGCCCCGCCACGCCCTCCCGACCCCGCCCCGAGACCACCGGCAAGCCTGTGCCGGCCGGACCGCTGGACTGGCGCCGCCTGGTCGAATGGCTCAGCGAAGACGGGGTGATTTCCGCCGCCGAGGCGCAACGCACGATCGCCCGCTGTGCGCAGGTGCAAAGCGCCCAGCATCCGCTGATCCGGCTGGCCAGTGTCAGCATGACCCGGGTGGCCGACGGCAAGCCGCTGGACATCGAGACCATCGCCCAGTGGCTGGCCGGCCGCGCCGGCCTCGGCTATTTGCGCATTGACCCCCTGAAGGTCGATGTGGGCAAGGTGGCCGACACCATGTCGGCGCTGTATGCCGAGCGCCACAAGGTGCTGCCGGTGCAGGTGACGACCGCCGAAGTGGTGATTGCGACCTCCGAGCCCTTCATCACCGACTGGGTGTCCGAGGTCGAGCGCCAGGCCAAACGCAGCGTGCGCCTGGTGGTGGCCAACCCGACCGAGATTGCCCGCTACACCGCCGAATTTTTTGCGCTGGCCAAATCGGTCAAGGCGGCGATGAAGGCTGGCGGCAGCAGCGGCGCCGCCAGTTTTGAGCAGCTCGTGGAGCTCAACAAGAGCAACAAGCAGCTCGACGCCAACGACCAGGGCGTGGTGCAGGTGGTGGACTGGCTCTGGCAATATGCCTTCGACCAGCGCGCCAGCGACATCCATCTGGAGCCGCGCCGCGACCAGGGCGTGATCCGCTTTCGCATCGACGGCGTGCTGCATCCGGTGTACCAGATGCCCATGGGTGTGCACAACGCGATGACCGCGCGCATCAAGTTGCTCGGCCGCATGGATGTGGTCGAAAAGCGCCGGCCGCAGGACGGCCGCATCAAGACCCGCAACCCGCGCGGCGACGAGGTCGAGATGCGTTTGTCCACGCTGCCGACGGCTTTCGGCGAAAAAATGGTGATGCGGATTTTTGATCCCGACACCACCGTCAAGGACCTGGACGCGCTGGGTTTTTCGCAGCATGACGCAACGCGCTGGGAGCAACTGGTCAAGCGGCCCTACGGCATTGTGCTGGTCACCGGTCCGACCGGCTCGGGCAAGACCACCACGCTGTACTCCACGCTCAAGCGGATCGCCACCGAAGAGGTCAACGTCAGCACCATCGAGGACCCGATCGAGATGATCGAGCCGGCCTTCAACCAGACCCAGGTCCAGGCGCATCTCGATTTTGATTTTCCCGAAGGGCTGCGCGCGCTGATGCGGCAGGACCCGGACATCATCATGGTCGGCGAGATCCGTGACCTGCAGACCGCCGAGATGGCGGTGCAGGCGGCGCTGACCGGGCATCTGGTGTTCAGCACCCTGCACACCAACGATGCGCCCTCGGCGGTATCGCGCCTGATGGAGCTCGGTGTGCCGTCCTACCTGATCAACGCGACGCTGCTGGGTGTGCTGGCGCAGCGGCTGGTGCGCACGCTGTGTATCCAGTGCCGCGAAAAGGACGAGGGCAGCTCGCGCGAAGCGCTGGCCGAGATCGTCAAGCCCTGGCAGATCAACGGCGCCTACCAGCCCTACAAACCGGTGGGCTGTGTCGATTGCCGCATGACCGGCTTCATGGGCCGGATGGGCCTGTACGAGTTGCTGACGGTGACCGAAGCCTTCAAGGACCGGGTGACCCGGGAGCCGAATATCGACGCCTTGCGGCGCCAGGCCGTGACCGACGGCATGCGCCCCTTGCGTCTGGCCGGTGCGCTCAAGGTGGCCGAAGGCGTGACCACCATCGAGGAAATCCTGTCCACCACCCCGCCGATGGCCTAGACCGCTGTCTGGGCTGTCCCGCCCGCGACAAACACGGATTTCTGGCGCTTTTTTGCGTAAGTGAAAGCCACATGCCGCGCAGGGGTGAATCCATGCACAATCCAGCGATCCCAATATTTCTTATTACAGGAGAGACAACCGTGCATATCAAGAGTCAAAAAGACTTTTTCTGCGGGCTGATGTTCATGGCCGTGGGCGTGGCCTTCGCGTGGGGCGCCAGCACCTACAACGTTGGCACCGGCGCACGCATGGGCCCAGGCTACTTCCCCTTGCTGCTCGGCGTTCTGCTGGCAGTCATCGGTGCCGCCGTGACCTTCACCTCGCTGGTGGTGGAGACCGTCGGCGGCGGCAAGATCGGCAAGATCGCCTGGAAACCGCTGGTTTTCGTGATCGGCGCCAACGTGATCTTCGGTGTCCTGCTGGCCGGAGTCGACAGGTTCGGCATTCCGGCGTTCGGCATGATCATTGCCATCTACGCCCTGGTGTTTGTTGCCAGCATGGCGGAAGACGGCTGGAAGGTCAAAAATACTTTCATTCTTGCGACCGCGCTGGCTGTGGGCAGCTACCTCGCCTTCGTGCTCGCCCTGAAGCTGCAATTCCCGGTGTGGCCTTCCTTCATCACCGGCTAAGGAAACAACATGGAATTGTTTGAACATCTCTCCCTGGGCTTCGGCGTTGCCTTTACGCCGATCAACCTGCTGTATGCCTTCATCGGTTGTGTCCTCGGTACGCTGATCGGCGTGTTGCCCGGCATCGGTCCGGTGGCGACCATCGCCATGTTGCTGCCTGCCACCTACGCGCTGCCACCGGTGTCCGCGCTGATCATGCTGGCCGGCATTT
>PNNC01000030.1 GCA_013824015.1 Polaromonas sp.
GCCGAAGCCCGGATCTCGATGGAATTGAGCCTGCGCTGGGCCAGGCGCTGCATAGCCGAATTCACCAAACTCGAGAACCCGAACGCGCTGTTCGGCATTGTGCAGGGCGGCATGTTTGAAAACCTGCGCCAGGAATCGCTGGACGCGCTGGTCGAACTCGACCTGCCCGGCTACGCCATCGGCGGCGTCAGCGTCGGCGAGCCCAAGGAAGAGATGTTACGCATCATGGCCCACACGCCGCACCGCCTGCCCGAAGGCAAGCCGCGTTACCTGATGGGTGTGGGCACGCCCGAAGACCTGGTCGAAGGGGTGGCCGCGGGCGTGGACATGTTCGACTGCGTGATGCCGACGCGCAATGCGCGCAACGGCCACATGTTCACGCGTTTCGGCGACCTGAAGATCCGCAATGCGCGCTACAAGACCGAGGACGCGCCGGTGGATGCCACCTGCACGTGTTACACCTGCAAAAATTTCAGCCGCGCCTACATGCACCACCTGGACCGCTGCGGCGAGATGCTGGGCCCCATGCTCAGCAGCATCCACAACCTGCACTACTACCTGAACCTGATGCAGGAGGTGCGTGATGCGCTGGATGCCGGCACTTTTGCGGCCTTTGTGCAGCAATTCAAACAGGACCGGCAGCGCGGCGTCTAGCCCGGTGCCCATCAACAACAAGGTATGTCCATGAATTACCGCCGCCTTGGAAACAGCAACCTGAAGGTGTCCACCCTGTGCCTGGGCACCATGATGTTCGGCCAGCAGACGCCGGACGACGAAGCGGCGCGTATCGTCGCTTCGGCCCGGGACCACGGCATCAACTTCATCGACACCGCCGACGTCTACAACGAAGGCAAGTCCGAGACGCTGCTGGGCAAATTGCTGGCCGGCCAGCGCGACCACTGGGTGCTGGCCAGCAAGCTCGGCAACAAGGCCGGCCAGGGTATCAACGAAGCGCATTATTCGCGCAGCTGGATCATGCGGCAGACCGAGGCCATGCTGAGGCGTCTGGCTACCGACTACCTCGACATCCTCTACCTGCACCGCGACTTCCATGGCGAGAACCTCGAGGAAGCGGTGCGCGCCATCGGCGACCTGATTCGCGCCGGCAAGATCCGCAGCTTCGGCCTGTCCAACTTCCGCGGCTGGCGCATCGCCGAGATCGTGCGCCTCTGCGAAAAAACCGGTGTGCCGCAACCGGTGGTCTGCCAGCCTTATTACAACCTGCTCAATCGCGGGCCCGAGGTCGAGATCCTGCCGGCCTGCGGCCACTATGGCATCGGGGTCGTGCCCTACAGCCCGCTGGCGCGCGGCGTGTTGACCGGCAAGTACCCGCCCGGTCAGCCGCCGGCCGAAGGCACACGCGCCGGCAGCGGCGACAAACGCATTCTGGAAACCGAATTCCGTGAAGAGTCATTGGTGATCGCGCAAAAGATCAAGGCGCGCTGCGAGGCCAAAGGCCAGGTGCCCGGGCAGTTTGCCGCCGCCTGGGTGCTGGCCAATCCGCTGGTCAGCTCGGTGATTGCCGGTCCGCGCCTGTTGTCGCACCTGGAAGATGTCTACGGCGCGGTGGACCTCGTACTCGACGGTGAAGACGAGGCCTTCGTCAATGAACTGGTGGTCCCAGGCCATGCCTCCAGTCCCGGCTACAACGACCCGAGCTACCCGTTTTTTGGCCGTCCGGGTCGGTCAGACGCTATGTAATTGATAGCTGCATGCGCCCACCGAAAAAGGGCTGCATGCACTTTTCACGCTGAAGCCGGATTAACCCTGCTTCTGGAACAACACCAGTTTCGTTTCCGTGGGCGTCATCCCGTCCTTGCCGGCGGTCATCGAGATCTCGTAACGCGTGCCCGGCAGCGGCAGCTGCGGCGTGAAACTGAACGAGAAGTTGCCGTTGCCATCGGCCTGGACGCGCTGCGTCAGCAAATCCTGGTTCATGCCGAACAGGCCGGCCAGCGTCCCGACGGCGCTGACCTTGACATCGACCAGCGCGCCCGGCGCGGTCCGGCCACGCACCAGCACCGGGCTGCCTTCAACCGCGGCGTTGTTGGCGTGACTGGTCACCTGCAGCAACACGGTGGCGGGTGCGGCATTCGCCGCGGCCACCACATCGAAGCTCCAGGTCTGGCGCACGGCGTTGCCGGCCAGGTCGCGGGCAGACACGTCCACCGGGTAGCGGCCGGCAGGCAGGTCAGCGCGGTAGGTGAAAAACTGCGGTGTGATCTGCGAGGCCGCGGTGACGTCGCGGCCGGCCAGCAGAATCCTGACGGTCTTGATATCCACACCCACGCCGCCGGCATCGTCAAACGTGGCGGACACCGAAGTCGCGGCGCCACGCGGCACCGACGTGCCATCCAGCGGTGAAACATTGCGCACCACCGGTGGCTTCGCATCGGCCATCAGGGACTGGGCCAGCGTGGAGCTGACCGCACGGTTGCCGGCACGCAGTGTCGCGACAGCCGGTCGTGAGGGCGCGAGGTTGTCGAGACGGCGAATGGTGTAAGCCCCCTCGTACACGCCGGGACGGACTTCGCGCATCGGCACCTTGCTGACGACACCGGGAATATCAAAATCGGCCGTGCCGCCCGGCATGCCGGTCAGGGTAAACCGCAGTTCGGCGCCGGGTTCGAGCTTGTCGACCGGTGCAACACTGAAGCGGTCGATTTTCAGGCCGGTGGTCGGGGCCACCGCAACGCTGCTGTTGGCGATACCGGCCGGCAAGCTGTAGTCAGCACCCACGCTGCGGTTGCGCAGCTTGAGCGTCGCACGAACGGCGCTGCTCTCGGTGATGCGATCCTGCCGCCGGAGGGTGTAGCTGCCGGTGTAGATGCCGCGCGAGGTTTCCTTCAGCACGATGTTGCGTGGCGCGCCACGCAGCCTGAGGCTGGCCTGGGCGCGCGGCGTGCCTTCCACCGTGAACGTCAGTGTCGCGCCGGGATTGAGGCCATCATCGGTGGCCACCTGCAGGGACCGCAGCTCAGGCTGGGCCGGTTGCGCCAGCGCGCTGACGGGCACAGCCAGCATGACGCTGGCGGCGGGCAGCCACAGAAACATGGCGGCGATATGGTTGCGGAGTTGTGTCTTCATGGTGAGGCTACCTGGTTGTGGGGTCAACCTACTGTGGGGCCTCGCCTGAAAACAACCGTAGGCGCCAACGGGCGGGCAACGTAGGCCCGTAGCCGGACCCCGGCAAGGACGGGGCGCCGCATCACCCGGCACAAATCAAGCGTCGCGCGGCGCGGCAAGCGGCGCATGACTGCCCGCGCCACAAGCATGGCAGAACTTGGCAAACGCGCTTTTGCGCGCACTGCAGACGCCGCAGTGATCGAACAGGCCAATGCCGCAATGCGGGCAAAAATCGATCGTCGGGTTTTTCAGGTCCACCGCGCGTTCGCAGCCCGGGCACACACCTTTGGACAGCCGGGTCAGCGCGGTGTCGTAACTGAGCTCTTCACGGCGCTGCGCATCGGGCAACTGCTCGGCCAGTTTCTGCTTTTCCAGGTAACGGTTCAGCGAAACAATCGCCTGTCGTCCGACCAGCACCGTGATGAGGATGCCGACGATGTAACGCACATAACCGCCGTAACTGGGCAGATAGGGGACCAGCTCGACAAAAAAGGCGAACAGCGCAAAAAAGATGAAGCCCCAGACAAAAGGCCACCAGGTGCTTTTGCGCTTTTTCGCAAACAGCCAGCCCGCCGCCGCCAGCAGCGGCAGGGTCAGGGCCAGGCGATACAGAAACACCCGCAGTTCCTGGGCGCGCTGGGCGCTTTGCCACTTGTCCTGTGCCACCCGCTCCAGTTCAGCCAGGCTGTCCCGCGTGCGCACTGCGCCCTGGCTGGCATCCAGGGCCTTTTGCTGCTGGGCTTCCATCGCGGCCAGCGCCTGCCGTTCAGCCGCTTTCAGGCTGTCCAGCGCGCGTGTGCGTTCAAGCAGCTCCGGGTCCTGGTCGGCCCGCTCGGTGGCGCGCCGCGTGGCCAGCCAGTTGCTGAAGGTTTCGCTGGCGGTGCGGGAATTGGCCTGGGCCACCCGATGCCTCAGGCGGGCCTGCTCGAGCGCCTCCTGCGCCTCGCGGCCGGCGCGCTCGTCGGCCTTGATCCGCTCGCGAAGCTGCGTTGCGGCGGGCTGCTCGAGGAAGTCGTCCATGCCCAGGCTGCGCTCGACCTGCGGCAGGTCGCCCACCACGGTGCCGCCCAGGCCGATCAGGAAGGCGGCAAACACAAAGGCCACCAGCCACAGGCCACGCTGGAACCATTTTTCGGACAATCGCAGGGCCTTGCTCATGCTCACTCCATGGGTTTCAGGAAACAGAAGGCATTGTCACCGCCACGGCGGACGCGGGGCGACTGCCAGGCCGCAGGCGGGCCACGCGCTGCACGCCAGCCCGGCTCAGGCAGCGGGCGCGGTGAACACCGTCAGCACGCCGGTGTAACCGTAGAGGTGATGGCGCGCGATCTCGCCGCCGGCAAAAAATCCGACCAGCGGCACGTCGCCGAGCGCGCGCCGCACGATCTGCAGCTCGGCGCTGGGTGCGCCGAAATGCGGCCCGCCGCGGCCTGAACAACTGACATAAATCGCGCCGGCAATGCGGCGCGCAGGATGCGGCGCCGCGTCGGCATGCTCTCCGCTCAGCGCATTGGCGACTTCCAGCGGCAGTTCCTCCGGCTCCAGCTCCTCGCGGATTTCGGCACAGACGCGCACCAGGTCGGCGCGCGCAGCTTCGGCATTGCGCTCGCAGAAAGCCAGCTTCATGCCGACCGCCGGCATGTCGGCCACTGCAATCCCGCTGCGCGCCGGGTCCAGGCCGATGATGTGGCGCACCACCACGTCGGCGCCGAACTGGCCCGGGCGCCGGATGCGGCCGTCCTGCAGACCGGCGTCCTCACTGCGCAGTCCGACCAGCGTCATGCGCACCTTGTCGAGCGCTTCGCGCGGCTGCTCCAGCGAGACCCCCAGGTCGGCCAGCATCACGTCGAGGGCGCTGCCGCCATCCAGGGCGGTGACCACATTGCCGTCGCAGGCGGTGATCTCATGCTCGCCGGAAATCGGCTGGCAGCCCTGGGTCACCCGCGACATCAGCGCCGCGCCCTGCGCAAAAGCGACGCCGCTCAGGCCGCCGCTGAAGACGCCGCCGGCCGCGCCGTGGCCCTTGACATTGCCGTTGCCGCTGAGGGCGAACTGCACCACCTCGCTGCGGCTGGACGCGAGTCCGCCAAACACATAGCCGCTGCCGGTGCGCTCGGCCATCTCGGCGATCAGTTCCGCCACGTCGGGCGTGCCGGCGTCGGCATGCACCAGCGCGGTGTGCGCCTTGAAGTGGGTGGCGTGTGCGGGCGGCAGCGGCGACACACCGGAGAACACCCGGTACTGGTCACTCGGCAGCCCGCACAACATCACGGCCAGCGCCGGTTCATCAAAGTATTCGACATTGTTGGAGGCGATGCCAATGCCCACCGTGCCCGCCCAGTCGGTGATTTCGGGCAATTCGCCGCTCATGAAGTCCAGGATGTCCCGGGCCTGGCCGGCGTAGTGATCGGTGATGTACAGCAGGCCGAGCGTGGGCGCGCTTGCATACGCGGGCAGGGCCATGTGCGCACGCAGCTGGGCCAGCACCAGCCCGGCCGCCATGCGCCATTGCGGATGGGTGGCGTGGCCGTAGGGAAAAAGCTTCATGGGGTCCCGGATGAGAAATGAATAAAAGGAAACTGCCGCTTGCCCGCCCCCTCACCGCATCACGGCGCGTCCGTCAACGCGCCGGTTTTCGGGGGGTCTTGCCGGCCGCCGTCTTGCGCGCCGGCGCCCTGGCTTTCGGCTTCGCACGCGACGCCGCCGCCGCGGCCGGCGTCGGCCAGGCCTGGGCGCTGCGCAGCGCCGAGTTCATGGCTGAGCGCGCGCCCTGGGTCACGGTCTTGCCGGCCGAATCGGCCATGCCCCGGGCCATGCCGGTGGCGGTTTTCACCGCGTCCCGGGCCAGGCCGGCGGCCAGTCCCTTGGTCGCATCCATC
>PNNC01000214.1 GCA_013824015.1 Polaromonas sp.
TTTCCAGCCGGGTCTGGGCGCGCAGCTTGGCGTCCAGGTTGGACAGCGGCTCGTCGAACAGAAACACCTGGGGCTGGCGCACGATGGCGCGGCCCATGGCCACACGCTGGCGCTGGCCGCCCGAGAGCTGGCGCGGCTTGCGGTCCAGCAGGTGGCCGAGTTCCAGGATGCCGGCGGCCTTGTCGACGCGCTGCTTGATCTCGTCAATCGGCATCTTCTTGATCTTCAGGCCGTAGGCCATGTTGTCGAACACGCTCATGTGCGGGTACAGCGCGTAGTTCTGGAACACCATGGCGATGTCGCGCTCGGCCGGCTCGAGCTGGTTGACCACGCGGTCGCCGATCCAGATTTCGCCGCCGGAGATTTCTTCCAGGCCGGCCACCATGCGAAGCAGCGTCGACTTGCCGCAGCCCGAGGGCCCGACGATCACGATGAACTCACCATGCGCGATGTCGGCATTGACGCCGTGGATCACCTGCAGCTCGGCCTTGCCCTTGCCGTACTTCTTGACGATGTTTTTGAGTTGGATTGAAGCCATAACGTTCTCTTATTTTTCGGTATCGACCAGGCCCTTGACGAACCATTTCTGCATCAGGATGACCACAATCGCCGGCGGCAGCATGGCCAGGATCGCGGTGGCCATGACGACGTTCCATTCGACGTAGGCCTCACCTGAGATCAGACGCTTGATGCCCATCACGATGGGGTACATCGATTCATCGGTGGTCACCAGCAGCGGCCACAGGTACTGGTTCCAGCCGTAGATGAACTGGATCACGAACAGCGCCGCCATCGAGGTTTTGGACAGCGGCAGCAGCACGTCCTTGAAGAAACGCATCGGTCCGGCGCCGTCGACGCGTGCCGCCTCGACCAGCTCGTCGGGCACGGTCATGAAAAACTGCCTGAACAAAAAGGTGGCGGTGGCTGACGCGACCAAGGGAATCGTCAGGCCCGACATGCTGTTGAGCAGGCCCAGGTTGGAAACCACCTCATAGGTCGGGCCGATACGCACCTCCACCGGCAGCATCAGCGTCACGAAAATCATCCAGAACACGAGGTTCTTGAACGGGAAGCGGAAGTAGACGATGGCAAAGGCCGACAGCAGCGAGATCGCGATCTTGCCGATGGCGATGATCAGGGCGCTGGCCAGGCTGATGCCCATCATCGGCAGCGCCGGGGAGACCGTGGCACCGGCCTCGGTCTTGCCGCCGAACAGCGCGAAGCGGTAGCTTTCGACCAAGTTGGTGCCGGGCAGCAGCGAGATAGGGTTGCTCGCATTGATCTGCTGCGCCGTCTGCGTCGAACCGATGAAGGTGACGTAAATCGGGAAGAAGACGATGACCACCCCGAGGATGAGGATGGCGTGCGACACGAAGTCGAGGATGGGATGGCGTTCGATCATGAGGGTCTCCGCAGGGCCGCCCCAAGGCAGGCCCTGGCCCCCTTGGGGGGCAGCGATTTACACGAAGTGAGAGAGCGTGGGGGCAACATCAGTAGTGCACTTTTTTCTCGACAAACTTGAACTGGACCACCGTCAGCACCACGACGATCACCATCAGCACCACCGACTGCGCGGCCGAGCCGTTGATGTCCATGGCCTTGAAGCCGTCGTAATACACCTTGTAGACCAGGATCGAGGTGTCCTTGCCCGGGCCGCCGCTGGTGGCGGCGTCGACGATGGCAAAGGTCTCGAAGAAGGCGTGCACGACGTTGATGACCAGCAGGAAAAAGGTCGTCGGCGACAGCAGCGGCCAGACGATGCTCCAGAAGCGCTTCCAGGGCGTGGCGCCATCAATCGTGGCGGCCTCGATCAACGAATGCGGGATCGACTGCAGGCCGGCCAGGAAAAACAGGAAGTTGTAGGAGATGTATTTCCAGATCGACGCCATGACGATCAGCGCCATCGCGTGGTTGCCGTTCAGGACATGGTTCCACTCAAAGCCCATCTCGATCAGGGCATAACGGATCACGCCATAGGGCGAGGCAAACATCATCAGCCACAACACGCCGGCCACCACCGGGGCGACGGCGTAAGGCCAGATCAGCAGCGTTTTGTAGATGCCGGCAGCGCGCACCACCCGGTTGGCCATGACCGCCAGCAGAAGCGCCAGCGACATGCCGCCGACAGCCACCAGCGCCGAAAAGATCGCCGTGACACGGAACGAGTCCAGGTAGGCCGGGTCGCCGAACAGGCGGCGAAAGTTGTCCAGGCCAACGAATTCGCTGCTGAAGCCAAAAGCGTCCTCCTGCAACACGCTCTGGTACAGCGCCTGGCCGGCCGGCCAGAAAAAGAAGACCAGGATGATCGCCATCTGCGGAGCGATCAGCACCCAGGGCAGCCAGGACGATTTGAAGAGGACTCTCTTTTCCATACCTTGCTATAAAAATAAAAGCAGCCCGAGCTTGTTTGGCGCGGGCTGCGGGTCTATCAAGTCACTAAACAGGTCTCGCAAGACCTTTTTTCGGCTTAGCTCTTGTTGGCTTTCTGGAAGCGTTCAAGCTGCTCGTTGCCGCGATTGACCGCATTGTCCAGCGCTTGTTTGGCCGGCTTGCTGCCCTGCCACACGCCTTCGAGTTCTTCGTCGATGATAGTGCGAATTTGCACGAAGTTGCCGAGGCGCACACCACGCGACTTGTCAGTGGTCTTGCGGATCATCTGGTTGACCGACACGTCGAAACCCGGATTTTGCTTGTAGAAGCCGGATTTTTCGGTCAGGTCAAATGACGCTTTGGTCACCGGCAGGTAACCGGTGCGCTGGTGGCTGGCGGCTGCCACTTCGGGCTTGGACAGATGGTTCAGGAAGGCGGCCACGGCCTTGTATTCCTCAGGCTTTTTGCCCGACATCACCCAGATGCTGCCGCCGCCGATCACGGTGTTCTGCGGCGCGCCCTGCACATCGGGGTAATAGGGGAGCGTACCGATGCCGTAGCCGAACTTGCTGTTGCGTTTCACGTTGCCGGACAGACCCGAGGAGCCGGTGATCATCGCGCACTCGCCCGACACAAAGGTGGCGTCCGCCTTGTTCTCGCGGCCCTTGTAGACAAACAGGCCGGTCTTGGCCATGTTGCCCAGGTTTTCGATGTGGCGCACGTGCAGCGGGCTGTTGAAGGACAGGCGCGTGTCGGTGCCGCCGAAGCCATTGTTCTTGGTCGCGTACAGCACGTTGTGCCAGGCCGAGAAGCTCTCGAGCTGGGTCCAGCTGATCCAGCTGGTGGTGAACGGGCACTTGTGGCCGGAAGCCTTGAGCTTGGCCGCGGCCAGCGCGACTTCAGGCCAGGTGGTCGGCGGTTTCTCGGCGTCCAGGCCGGCGGCCTTGAAGGCGTCCTTGTTGTAGTGGAACACCGGTGTCGAGCTGTTGAAGGGGTAGCTCAACATCTGGCCGTTGGGAGCGGTGTAGTAGCCCGAAACCGCCGGCACATACACGGCGGGATCGAATTTCAGGCCGGCGTCAGCCATCACCTTGCCGACCGGCACGGTGGCGCCCTTGGCAGCCATCATGGTCGCGGTGCCGACCTCGAACACCTGGATCATGTGCGGCGCGTTGCCAGCACGGTAGGCGGCCACACCGGCCGTCATCGACTCGGCGTAGCTGCCCTTGAAGGTCGGCACTACCTTGTAATCCTTCTGGCTGGCGTTGAAATCCTTGGCCAGGTCATTGACCCACTCGCCGAGGGCGCCGCCCATGGAATGCCACCACTGGACTTCGGTCTGGGCGTGGCTGGCGACGGGCGCAACAAGTGCGCAGGCCGCCAGGGCGATGGCTGACAAGCATTTTTTCATGAGGACTCCTGGATGGAACGGGTGTTCGGACAAATAAAGCGCCGAGTTTACGAACGATTTATGACAGTTCGATTTAAACGGTGTGACAGTTTCCCGACAAGCGGGTTTCCACGAAGGCCTGCACGCGCGCTTCTGTGAATGTTGCGCTGCGGTAACATAGGGGCAACACGCCGGACCCAGGCCCCGCAGGCCTTTTTCGCACCCGGCCTCCCACGATGAACGCTCCTGAATCCCTTCAAAAGTTAAGCGCCCTGGCCGGTGAGGCCGGCCCCGGCGCAGCCCGCATTCGCGAGATCCCCTACAACTACACCTCGTTTTCCGACCGGGAGGTCGTGATCCGCCTGCTGGGCGCACGCGCCTGGGACCTGCTGAACCTGCTGCGCGACGAACGCCGCACCGGCCGTTCGGCGCGCATGTTGTACGAGGTGCTGGGCGACATCTGGGTGGTGCAGCGCAACCCCTATCTGCAGGATGACCTGCTGGACAACCCGAAACGCCGCCGCCTGCTGGTCGAGGCCTTGCAGCATCGCCTGGGCGAGGTCGAAAAACGCCGCACCCCCGAGCAGGACAGCCAGCGCGACGCCATCGTGGTCGAACTGCTGGATGCAGCGCGCCGGGCGGTGGCGGATTTCGCCACGTCCTTCGAAAACATGTACGACCTGCGCCGCCTGACCGCGCGCAAGCTCGGCAAGCTGACGCAGAAAGACAACATCAAGTTTGATGGCCTGTCGCGTGTCTCGCATGTGACCGATGCGACCGACTGGCGCGTCGAATACCCGTTTGTCGTGCTCACACCAGATACCGAAGCCGAGATGGCCGGCCTGGTCAAGGGCTGCATAACACTCGGCCTGACCATCATTCCGCGCGGCGGCGGCACCGGCTACACCGGCGGCGCGATCCCGCTGACCTGGAAATCGGTGGTCATCAACACCGAAAAACTCGAGGCCATGACCGAGGTCGAGATGGTGACGCTGCCGGGCGTAGACCATCCGGTGGCCACGGTCTGGACCGAGGCCGGCGTGGTGACCCAGCGCGTGGCCGATGCGGCCGAACGCGGCGGTTTTGTCTTCGCGGTCGATCCGACCTCGGCCGAGGCCTCCTGCATTGGCGGCAACATCGCGATGAATGCCGGTGGAAAAAAGGCCGTGCTCTGGGGCACGGCGCTGGACAACCTGGCCTCGTGGCGCATGGTCACGCCAGAGGCCCAGTGGCTGGAAGTCACGCGGCTGGACCACAACCTCGGCAAGATCCATGATGCCGAACAAGCCAGTTTTGAACTGAAATATTTCGAGGCCGACGGCAAGACCCATTTGCGCACCGAACGCTTGGACATTGCCGGCAACACCTTCCGCAAGGAGGGTCTGGGCAAGGACGTGACCGACAAGTTCTTGAGCGGCCTGCCCGGCATCCAGAAGGAAGGCTGCGACGGCCTGATCACCAGCGCGCGCTGGATCGTGCACCGCATGCCGGCGCACACCCGCACCGTCTGTCTGGAGTTTTTTGGCAACGCCAAGGACGCGGTGCCCAGCATTGTCGAGATCAAGGACTTCATGTTCGCCGAGCAAAAGCGCGGCGGCGCCATCCTGGCCGGCCTCGAACACCTGGACGACCGTTACCTGAAAGCGGTCGGTTATGCGACCAAGTCCAAAACCCATGGCGGCCTGCCCAAGATGGTGCTGTTCGGCGACATCGCCGGTGACGACGCCGACGTGGTGGCGCGCGCCACCTCGGAAGTCGTGCGTATCGCCAATTCGCGGCGCGGCGAAGGTTTCATTGCCATCAGCCCGGACGCGCGCAAGAAATTCTGGCTGGACCGCAAGCGCACCGCGGCGATCTCGCGCCACACCAACGCCTTCAAGATCAACGAGGACGTGGTGATTCCGCTGCCGCGCATGGCCGAGTACACCGACGGCATCGAACGCATCAACATCGAGCTGAGCCTGGCCAACAAGGTCAAGCTCTGCGACGCGCTGGAGGCGTTTTTCCTCCAGGGCAAGCTGCCGCTGGGCAAATCGGACGACGCCGGGGAAATCCCCTCGGCCGAGCTGCTGGAAGACCGCGTCGGCCAGGCGGTGGCGCTGATCGCCGACGTGCGCAGCCTGTGGTCGGGCTGGCTGCGTGATGTGGACACGCTGTTTCCGCAGTTGCAGGACCATTCACTGCGCGCCAGCTGGAAAACCCAGTTGCGCGCGCCGCTGCAA
>PNNC01000016.1 GCA_013824015.1 Polaromonas sp.
CAATTTGAGCAAAGGCAGCGCTGCGTCATAAGCCGCGCGCGGCCCGGAGGCCATCACCGTGAGCTGCGCCGCCTCGGCCATCTTGTTGTTACCCGACACCGTGCAACGCAGCCAGGCCACACCCGCGTCGGCCAGCGGCTGCGCCACCCCGGCCGAGGCCTGCTGCGACACGGTGCTGGTATCGATGTAGATCGCCCCGCGCCGCGCGGACTGCGCCACCTGCGCCGCCACCTGGCGCAGCGCGGCATCATGGGGCAAGGAGGAAAAAATCATGTCGGCGCTTGCCATCGCAACGCCGGAATCGGCTGCCACCTGCAGGCCGAGGCTGCGCGCCAGTTGCAGGCGATCCTCGCCCGGGTCGCTGACCGTCACTGCATGGCCGGCTGCCTGGAAATGCCCGGCCATCGGCAGGCCCATCTTGCCTATACCGGCCACATGCAGCACGCCCATCACTGGCCTTTCAGGCTCGCGGCTTTGGCGATCACGGCCGCCGCATCGACCTCGGCCCGGATGAAGGCATTAAATGCCTCGGGCGTCATCGGGAAGGGATCGGCGCCAAGCTTGTTCATGCGTTCCTTGACCTCGGGATGGGCCAGGGCCTTGAGCGCCTCCTCATGCAGGCGTTTGACAACCGGCGCGGGTGTGTTGCTGGCGACAATCATGCCGACCCAGAAGGTGTAGTCGGAACCGGGCACGCCGGCTTCCACCGAGGTCGGCACCTGCGGCAGCGCGGGTGAACGCGCCGGCGTGCTGACCGCCAGCGCCTGCAGCTTGCCGTCCTTGACCAACGGCAGGGCCGAGGCCAGCGGCGCGAAGAACCAGTCGTTGCTGCCACCGATCACATTGGTCATGGCTTCGGGGGTGCCCTTGTACGGCACATGCAGGGCCTGAATGCCGGCCTGCAGCCGGAATTTTTCGGCGTTCAGGTGGGTGGCGCTGCCGACACCGGCCGAGGCGTAGTTGAGCTGGCCGGGTTTGGCCTTGGCCGCAGCGACCAGGTCGGCGACCGACTTCCAGCCCTTGGCGGGATTGACCACCAGCACATTGGGCAGGGCCGCCAGCGGCGTGATGCCGCTCAGGTCCTTGAGCGTGTCGTAACCGATGGTGCTGTAGATCGCCGGGTTCAGCGCATGGCCCGAGGAGTGCACCAGCACGGTGTAGCCGTCGGCCTCACCCTTGGCGACCTGGCTGGCGGCGATGGTGCCGCCGGCGCCGGGCTTGTTCTCGATGATGATGGTCTGGCCCATGCTTTTGCTCATGGTGTCGGCCACGGTGCGCGCGATCAGGTCGGTACCGCTGCCGGCCGTGAACGGGACCAGGAAGCGTATCGGCTTCGAGGGATAAGCGGCCTGGGCCAGCGCGCCGCCCACGGCCAGCAGGCCCGCGGCAACAAGAATCAGTTTTTTCATGGTTTGTCTCCTGGGTTATGAATAAAAAAGGGTCTCCGCCCTTTACCAATAGGGGCCAACAGCTATGGTTTTTATAGCGCCAAAGCCTTCGCGATTTTTTCTCCGGATGCCTGCAGCGCCACCAGATGCGGCGCCAGATCGACATCCAGCAGCCGGCCATGGCGCTTTTTCCAGCGCCCCGCCACCATCACACTGTCGATGTTGGCCAGCGAGGCCTGCATCACGACCGAATTCACCGCGTCGTGCACCGGCTGCATGTTGAGGTCACTGGCGCGGATCAGCACCAGGTCGGCCTGCTTGCCGGCGGCCAGCGAGCCGATGCGGTGCGACTGCCGGAGCATGCGCGCGCCTTCGACCGTGACCCAGGACAGCGCTTCACGCGTCGTGATGGTCGAGGTCGGGGGAATCGTGCCGTGGACTTCGCGGTGCGCGACGTTGTCCAGCGATCGCTGTATGCCCAGCGCAATGCGCGCCTGCGACAGCATGTCGCCGCTCATGACACTTTCGAGGTCCACGCCCAGCGAAGGCGCGCGGCCGAAGGCACGCAGCCGGCCGGTCAGCGGGTGGCCGTGGCCCTGGGTCATCTCGCCTTCGGCCGCCGCCGAAAAACTCATGCCGAGCTCGCAGAAGCGTTTGAGTTGCACATCGTCCAGCGCATGGCCGTGCACGATGTTGACGTGTTCGCCGAGCAGACCGGCGGCTTCGAGTTTTTCCCAGCCGTCCGGCGTGCGCGCCGCACCACCGCCCTGGTGCAGCGAGGCGATCAGGCCCAGCTCTTTGGCCATGGCGAAGTCATGCATGGCCACGTCCAGCGTCGAATAATGCGGGCCCAGCACCGCCGCCTGGACGCTCAGCAGCGGCTGTCCCTGATGGTTTTTCAGCAGGCGCTCGATCTCGGCGCGCGGATGCGGCACTTCCCAGAACGGTTGCTGGCCCGGCTGCGGATCGGGTTTGGGTGTGCCATGAAAAAACGCGGCGCGTATGCCCGAGGCCAGCAGCCCCGCAATCGCCGCGTCGTTGTGCGCTGGCGTCGGGTTGTTGTGGCACCAGTCGGCCAGCGTCGTCGTGCCGCAATTGAGCTGGTTCAGCGATCCGGCCAGCGTGGCGATGTACAGGTCGTCCGGCGTGAACACCGTGGCCAGGCCGGCATGCATCTTTTTGAAGTACTCGAGCAGCGTCCAGTTGGCGGCCAGCCCGCGCAGCGCGGTCTGCCAGGTGTGCATGTGGGCATTGATCAGGCCCGGGATGATGATGTGGCCGCTGGCATCGACCACCTCTGCATCATCGGCATGGAGATGCGGCGCAATTTCTGTCAGCGTGTCGCCGGTCACCAGGATGTCACCGACGGGCAGGTCGCCCTGCGCATCCATGGTGACGATGGTGGCGCCCTTGATCAGGATTCGGTTCACAACCACGCTCCGTTCGGGCTGAGCCTGTTGAAGCTTGTCGGACCCTTCGACAGGCTCCGGGCGAACGGCATGAAAAGCGCGTGCATGGATCAGCTTTCCAGTCCGTCGCTCATTTTCCTGTTCTCAGACTTCAATTCGAGGCCGGCGTCTTTGGCGGTTTCCACCAGCAGCACGGCGAAGTCGATGTCCTCGTGGCCGCGGCCGACCAAACGCGCCACCGACTCGCGCGTGGCCGCGGCGGACGGCATCGCGACGCCGTGCGCGCGGGCAGCGGCCAGGCCCAGGTCCATGTCTTTGAGCAGCAGCTTGGGCGTGAAGGTCACCTGGTCGAATGTCAGGTTGGTCAACATCGGCGTCTTGTATTTGGTGTACATCGAGCCCAGCACCGAGTCGTTGATGCTCTCGAGGAAGATGTGACGCGGAATGCCGGCTTTTTCGGCCAGCACGGTGATTTCGCAGAGGTTCTGGATGATCACGCCGAACATGGTGTTGTGGGCGATTTTCCAGATGCGGGCCAGCTCGCCCTCGCCTACCCACATCACCTTGCGGGCCATCGCCTGCAGGTAGGGCTCAACCTCGGTGTACAGCGCCTGGGGGCCGGAGGCCACCTGCAGCAGCTTGCCGGCCTTGGCGACCTTGGCGTTGCCCGACACCGGTGAACACAGGTAACCGACGCCCATGGCTTCGAGGCGCGCGCGGATCTCGGCCGAACCTTCCTGCGAGATCGAGGAGCTGTCGACCACGATGCGCGGCCTGGTGGCACCGGCCACCAGCCCCCCCTCGTCAAACAGCACCTGCTTGAGGTCGTCGGTGGTCGAGACCATGGTAAAGACGATGTCGCAACCGGCGAGGTCCTGCTTGCTGCCGACGATGCTGGCACCGGCGTCGGCCAGCGGTGCGGCCTTGGACGCGGTGCGGTTCCAGACATAAACCGCGTGACCCGCCTTGACCAGGCGCTTGGCCATCGCCTCGCCCATACGTCCCAAACCTATCCATCCGATGCGCACTGTCATGTTGTCTCCTTGTTCATAACGTCTGGCGCTAATGTGCCGCAGCCGCCCCGACGCTTCAAGAAATACAGAGGAAATCAGTTTTCCCGTTGGTGGAAAAAGCAGCCCGGCGCAAGCGCTTGCCTCCCCGCAAAGCCCAGCAGAAGTGCAGTTTGTGCAGGCCGCGGCAAACTCAGGCAACATGCGCCTGATGAACGACACCTCTGCCTACACACCCCCCGCCATCTGGACCCCGCCGGCGGCCAGCGGCGGCCGCTTCGCCAACATCAACCGGCCGGTTTCCGGCCCCACCCACGACAAGGCCTTGCCGGTCGGTCGCCATCCCTTGCAGCTGTATTCGCTGGGCACGCCCAACGGCATCAAGGTCACGGTGATGCTGGAGGAGCTGCTGGCGCTGGGCCACACCGGCGCAGAATACGACGCCTGGCTGATCCGCATCCACGAGGGTGAACAGTTCGGCAGTGGTTTTGTGGCCGCCAATCCCAACTCCAAGATCCCGGTGCTGGTGGACCGCAGCGGCGCCACGCCGCAGCGGGTGTTCGAGTCCGGCGCCATCCTGCAGTACCTGGCCGAGAAGTTCGGCGCGTTTTTTCCCGCCAGTGGCGCCGCGCGCGCCGAGTGCCTGTCCTGGCTGAACTGGCAAATGGGCAGTGCGCCGTTTCTGGGCGGCGGCTTTGGCCACTTCTACGCCTATGCGCCAAGCAAGATGCAATACCCGATCGACCGTTACGCGATGGAGGTCAAGCGCCAGCTCGATGTGCTGGATCGCCGCCTGGCCGAGGTGCCCTACCTGGCGGGCGACAACTACACCATCGCCGACATGGCGGTGTGGCCGTGGTACGGCGCGCTGGTCAAGGGACAGTTGTACGAAGCCGGCGAGTTCCTGCAGGTGCAGGCTTACACCCACGTGCTGCGCTGGACCGACGAGATTGCCAAACGTCCCGGCGCCCGGCGCGGACGCATGGTCAACCGCACCTGGGGTGAACCGGCCAGCCAGTTGCATGAGCGCCACGACGCGAGCGACTTCGATACCCACACCCAGGACAAACTGGCGCCGTCATGATCACCCTGTACGACTGCGCCAGCGCCCCCAGCCCGCGGCGCGCCCGCATCCTGCTGGCTGAAAAGGGCCTGGCGCATGAGACCGTGCAGGTGGACCTGCGCGCCGGTGAACAGCTGGGCGAGGCTTACCGACGGATCAATCCGCAGTGCACCGTGCCGGCGCTGCGCACCGATGAAGGCGTGATGCTCACCGACAACGCCGCGATTGCCGCCTGGGCGGAAGCGCACTGCCCCGAGCCGCCGCTGCTGGGCCGCAGCGCGCTCGAGAAAGCCGATATCGCGAGCTGGCAGTGGCGCATGGAGTTCGAGGGCTTGCTGGCGATTGCCGAGTGTTTGCGCAACGGCTCGCCGGGCATGGCCAACCGCGCCCTGCCCGGGCCGGTGGACTACCCGCAGATTCCCGAACTCGCCCGGCGCGGGCTGGCGCGTGTGCAGAATTTTTTCACGCTGCTCGATGAACGCCTGCGCGGCCGCGAGTTCGTCGCGGCCGACCAGTTCAGTTTGGCCGATATCACTGCCGTGGTGGCGGTGGATTTTGCGCGCATCGTCAAGCTCAAGCCCGGCGAGCAGCACCCGGAGCTGCTGCGCTGGCGCGCGGCGATGGCGCTGCGGCCGTCGATGTCGCTTTAAACGCGCTCGATCACCACGGCAATGCCCTGGCCCACGCCGATACACATGGTGCACAGCGCGTAGCGGCCGCCGGTGCGGTGCAGCTGGTTCACCGCGGTGGTGACCAGGCGCGCGCCCGAGGCGCCCAGCGGATGGCCCAGCGCAATCGCGCCGCCGTTCGGGTTGACGCGCACGTCGTCGTCCTGCAGGCCCAGCAGGCGCAACACCGCCAGGCCCTGGGCGGCAAACGCTTCGTTGAGTTCGATCACATCCATCTGCGCCAGGCTCAGGCCGGTCAGCGCCAGCACCTTCTCGGTGGCCGGCGCCGGGCCGATGCCCATGATGCGCGGCGGCACGCCGGCCGTCGCCATGCCAACGATGCGCGCGCGTGGCGTGAGGCCGTTCTGCTTCGCGGCCTCCTCGTTGGCGATCAGCAAGGCGCAGGCACCGTCGTTGAC
>PNNC01000197.1 GCA_013824015.1 Polaromonas sp.
ATGCGGCAGTTGTCTTTGTCATCTTCGTTTACTCGTTAAGAATGGATGGGAAATGCAGGCGCGGCCTTCATGCCGGCGCTTTGGCCAGCAGCCGGACCTGCCACTGGCCGGCCAGGCTGACCAGCTCGCGGTCGCAATCGAATTCGTCGACTTCATGTTCGTGGCCAGGCAACACGCAGGCCACGGTTTCGCCGCCGGCGCGCAAGCGGGCAATCGCGGCGCGCAGGCCGGCATCTTCGCCCCACGGCGCACGGATGGCGGGCCGCAGGGGTTTGGGCAGCAGCACGCTGACCAGTTCCTTCAAGTCCAGGCTGAAACCGGCCGCCGGGCGATTGCGCCCGAACACCGCGCCGACCTCGTCGTAACGGCCGCCACGCACCAGTTCCGCGCCCTGCCCGCCGTCGCGCTGGCCGCGGCCATAAATCGCAAAACGGGTGCCGCTGTAATACGCGTAACCGCGCAGGTCGGCCAGGTCGAAGGCAATGCGGACCGGGCCGGCCAGCGCCTGCACATGGGTGGCCAGCCATTTGAGGTGTTGCAGCGCCTTCAGCGCTTCGGGCACCGCCTTGAAGGCTTTTTCGGCCTCGACCAGCACCTGCTCGTCACCATACATCTGCAGCAGCGCCAGCAGGCCCGCGCGCGCCGCCGCCGGCAACTCGCCGTTCAGGCTGGCCATCAGGCTGGACAGTTCGCTGGCATCCTTGACCGCCAGCGCGGCATGGATGCGCGCCAGCATGGCCGGGCTGACCTTGGCGCCGGCCAGCAGGCTGCTGACAATGCGCACATCGGCCATGTCGACCGACAGTTCGGTGACGCCGGCGGCATTCAGGCCCTCGAGCGCCAGCAGTTGCGCTTCCAGGTCGGCTTCCAGGCCGGCGTGGCCGTAGATTTCGGCGCCGAACTGCAGCGGCTCGCGCGTGGCATGCGGGCGGTCGGCGCGGGTGTGCAGCACCGGGCCGCAGTAACACAGGCGGGCCACGCCCTGGCGGTTGAGCAGGTGCGCATCGATACGCGCCACCTGCGGTGTGGTGTCGGCGCGCAAGCCGAGGGTGCGGCCGGACAGCTGGTCGACCAGCTTGAAGGTCTGCAGGTCCAGCGCTTCACCGGTGCCGGTGAGCAGGGATTCCAGATGTTCGAGCAGCGGCGGCATGACCAGCTCGTAGCCATAGCTGCGCGCCGTGTCCAGAAACAGCCTGCGCAGCTCCTCGATGTGGCGCGCCTCGGAGGGCAGGACATCGGCAATTTGATCCGGCAATTGCCATGATGACGACCAGGCGGGCATGTATTTATCGTGCGCTGTTAAAAACAGGATTTTACCGGGCTTGGGAGCGGTTTTCGGCGTGCCGGCGGCCCAATGCGCGATGCAGGCGCAAATAGCTGGGATGCAGGAACCGGGACTAGAGCAGAAAAGCTATCCACGCCAGGCCGGCGAGGATGCTGCACAGCCCGAAAAAACGGATCTGCCCGTTGCTCATGGTGAGGATCTGCTCGAACATGCGGCGCCAGCCGCCGGGCGACAGAAAGGGAAACAGGCCTTCCAGGACAAGCAGGCAGGCCAGCGCGAGCCAGAGCGTGCCGCTGTCCAAGAGGCTTACTTTTTCGGCGCCGCGCCTGCGCCGGAACCGCGCATGGCCTTGAAGAAATCGGACGACGGATCAATCACCATCACGTCACTTTTCTTCGCGAAGCTGGCCTTGTAGGCATCCAGGCTGCGATAGAACTGGGCGAACTGCGGATCGCGCCCAAAGGCCTCGTTGTAGAGCAAGGCCGCCTGGCCGTCGCCCTCACCCTTGATCTTCTGGGCGTCGCGGTAGGCGTTGGCAATCGTGATCTCGCGCTGGCGGTCGGCATCGGCGCGGATTTTTTCGCCTTCGGCCGCGCCGGTGGAGCGCAGCTCGTTGGCCACACGCTTGCGTTCGGCTTCCATGCGGCGGTAGACCGATTCGGTGATGGCTTCCACATAGTCCACCCGCGTGATGCGCACGTCGACCACGTCCACACCCCAGGGTTTGGCGCCACGCACCACCTGCAACACCTCGGTCTTGACGTCGGTCATCAGCGCCTCGCGCTTGAGCGACAGCAGGTCCTTGACGGTGCGTTTGTTGATCTCTTCCTGGAAGGCATTACGCACCACCCGGTTGAGCTGGTTGGCCCCTGCCCGCTCGTCCAGCCCGACATTGCGGATGTATTCCGACGGGTCGGTGATGCGCCAGCGCACATACCAGTCGATCACCACACGCTGCTTCTCGGCGGTCAGCATCGGCTCGGCGTCGGTGCTGTCCAGCGTCAGCAGGCGCTTGTCGATGTACGAGACGTTCTGGAAAGGCGGTGGCAACTTGAAGTTCAGCCCGGGTTCGGTGATGACTTCCTTGATCTGTCCGAGCGCATAAATCACGCCAAACTGGCGCTGATCGACGACAAACAACATGGAACTGGCCAGCGCAAGCAACACCAGCAGCGACGAGGCAATAAATCCGACTCTGTTCACGATCTGTTCCTCTTAGCGGGTTTCGCGGTCACGGGTGCGTGCTGCATCCCGAACGCGTGAATCAACGGTGCTGGCCGGCACGCCGGGCACCGGCGGGGCACTGGCAGCGCCTGGCAAGACGGCGGCATCGGTAGCGGCAGCGGCGCCGTTCGCCCCCGACTGCTGCATGATCTTGTCGAGCGGCAGGTACAGCAGGTTGGAACCCTGTTTGGACTCGACCAGCACCTTGGTCACATTGCTGTAGACCTGCTGCATCGCGTCGGTGTACATGCGGTCGCGGGTCACCTGCGGTGCCTTCTGGTACTCGGTCAGCACCGAGCGGAAGCGCTGCGCGTCACCTTCGGCCTGCGCCACGATGCGGGCCTTGTAGGCTTCGGACTCTTCCTTGAGCCGCGATGCGGAACCCACGGCACGCGGGATCACGTCGTTGGCATAGGCCTGGGCTTCATTCTTGGCGCGCTCGCGCTCCTGGCCGGCCTTGAGCACGTCGTCAAACGAGGCCTGCACCTGCTCGGGCGGACGCACACCGCTTTGCTGCAGGTTGATGCCGACCACTTCGACGCCGACCTTGTAGCGGTCCAGGATGGTCTGCATCAGCACCCGCACGCGCGGCCCGATCTGGTCGCGCTCTTCGGCCAGGGCCGAGTCCATCTTCATCTTGCCGACGACTTCGCGGACCGCGGTCTCGGCGGCCTGCACCACGGCGCCGGCCGGGTCCTTGCTCTCGAACAGGTAGGCACGCGCATCGTTGAGCCGGTACTGCACGGCGAACTTGATCTCGACGATGTTTTCGTCCTCGGTCAGCATCGCCGACTCGCGCAGGCCAGTGGCCTTGATGATGGTGTCGCGCCCCACGTCCACCGAGCGGATCTGGGTGACCACCACCATCTCGTGGCGCTGCACCGGGTAAGGCAGACGCCAGTTGAAACCCGCACCGACCGTTGATTTGTACTTGCCGAACTGGGTGATGACGGCCTGCTGGCCCTCCTGCACGATGAAAAAGCCGGTGCCCAGCCAGATCAGCACGGCGACGGCGGCGATCAGGCCCACGCCAATGCCGGCGCTTTTCATGTCGGGCTGGAAACTGCCGGGGCCGCCATTGCCACCGCCACCACCCATGCCGCCGGTGCCGCGGGCCCGCTGGCCGGGCTTGTTGCCGCCAAACAGGCCGCCGAGTTTGCGGTTGAAATCGCGCCACAGTTCATCGAGGTCGGGCGGACCCTGGTTTGGGCCCTGCGCTTGCGGTGGCGGACGGTTCGGCGCGGGTGGCCGGGCCGGCGCCGGCTCGTTCGGCCCGGCTTCCGGCTTGCTGTCGTCCCCGGCAGACTTGTTGTCGTCGTCGCGACCCCAGCGCGGGTCGTTCAGGTTGAACATTCCCCGGAGGCGCGACCCCATTCGGGCCGGCAGGGTTGTCAGCGTCTGTAGCACAGGGTTCAGGTTCATGGAATCAGGCTCATTTTTTTCATTACTCCGACATTGTGCCCAATCACGCGACAGCCTCACTGATTTGGGGGGTATCTTCCTCGGGCGGCAGCGCGGCATGACGGGCCAGCAACTCGCGAAGCAAGGGCAGGCCCTCGCCGCTTTGCGCACTGACAAACACACGCTCGACGCGTTTGCCGGTGTCGGAAAACGCGTCCTTGACCTCGAAACTGTCACTCAGTTGCAGCGGCCAGCGTGACTTTTCAAGGGCGTCGAGCTTGTTGAACACCAGAATCTGCGGCACATCGGCTGCGCCGATTTCCGCCAGCACGCGCTGTACCTGCTCGATCTGCTCCAGATGGTCGGGATTGGCGCCATCGACCACGTGGATCAGCAGGTCGGCATCCGCCGCCTCCTGCAGGGTGGCGGCAAACGCATCGATCAGGCCGTGCGGCAGGTCGCGGATGAAGCCGACGGTATCGGACAGCGACACCGAACGCGCAGCATCGCCGAGGTAGAGCTGCCGGGTAGTGGTGTCCAGCGTGGCAAACAACTGGTCGGCCGCGTAGGCACGCGCCTTGACCAGCGCATTGAACAGCGTGGACTTGCCGGCGTTGGTGTAACCCACCAGCGACACGGTGAAGGCATTGCGCCGCTCGCGCTGGCGGCGCTGGGTCTGCCGCTGCTTCTTGACCTTGGTCAGGCGCTCCTTGGTGCGCTTGATGGACTCGCCGATCATGCGTTTGTCGAGCTCGATCTGTTTCTCACCCGGGCCGCCGCGCACGCCGGCGCCGCCGGTTTGCCGCTCCAGGTGGGACCAGCGCCGGACCAGGCGGGTCGACAGGTATTGCAGCCGGGCCAGCTCGACCTGCAACTTGCCCTCGTGGCTGCGCGCACGCTGGCCGAAAATCTCGAGGATCAGCAGGGTGCGGTCGTTGACAGGCAGGCCCAGCACCCGCTCGAGGTTGCGCTGCTGGGCCGGGCTCAGGGACTGGTCAAACAGGATTTCGCTGGCGCCGGTTTCCAGCGCCAGCATCTTGATTTCGTCGGCCTTGCCGCTGCCGATGAACAGCGCGGCATCGGGCGCGCGGCGTTTGCAGACCACGCGCGCAACCGGCTGCAGGCCCGCAGTCTGGGCCAGCAGGCCCAGCTCCTGCAAGCCGGCATCGAAATGGGGACCGCCCAGATCAACCCCGACCAGGATGGCCAGGGGGGGCGAGGTCGGGGGAGTGTCCAGGGGCCTCAGCTGGCTGGGCTTTCCGGAGCTTCAGCCGCAGCGAAATTGACGGCCCGACCGGGAACAATGGTCGAGATCGCGTGTTTGTAGACCATCTGGGTGACGGTGTTGCGCAACAGCACGACGTATTGATCGAAAGATTCGATCTGGCCCTGAAGCTTGATGCCGTTGACGAGGTAAATCGACACTGGCACATGCTCACGGCGCAAAGTGTTGAGGAACGGGTCCTGCAACAGCTGACCTTTGTTATTGCTCACGATATTTTCCGTGTTCAAGAGTTGATAGAACTTCACCTTACCACACGCCATCGGGCGCAAACGTAGGTTTATGCCGTATCTTTGTCGGCGAAAGGGTTGCTCGACGATTTCATCTGGATGCGCAGCGGGGTGCCGACGAGGTCGAACTCCTTGCGGAAGCGCCCTTCGAGGAAGCGTTTGTAGGCGTCCGTCACATGTTCCAGCGAATTGCCGTGGACGATGATGATGGGCGGGTTCATGCCGCCCTGGTGGGCATAACGCAGTTTGGGGCGGAACATGCCGGCCCGCTGCGGGCTCTGGAACTGCACGGCTTCGAGCAGCAGGCGGGTCAGCACCGGGGTGGACATCTTGCGGTTGGCCGAGGCGTGGGCCTGCACAATGGACTTCCAGACCGGGCCCAGCCCCTGGCGCTTGATCGCCGAAATGTTGTGGATGGACGCAAACTTCAGGAAAGACAGGCGCGTCTCGACCGAGCGTTCCAGCGTTTCACGCTGGTAGCTGTCCACCGCA
>PNNC01000078.1 GCA_013824015.1 Polaromonas sp.
GGCATGTTGTGGCCGCGCATCATCGTTGCCAAAAGCGGCTACAACCTGGCGGCCAGCGGCGCCATCGGCCGCAATGCCTTCAATGAGGAAGAAGTCGCGCTGGAACTGCTCGACTACCTGATCAAGCATTACCCGGCGGCGCTGCAGGCGCGTTACAAGGTCGAGCTGCCGCCCGGCATCAGCGACGAGCAACTGCTTGAAGCGATAGGCCGCAAGCGCGGCGCGGTGCTCGGCAAGGGGCGCATCAACCTGCAGAAGGCCGCGGAAATCGTGATCCACGAATTCCGCGCCGCCACGCTGGGCCGCATCACGCTGGAGACGCCGGAGGAATTTGCCGCCTGGCTGGCCGCCGGCCAGTTGCTCGATGCCGAACGGCAGGTCAAGAAGGACCGCATCGAGACCGACCGCCTGGTCCGCTTCAAGAAGATTCCGCGCCCGCCGCGCGAGGCCTGAACCGCGTCCGGGCACGGGCCCGGAAATTTTTGCAGCGGCCTCTTGAAAGCCCGCCCGGCGCCAATATGTCCCTGCCGTCAGGGGCTTGGCCGCTTCCGGTCCTTCCCCTGAAACATCGCTTCATGATTTTCAGAAAGGAGATCGTCATCATGAACGGTTTGAACCTGTACGGCGATATCTTCGCCGGGCTCAGTCGCCTGCAGCAGGAGGTCGAACGCGCCTTCCAGCCTGGCGGCGCCAGCAGCATACGCGCGCTGCCGCGCAGCAGCTTTCCCGTCATCAATGTCGGCAGCACGCCGGATGCCATCGAGGTGCTGGCGCTGGCGCCCGGGCTGGACCCGGCCGCCTTGCAACTCACGGTGGACAAGGGCCTGCTGGTGGTGGCTGGTGAACGCAAGGAAGAGCGGCCTGCCGGCGACAAGGTGACGGTGTATGCGCGCGAGCGTTTCCAGGGCAGCTTCCGGCGCGTGATTCCGCTGCCCGAGGATGCCGATCCGGCCCGCATCAGCGCGCACTACCGCGATGGCCTGCTGCGCGTCAGCGTGGCGCGCCGCGAGTCGTCGAAACCGCGCCAGATCCAGATCCACTGAATCCGTCCCAACCCCGCAACAAGGAGCATGTGATGACTACCGACACAGTGTTGACCCAGAACCATGGCGCCAGCGGGCTGGCCCGGACCGGGCGTGGCAGCCCTGCCGAGGCTGCCGGGAGCGCCAGCGAACACGTCACGGCGGTGATGCCGCCCGTGGATATTTTTGAAGACGACGCCGGTTTTACCGTGATGGCCGATCTGCCGGGTGTATCGAAAGACCGCCTGACGGTCCGTGTCGACGGCGACAGCCTGGTGATCGAAGGTGCGGCCGAGGCGCCGGTGGGCGGCGAGATGGCGCTGATTTACGGCGAGGTCCTGAACCCGCTGTACCGCCGGAGTTTCACGCTGAGCCGGGAGCTCGATCCGTCGCGGATTGACGCCAAACTCGACAAGGGTGTGCTGCGGCTGGGCATCCCGAAAGCGGAGGCGGCACGGCCGCGGCGTATCGAGGTGACGGTGGGCTGACCGCCCCGGCCAGCGCCAGCGTCAGTGGCTTGCGGAACAGTAGTCGATGAACAGGTCCAGCTCGGTGGACTTGTCAAAAATCGCATCC
Source organism: Polaromonas sp. (assembly GCA_013824015.1). Taxonomy (GTDB): domain Bacteria; phylum Pseudomonadota; class Gammaproteobacteria; order Burkholderiales; family Burkholderiaceae_C; genus Polaromonas. Next base: position 1,599 of record PNNC01000078.1, read on the forward strand.
GCCCCGCAGGCCAGGCAGCGGCTGCGGACATCGTCGGTCGCATAGTTGGACAACACAACCACTTTCTGCACGGCGCTGCGCTGCTGGCATTTCCTCAGCACCCCCAGGCCATTGCCCTGCTCCAGGAACAGGTCGACCACCAGCAGGTCCCAATCGCGGGGGTGCTGCTCCAGCCAGGAGCAGGCCCCGGCTTCGGTGGCGGAATGACCGACGGTACGTATGCCTGCGAGCTCGGTCAGGGTCTCCACCAGGTTGTCACGGATCAGGTCGTTGTCTTCAACAATATATGCCTTGACTGCCATACGGTATTGAATTTTTGGGGAGGGCGTCGATCCGTAACGCGGATCGCCTGAAAGGTTCATCGGGTTCACCAGACCAGTCTCCCGCGCGTGCCTCGTGTGCGCCGCAAGGGATTGCACTGCACGCCTGTAGGACAGCATGCCAGATGGCCGGATGAAAAAATAATCCCCGGGGCTGTTTCATGTTTGGAGTCAGACGGGCCGCCAGCCCTTGACTGGAAAGGCGCTTTAGCTACTGATTTGCTAGCAGGGCGAGGGCTAGCGGGGACCGGCCGGACCGTGGCTGCGGGCCAGCTTGCGGCGCAGCCAGAGGCCGCCGAAAGCCAGGCCGAGCACCAGCGCGAACCAGCCGACCAGCGATGCGCCGGCGACGATGCCCTGCATGCCGGGCGATTTGATGAAGTGGGGGGAGACCAGCACGGCCAGGCCGATCAGCACGCACAGCGCGCTTTTGATCAGCAGCTCGTTGTTGGCCTTGTTGCTGTGGCGGCGAACGGGAGGAGAAGGTAGGGGCATGCCCCGATTGTCGGTGATCGCGCAAGGCGTGTCGCAGGGTGGGGCATTCGGGCGGCTGCAGGCTGCGGCCCATGCCTTTATAGTGGCATCCAACATCCTGCGCCGCGGCCGCTGCCATTTCCAGCGGCGCCGCGGCTTCTGCAAAAAAAAGGGGCATTTCTTGACAACATCCTCCCACGCGAGCACCGGCCAGCCGGCCCGTTTCGGCAGCGGCCAGGCGGTGCGCCGCCTCGAAGACCATGCCCTGCTGGTCGGCGCCGGCCAGTTCACCGACGACGTGACGCTGCAGGCGCAGAGCCATCTGTTTTTTGTGCGTTCGCCCTATCCCCATGCGCGTCTTGTCTCGGTGGACACGGCCGCGGCGCGGGCCATGCCCGGGGTGCTGGCCATCGTCACCGGCGCCGACCTGGTGGCCGCCGGTGTCAAGCCGATTCCCGGCATCGGCGGTTTCAAGCGCGCCGACGGCAGCCCCTGCGCCACGCCGCCGCGGCGGGCCCTGGCCCACGAGCGTGTGCGTTTTGTCGGCGAACCGGTGGCCGCGGTGGTGGCCGAAAGCCTGCGCCAGGCGCGCGATGCGGCCGAGGCGGTGATGGTGGACTATGACGAGCTGCCGATGGTGGTCGATGTCGGTGACGCGATGGCCGACGGCGCGCCCGCGCTGTGCCCCGAGGCGCCGGACAACATCGCGGCCGAGACACGTTACGGCGATGCGGCCGCCACCGCGGCCGCATTTGCCGCCGCCCGCCATGTTGTCAGGCTCGACATCGTGAACCAGCGGCTGGCGGCGCTGAGCCTGGAGCCGCGCTCGGTGCTGGCCGGTTTTGACACCGCGACCCAGCGCCTGACCATCCGCATGAGCACACAAATGCCTTCGGGGGTGCGCAACTCGGTGTGTGACGCGCTCGGCATCGAAAAGGAAGCGGTGCGTGTGGTTGTCGGCGACGTCGGCGGCGGTTTCGGCATGAAAACCGGCGTCTACCCCGAGGACGTGGCGGTGGCCTTCTGCGCGCGCCAGCTGCAGCGTGCCGTCAAGTGGGTGGCCGACCGCAGCGAGGAGTTTGTGTCCAGCACCCACGGCCGCGACCTGCAAAGCCATGCCGAGCTGGCGCTCGACGCCAGCGGCAAAATCCTGGCGCTGCGGCTGGCCTCGCTGGCCAATGTCGGCGCCTACCCGACCGGCGCCGGCGCGGCGATCCAGTTGCTGATCGGCCCCTGGGTGCAGACCAGCGTGTACGACATCCAGACCATCGACTTTCATTTCCGCGCGGTGCTGACCAACACCGCGCCGACCAGCGCCTACCGCGGCGCCGGCCGGCCTGAAGCCATCTTCATCATGGAGCGGCTGATGGACGAAGCCGCGCGCCAGACCGGCATCGACCGCATCACGCTGCGCCGGCGCAACTTCATCACGCCGGCGCAAATGCCCTACAAAAACCCCATGGGCCAGGTCTATGACAGCGGGCAATTCGAATCGGTGATGGACCAGGCGCTGGCGCTGGCCGACTGGACCGGCTTCGAGGCGCGCGCCGCCGCATCGAAACAGCGCGGGCTGCTGCGCGGCCTCGGCATCTCTACTTTTCTCGAGTGGACCGGCGGCAACGCGCTCGAAGAACGCGTGACGCTTTCGGTGCGTGCCGACGACGGCGTGATCGAGGTGTTCTCGGCGGTCAATGCCATGGGCCAGGGCATCCTGACCTCGTTGACCCAACTGGTGGTGGATGCCTTCGGCGTGCCGCCTGAAAAAGTGCGCATTGTGCTCGGTGACACCGACCGCGGCGACGGCTTCGGCAGCGCCGGTTCGCGTTCGCTGTTCACCGGCGGTTCGGCTGTGCGTGTGGGCGCGGAGCGCACGATAGACAAGGCAAAGCAGCTTGCGGCCAGGGAACTGGAAGCCGCAGCAGAGGACATCGTTTATGCCGACGGCAGCTTCAGCGTGGCCGGCACCGACCTGGCCATCGACCTTTTTGCGCTGGCGGCGCGCCAGGGCGACCAGCGCATCTTCATGGACTCGACCACCGCGGCAACCGGGCCGTCCTGGCCCAATGGCTGCCACATCAGCGAGGTCGAGATCGACCCGCAGACCGGCCAGGTGGCGGTGGTGGCTTATGCCTCGGTCAACGACGTGGGCCGCGTGGTCAATCCGATGATTGTGCGCGGCCAGCTCGACGGCGGCGCGGTGCAGGGCATTGGCCAGGCGCTCTACGAACACCTGGTGTACGACCGCGAGACCGGCCAGCCGGTGACCGGCAGCCTGATGGACTACACCGCGCCTCGCGCGGCAGACACGCCGCCGTTCCGCACCGAGATGGACGAGTCCACGCCCTGCCTGACGAATACGCTGGGCGTCAAGGGCGTGGGTGAACTCGGCACGATTGGCGCCGGGCCCACGGTGGTCAATGCGGTGGCTGACGCACTGGCACGGGCCGGTGGTGCGGCGCAGTCTGCGCGTCTGCAGATGCCCTTGACGGCGGCCCGGGTGTGGCAGGCGCTGCAACCCTGATCTTCGAAGAAAAAGCTCGCCAGCCCATGTCCCGCATGGGGATGCAGCTATCAACTTTGTAGCAGTGGCGGCCTGGTCAGCGCCATGGCGACATCTTCCGGAAGCTGCGTAGGACGGCGCCCCAAGCCGCTGCTGGCGTCCGTGGGCCTGCCTACACTGGGGCCATGACCGATATCCGCAAAGGCCAGGCGCCGGCCGTTCTGTCGCGCAGCACATTCCACGAACGTTTCATGCAGTCCTTCATGGACCCGGCCTTCCAGGCCGAGGCCGCCGCCATCTCGCGGGTCGAGCAGATTGCCTGGGACGCTTACCAGGAAGGCCGCAAGGCGCCGCTCACGCGCCGGGCCGGGCGCGGCTACGCGGATCCTGATTACCAGCTGTCGGTGGAATGGCTGGAGGCGAAACGCCGCATCAAGCAGGCGGCGGTGGCCTGGAAAAAACCGTCCACACCGTCACGCGTGTTGCTGATCTGCGGGTCCTCGCGCAACGACGGCACCTGCCCCGGTGAAATTTCCAAAACCTTCCGCATGGTCGAGTGGGCGCAGAAGGTGCTCAAAAAGGAAAAGATGGCGGTCGATGTGCTCGACCTGAGCCTGCTGACGTCCAGCTATCACCTCAACATTCACCCGTGCAAGGGCTGCGTCTCCACCGCGATGCCGCTGTGCCACTGGCCCTGCAGCTGTTACCCGAACCATTCGCTGGGGCAGACCGGCGACTGGATGAACGAGATTTACGAACGCTGGACCGCCGCGCACGCGGTCATCATCATGACGCCGGTCTACTGGTACCAGTCACCGGGGCCGCTCAAACAAATGATCGACCGCCTGGTCTGCGCCGACGGCGGCAACCCGGATCCGACCTCCACCCAGGGCAAGAAGCCGGCCGTGGCGAAGGCGCTGGAACTCAAGGGCTGGGACTACCCGAAACACCTGGCCGGCCGGGCCTACGGTCTGGTGGTGCATGGCGACGTGGCCGGCATCGAAGGTGTGCGGCGTGGCC
>PNNC01000227.1 GCA_013824015.1 Polaromonas sp.
CCGCTGGATCCTCAGCTACGCGATTCTGGCGCCGCATTCGCACAACCTGCAGTCCTGGCTGGTGGACCTGCGCCAGCCCGGCGAGATCACGCTGTATTGCGACCTGACGCGCCTGTTGCCCGAAACCGACCCGCTGTCGCGCCAGATCATGATGAGCCAGGGCACCTTCCTGGAGCTGCTGGACATCGCGGCGCGGCAAAAGGGCCTGCGCGCCGACATCACGCTGTTCCCGCAGGGCGAGTTCGGCCCGGTTGCGCTGGACCCACGGCCGGTTGCCCGCATTCGCCTGACCGCGGATGCCGCCGTCAAGCCGGACCCGCTGTTTGCGCAGATCCTGCATCGCCACACCAACCGCGAAGCCTATGAGCCGCGCGAGCCCGCCGCCGGCGCGCTGCAGGCCATCGCGGCCAGTGTCGCGCCGCACCCGGTACGCACCGGTTTTGCCGGAGCGGCCCAGCCCGATCTGCTGCAAAAACACCGCGCGATTGCCATGCAAGCCTGGCGCATCGAGCTGGTGACGCCGCGCACCATCCTGGAATCGTTCAGGGTGCTGCGTGTCGGCCCGCGCGAGATCGCCGAGCACCGCGACGGCCTGAGCATCAACACGCCCATGGTGCGCGCGCTGACGGCCCTGGGCCTGTTCGACCGCAGCAAGGCGCCGGCGCCGGACGACGCGGCCACCACCGGGCAGATCAAGGACTTCAATGCAAAGATCGCCGCGACGCCGGCGTTTTTCTGGATGGTGACCGAGGGCAACACACGCAGCATCCAGGTGAACGCCGGCCGGGCCTATGTGCGCGCGCAACTGGCGGCGACGGCGCAGGGGCTGGTCATGCAACCGCTGTCGCAGGCGCTGCAGGAATACCCCGAGCAGGCACAGCCTTATGCCGACATCCACGCGCTGCTGCAGGCGCCGCCACCGCGCTACACGGTGCAGATGTGGGCCAGGCTCGGTTATGCGCCGCCGGTCGGGCCCGCGCCGCGGCGCGGGCTGCAGGCCCACCTGATCGGCGCCACTTAGGCAGCGGCCCCGGCCTTGGCGGGCCGCAAGGTACGGCGCAGCAGAAACACAACGATGGCGAAGTTCAGCAGGTTCCAGGCGATCCCATTGAGGAAGGCGGCGTCGTAGGAGCCGGTCAGGTCGAACACCTTGCCCGACATCCAGCCGCCCAGCGCCATGCCGACCATGGTGAACATGATCACGGTGCCGACCCGGGCGCCGGCCTGGGCCGCCGGGAAATGCTCGCGCACGATGATGGCGTAACTCGGCACGATGCCGCCCTGGAACAGGCCGAACATCGCCGAGATCACATACAGCGAGGCCAGACCGTCGAACGGGATGAACAGCAGCAGCGCCACCGTCTGCAAGGCCGAGCCCAGCAGCAGCGTGCGCAAGCCGCCGATGCGGTCACAGATGGCGCCGGAAATCAGCCGGCTCACAATGCCGCAGGCCAGCATCAGCGACAGCATCTCCGCGCCGCGCGCCGCGCCAAAACCGAGGTCGCTGCAATAGGCCACGATGTGCACCTGCGGCATGGACATCGCCACGCAGCAGGACAGGCCGGCCACACACAGCAGCGCCTGCGCCTGGCCCAGGCGCAAGCCGAACGGCCGGTCACTGGCGGCCACACCCCGGACCGTCACCGGCGCCAGCGCGAGTGCCGGCGGCCGTTGCCGCATCAGCTGGGCAAGACCCAGCATCGCCAGGCTGCAGAACACGGCCAGGCCCCAGTAGGTCTGGCGCCAGCCCACGCTTTCGACGAAATGCTGGATGATGGGCGGCCACAAGGCGCCACCCAGGTAGTTGCCGCTGGCGCACACCGCCACCGCAATGCCGCGGCGCCGCACAAACCACAGCGAGGTGTCGGCCAGCAGCGGTGAAAACGTCGCCGAGCTGCCCAACAGGCCGATCAACACGCCGTGCGCGAGCGCAAACAGCCAGATGTTGCCCGACAGCGCAGCCGCGCCGAAACCCAGGCCCATGCCGACCGCGCCGACGCTGAGCGGCAGCGCCACACCAAAACGGTCGGCGAGACGGCCCATCAGCATGCCGCCCAGGCCAAAACCGACCATCAGCAGGGTGTAGGGCAGCGAAGCATCGGCGCGCGCCACGCCGAAGTCAGCCTGCACCGCCGGCAGCACCACCGGCACGATGTACATGCCGGCAGCCCCCACCGTCATCAGCGCCAGCGTCACCAGCAGGCGGCGCCAGGCCGTGGCCGAGTCGATCAGTTCGGCAGCAGCCGGTGTATGCATGCCTGTTCAGCTCAGCAGTTGCACCAGCCGCTGCAGCGCATGCTGCACCGTGGCCGCACGCACGGCCGCGCGGTCGCCGTCAAAACGTTGCAGCTCGCTGCAAGGCTGCCCGTCCACGATGAAGCCGAACCAGACCGTGCCCACCGGCTTGGCGCGGCTGCCGCCGCTGGGGCCGGCGACACCGGTGACCGCGACGGCGACCTGGGCGCGCGAATGCGTGATCGCGCCCTGCACCATGGCGCGCACCACCGCTTCGCTGACAGCGCCGTGCGCGGCGATCAGCGCGGCATCCACGCCCAGCAGTTCGCTCTTGGCCTCATTGGAATAAGTGACAAAGCCGCGCTCGAACCAGGCGCTGGAGCCGGCCAGGTCGGTGCAGGCGGCCGCAATCAGGCCACCGGTGCAGCTTTCGGCGGTGGCCAGCAGCCAGCCCTTTTTGAGCATGGCATCGGCAAGCAGCCCACACAAATCATGGGCGGACAGCTCATTTTTTGATAGCAATGCCGGATTCACCAGAACCTCCATGCGGCGATGACCAGCAGGGTGCAAAAGGCCGCGGCAAAGTCGTCCAGCATGATGCCGAAGCCGCCGCGCCAGCCAAATCCCTTGAAACCTTGGTCGGCCCAGGCCATGGGGCCGAACTTCACCGCGTCGAAAAAGCGGAACAGTCCAAACGCGACCAGCTGGCCCACCGGTCCGGCCGGCGTGATCAGCCAGAGGACCAGCCAGAAGGCGACGACCTCGTCCCAGACGATGCTGCCGGGGTCGGCCACCCCCATGTTTCTGGCGGTCACCGTGCTGGCCCACCAGCCCAGCAGGCTGGCCACCGCGATCAGCAGCCCCATCTGCACCGGGCTGAACCACGGCGCCATCACCACAAACGCCAGCCAGGCCCACAAGGTGCCGGCGGTGCCGGGCGCCAGCGGGCTCAGGCCGGCGCCGAAACCCAGCGCGACCAGGTGCGCCGGATGCGCGAGCATGAAGCGGGCCGTGGGCCGGCGCGGCGCGTGCGCGGACATGCCGGGTTGCAGCGCCGGCGGCGTCATGGCCACCCTCGTGTTTGAAGCAAAATTGGCCTCCAGCCCATGTCGGACAAGGCGCAACAGCTCTGATTTTGATAGCAATCGGGTTTCATGGCGAGGTCTCCAGCAGCGCTCGCAGCAACGCATCAAAAGCCGCGGGCTGCTCGAACTGTACCCAGTGGCCGGCGCCTTCGACCCAGTGCATGCCGCGAAAATCCGGCGCGGCCTGCAGCGCCGGCGCCAGCGCTTCCTGCCGCTGGCGGTAAAGCGCGTCTTCCCGGCCGTACACCGCGTGCACCGGGCAGTGCAGCTTGACCAGTGCGCGCGCCAGGATGTCGGTGTAGGCCAGGCGCCGCCCCTTCATGCGGTCGCGCAGCGTGTTGTCGGTATGCAGCCGCAATGCCAGTGCGCTGATGGCCTCGGGCCGGTACAACATCAGCGCCGCCAAATTGCCACGGTGCGCGGCCTCGCGTTCGGCCGGGTCGGTCAGATGACGCCAGGCCGTCAGCGTGATGGTGTTCCTGGCGGCCAGGCCCAGCCCGGGCGCGGCGACCAGCACCAGGCGCGCGACCCGCGCCGGAAACTGCGCGGCCAGCAGCCCGGCGACCATGCCGCCAAAGGAAAAGCCCAGCATGTCGCAGGCACCGTCGCCAAGCAGCACACGCAGGCCGGCCTCGACCGGCTCCGGCAGCGCGTCAGCATCGCGGCCCCGGGGCGGCAGCGCCGAATCACCAAAACCCGGCAGGTCGGCGGCCAGCACCTCGCGCCCGCTGTCCACCAGCGCATCGATGTTGCGCAGCCAGTGGGTCCAGCTGCCGCTGCCGCCGTGCAGCAGCACCACCGGCCGGTGTTTGCCGCGCGCGGCCGGCGACCAGCGGTGCCAGACCATCTGGCCGGCGCCGCAGGGCGTCTCCAGCCGGGTGGCACGCGCCAGCAGGTGCTGGACTTCGGGCGGCTGGGGCGGGAAGCTCAGGGAGGAAGAATCACACATGGCCTGTTTATACCTGCTGCCGGCCTGCCCCCCGACGGCGGCGCAGGCTCAGGCGGCCAGGCGCATCGCGGGCGGCGCTGCGCCGCGCAGGACATCGACCAGCTCCGCCGGCCGCGCGGGCAGCTTGTCGCCGCGCCAGACCACATGCTGGTCGGCACGGCACAGCACCAGCTGGTGGCGGTAGGCGGGCGGCACATCCGGGGCATCGATATCGAGCACGGCCAGCGGCACTCCGCGGTCCTGTGCCGCTGCGGCCAGCGCCGCCACCTCGGCCGAAGGCTCAAAACGCAGCAGTGTGTAGCCCGGCCCGAAGGCGTCATACAGCGAACGCCCGTCCGGCAGCCAGAAATGCGGCGCGCGGCAACCCGGCACGGTGGACGGCGTGAAGCTGCCCATGGAATAAACCGGCGGCGCCTCACCGTCGTCGGTGAGGATAGGCGAGTGGCTGTAGAAATAGCCAAAGTTCAAGCCGGCGCAGCAGAACTGCTGGACATTGAGTTCATAGGCCTCCTGGCCGATCTCGGCGCGCAGGGCGTCGCCCTCGGCACCGGCCGCCTCGATGTCGGCCGGCACGGCGCGCCTGGCCTTGATCATCTTCTGGGCGTGGTCCATCGCGAACTGCGACACCTGGGACGTGATCGGCTGGCGCTCCACTTCATAGGCATCCAGCATGGCTTCCTCGCCCCAGCCCTGCAGGCGCGCAGCCAGCAGCCAGGACAGGTTGATGGCGTCGGCAATGCCGGCGTTCATGCCGTAACCGGCATACGGCACCCACAGATGCGCGGCGTCACCGGCCAGGAACACATGGCGGTCGCGGAAGCGGTCGGCCACCAGCCGGCGCCCCACCCAGTCTTCCTTGCTCAGGATCTCGTACTGGAAATCCGCCCCCACGCCGAGGATGTCGCGGATGGACTGGTCGCGGTCCACCGAATCGAACTCTGGCTCCTCCGCATTGAGGTGGTTGTGCACCAGCCAGGTGGCGTGCCCGTCGATCGCAAACATGGTGCCGCAGCGGCGCGGGTTCATCGAATAGTAGGACCACGCGGGTTTGCCGGGGATCAGCGCGGCCAGCTGCGGCGCGCGGATATAGGTGGACTGCACGCGCTGGATCACCGCCGTGCCTTCGAGTTTGGCGCCGATCTGCTTGCGCACCGAGGAACTGCCGCCGTCACAGCCGACCATGTAGCGGCAACGGATGCTGCGCGAAGCCCCGCTGTCGAGGTCGCTGGCCTCGGCGGTGACGCCGCCCGCATCCTGGCCGAAGCGGGTGATTTGCATGCGGTTGAGCAGCGTGACCTGCGGCAGGGCCGCGGTGTGCTCCAGCAGGATGGGCTCGAGGTAAATCTGGTTGATGCGGTGCGGCGGCTCGGGCGTGGGCCACCAGCCGTCCGGCCCCGCGGTGTCGCTGTAGCGGTCCTGCCGGCACGGGATGGGGATGCGTGTGAGTTCGATGCCGGTCACGCTGGTGCGGAACACCACATCGTTCGGGTAGTCCGCCGGCAGGCCGGCATCGCGCAGCTTGTGCGCCACACCGAGCCGGCGAAACTGCTCCATGGTGCGCGCGGCCACATGGTTGCATTTGACATTCGGCGGTTCGGCATACGCACGGATCTCGGCGATCACCACGGAGA
>PNNC01000117.1 GCA_013824015.1 Polaromonas sp.
CGCTGCTGAGCCGAACGGCCAAAGCCGCGCCCGCACCCAGGCCCCGCAAGAAGCGGCTCGCATGATGGAAGCGCCGGAATTCAAGCCGAAAGACCCAGGCTACGCTGCGCGCGTGCGCGACAGTTTCGCGCTGCAGGGGGCGATGGGCACCCTGGGCGCCTCGCTGGCGGACATCGCGCCCGGCCGTGTCGTGATCGAGCTGCCCTGGGCCGCTGGCCTGAGCCAGCAGCACGGCTTTCTGCATGCCGGCATGGTCGCCACGGCGATGGACTCGGCCTGCGGTTATGCCGGTTTCACGCTGATGCCGGAAGGCGCCGGCGTGCTGACCATCGAATTCAAGATCAACCTGCTGGCGCCCGCCAAGGGCCAGCGCTTTCGCATGGTGGGCCAGGTCATCAAGCCGGGCCGCACCATCACCGTGACCGAAGGCCGGGCCTATGCCATCACCGACGGCCGCGAAAAACTGATCGCCACCCTGGGCGCCACGCTGATGACCATCACCGGTCGTGACGACGTCCGGAACTGAAACCCACAAGGAGACGCCATGAACAATCTGCCCGGACTCAACTTCCAGCTTGGTGAAGACATCGACGCGCTGCGTGACGCGGTGCGCGAGTTTGCGCAGGCCGAAATCGCGCCGCGCGCCAGCGAGATCGACCGCCATGACCAGTTCCCGATGGACCTGTGGCAGAAGATGGGCAGCCTCGGCGTGCTCGGCATCACCGTCAGCGAGGAATACGGCGGCGCCAACATGGGTTACCTGGCGCACATGATCGCGATGGAGGAGATCTCCCGCGCCAGCGCTTCCGTCGGCCTGAGCTACGGCGCGCACAGCAACCTGTGCGTGAACCAGATCAAGCGCAACGGCACCGAAGCGCAGCGCGCGAAATACCTGCCCAAGCTGATCAGCGGCGAACATGTGGGCGCGCTGGCCATGAGCGAGCCGGGCGCCGGCAGCGATGTGATCAGCATGAAGCTCAAGGCCGAGGACAAAGGCGGCTACTACCTGCTCAATGGCAGCAAGATGTGGATCACCAACGGCCCCGACGCCGACACGCTGGTGGTTTACGCCAAGACCGAGCCGGAGCTCGGCGCGCGCGGCGTCACCGCTTTCCTGATCGAAAAAGGCATGAAGGGTTTTTCGGTCGCGCAAAAACTCGACAAGCTGGGCATGCGCGGCTCCCACACCGGCGAGCTGGTCTTCAGCAACGTGGAGGTGCCGGCGCAGAACATCCTGGGCGGCCTCAACAGCGGCGCCAGGGTGCTGATGAGCGGGCTGGACTACGAACGTGCGGTGCTGACCGGCGGGCCGCTGGGCATCATGCAGTCGGTGATGGACAACGTGATCCCCTACATCCACGACCGCAGGCAGTTCGGCACCCCCATCGGCGAGTTCCAGCTAATCCAGGGCAAGGTCGCCGACATGTACACCGCGCTGCAGGCGGGCCGGTCCTTTGCCTACACCGTCGCCAAAAACCTCGACATGCTGGGCACCGAGCATGTGCGACAGGTGCGCAAGGACTGCGCTTCGGTCATTCTGTGGTGCGCCGAAAAAGCCACCTGGATGGCCGGCGAGGGTGTGCAGATCTACGGCGGCAACGGCTACATCAACGACTATCCGCTGGGCCGGCTCTGGCGCGACGCCAAACTCTACGAGATCGGCGCAGGCACCAGCGAGATCCGCCGCATGCTGATCGGCCGCGAACTGTTTGCAGAAACGATGTAAGGCGGCACAAGCCACAATAGCACCATGACTTCTTCCATCACCGATCTTTTCAGCCACAACCGCGCCTGGGCCGGGCAAATGGAGCGCGAGCGCCCCGGTTTTTTCACCAGCCTGGTCAAGCAGCAAAAACCCAAGTACATGTGGATAGGCTGCTCGGACAGCCGGGTGCCGGCCAACCAGATCACCGGCCTGGAGCCGGGCGAGGTGTTTGTGCACCGCAACGTCGCCAACATCGTGGTGCATTCCGACCTGAATGCCTTGTCGGCGATCCAGTTCGCGGTGGACATGCTCAAGGTCGAACACATCATGGTGGTCGGGCACTACGGCTGCGGTGGTGTGCAGGCGGCGCTCGACGGCGCGCGCATCGGCCTGGCCGACAACTGGATACGCCACATCCAGGACGTGCGGCACCGGCATCGCCAGTTGCTCGACAGCCTGTCCGGCGCGGTGCGGGCCAACGCGCTGTGCGACCTCAATGTGATCGAGCAGGTGGTCAATGTCTGCGTCAGCACCGTGATGGTCGATGCCTGGGCCAAGGGCCAGAAGGTCAGCATCCATGGCTGGGCCTTCGGTGTGCACGACGGCCTGCTGCAGGACCTGAAGATGACCATTTCCGACCCGGCCGAACTCGATGACCTGTATCGGGCAGCGGTGGAACGGGTCTGGGATTCACGCCGGGAATCCTAGGTCCCGGCCCGCCGCCATGTTTCCGCAGCGCCTCGACTCGCCGCTTGCCTACGACATCGCCAAGGCGATGATGGACGGCTTCAACCGGCACTACCAGCTGTTTCGCAGCGAGTCGGCGCGCGCCAAACACCGTTTTGAAACCGCTGACTGGCACGGCCAGCAGCGCGCCCAGCGTGAACGCATCGAGTTTTACGACCTGCGCGTGCGCGAGGCCTCGATGCGGCTGGAGCGCGAGTTCAAGGCCGGCGAGTTGCCGATGGACGTCTGGCAACAGATCAAGCTGCATTACATCGGCCTGCTGGTGAACCACCACCAGCCCGAGCTGGCCGAGACCTTTTTCAACTCGGTGACCACCACGATCCTGCACCGCAGCTATTTCCAGAACGACTTCATTTTTGTGCGGCCGGCGGTCAGCACCGAATACATCGAGAACGACGAACCCGCCGCGCGGCCGACCTACCGCGCCTACTATCCGCAGCGCGACACCCTGCAGCAAAACCTGGTCGCGATGGTCAGGGACTTCGACCTGCGGCTGGAGTTCGAGGACCTGGCGCGCGACGTGGCGCATGTGGTGGACGAGCTCGGCGCGCGCATCGGCGAGGTCAAGCTGCGCGCCAACTTCCAGATCCAGGTGTTGTCCAGCCTGTTTTTCCGCAACAAGGGTGCTTACATCGTCGGCAAGCTGATCAACGGCTTCAACGAGCTGCCGTTTGCGCTGCCGTTGCTGCACAGCCAGCCGCCCGACGACGCGCCGCAGGCACAGGCCGAAGGCATCTTCGGCCAGTCCACACCGGGCAAGCTGGTGATCGATGCGATGCTGGTCGGCGAGGACGACCTGCTGATCCTGTTCAGCTTTGCACGCGCCTATTTCATGGTCGACATCGGCATCCCCTCGGCCTATGTGCAGTTTTTGCGCAGCATGATGCCGCGCATGCCGCGCGCCGAGATCTACAACGCGTTGGGACTGGCCAAGCAGGGCAAGACGCTGTTCTACCGCGACTTTCTGTACCACCTGCGCCACTCGACCGACCGCTTCCGCATCGCGCCCGGCATCAAGGGCATGGTCATGCTGGTGTTTGACCTGCCGTCTTTTCCGTATGTGTTCAAGGTGATCAAGGACTTCTACCCGCCGCCCAAGGACACGACGCGCGAGCAGATCAAGGGCAAGTACCTGCTGGTCAAGCAGCACGACCGGGTCGGGCGCATGGCCGACACCCAGGAGTACAGCGAGGTCGCCTTTCCGCGCGCGCGCTTCGACGACAGCCTGATCGCCGAGATCGAGAAGTTCGCGCCCAGCCAGCTCGAGATCAGCGACCGCGACGGTGACGGCCAGCAGGAAGTCATCATCAAGCATGTCTACATCGAGCGCCGCATGATTCCGCTCAACATCTACCTGCAGGAAGCGTTTGACGCCGGCGTTGACGATCCTTTGGCCCGGGGCCAGATCGAACGCGCGGTGGTCGAGTACGGCAACGCCATCAAGGACCTGGTCGCGGCCAACATCTTCCCGGGCGACATGCTGTTCAAGAACTTCGGCATCACGCGCCACGGCAAGGTGGTGTTTTACGACTACGACGAGATCGAATACATCACCGACTGCAACTTCCGCAAGGTGCCGCAGCCGCGCAACGAAGAAGAGGAAATGAGCGGCGAGGTCTGGTATTCGGTCGGGCCCCACGATGTGTTCCCCGAAACCTTCGCCCCCTTCCTGCTGGGCAACAGCGCGGTGCGCGAGGTCTTCATGAAGCACCATGCCGACCTGCTGGACGCCGCCTTCTGGCAAAGCCACAAGCAGCGCATCGCCGCCGGCCATGTCTACGACGTGTTTCCCTACGAGCAGGAGCGCCGCTTTGTACGCAGGTACGCGGCGCAGGAAGCCTGAGGACAGCACCATGCGCGACTTCTGGGAATACGCGAGTTTTGTGGTCACGGCGCTGGCGCTGCCGGTGGCGATTTTTTTCTTCCTGCTCGAGCAGCGCAAGGAGCGCAACAACGAGGAAGAAGAGGCCTACCAGCTGCTGTCCGATGCCTACAACGACTTCCTCAAGGTGGTGCTGGCCAACCCCGACCTGCACTTGCGCACCAACGAGCCGCTCGAGAGCCCGACGCGCGAACAGAACGAACGTACGATGATCATCTACGACATGCTGATCTCGCTGTTCGAGCGCGCCTACATCGTCGCCTGGGACGAAGACATGAGCGAGGTCGAGGCGCGCCGCTGGAACAGCTGGGACGACTACATGCGCGAGTGGTGCCAGCGCGAGAGCTTCTTCAATGCCCTGCCGCTGCTGCTGCGCGGCGAGGATCCGCAATTCCAGAAATACATCCTGCGTGTCGCCGAAGAAGAGCGCGGCACCGTGATCCAGCTTGTTTAATCACTTTTCAAGGAGAAAACCATGTCCACATCCACCCCCGATTCCATCGTTATCCTCGGCGCTGCCCGCACCCCCATGGGCGGCTTCCAGGGCGACTTTTCCAGCCTGTCGGCGCATGACCTGGGCGGCGCCGCCATCAAGGCCGCGATTGAACGTTCCGGCATCGCCCCCGAAAAAGTCGACGAGGTGTTGTTCGGCAACTGCCTGATGGCCGGCCAGGGCCAGGCGCCGGCACGCCAGGCCGGCTTCAAGGGCGGTTTGCCCGCGAGCACCGGCGCGGTCACGCTGTCCAAGATGTGCGGCTCCGGCATGGAAGCGACGATGCTCGCGCACGACCAGTTGCTGGTCGGCAGCCGCGACGTGATGGTGGCCGGCGGCATGGAAAGCATGACCAACGCGCCGCACCTGCTGCTCAAGGGCCGCAGCGGTATCCGCATCGGCCACGACCGCATTTTTGACCACATGATGCTGGACGGCCTGGAAGACGCGTATGAGCCCGGCCGCGCGATGGGCACTTTTGGCGAGCAGTGCGCCGACAAGTACCAGTTCACGCGCGAAGCGCAGGACGCCTTTGCCACCACCAGCGTGAACCGCGCCAAGGCCGCCACCGAGTCCGGCGCCTTCAAGGCCGAGATCACGCCGGTGACCGTCAAGGGCCGCAGCGGCGAGACCGTGATTTCCATCGACGAAGGCCCGGGCAAGGTCAAGCTCGACAAGATCCCCACGCTCAAACCCGCGTTCAAGAAGGACGGCACCATCACCGCCGCGTCGAGTTCGTCGATCAACGACGGCGCGGCCGCGCTGGTGCTGGCGCGTGCATCGACCGCGAAAGAACTGGGCGCCAAGCCGATCGCCCGCATCGTTGGCCACGCCACCTTTGCGCAGGCGCCCGAGTGGTTCACCACCGCGCCGGTCGGCGCGGTCAACAAGCTGCTGAAGAAAATCGGCTGGAGCGTGAAAGACGTCGACCTGTGGGAAGTCAACGAGGCGTTTGCCGTGGTGCCCATGGCCGCGATGAAGGAGCTCGGCATCAGCCACGACATCGTCAACGTCAACGGCGGCGCCTGCGCGCTGGGCCACCCGATTGGCGCTAGCGGCGCGCGCATCATCGT
>PNNC01000109.1 GCA_013824015.1 Polaromonas sp.
GGACGCGAGGTCTGCATCTGCAGGCTCTGCGGCGTCGGCAGGCTCGGCAGCCTCATCGGTAAACCAATGGGCGCGCGCGGTCATGATCAGGGCCTTGGCTTCGTCCTCGGACTGGCCGGTGATATCGGTGAGTTCATCCACGGCCAGGTCGGCCAGGTCGTCACGGGTGGCGACACCCGCTTCAGTCAGTTTGGCGATCAGCTCGGGCGTCAGGCCTTCGACGTCGCGCAGGTTCTGCGAGACGCCCTCGGCGTTTTCTTCCTTGGCGATTTCCATGGTCAGCAGCGCATCCTTGGCGCGGGTGCGCAGCTCGGTGACGGTGTCTTCGTCGAAAGACTCGATCTCCAGCATTTCCTGGATCGGCACATAGGCCACTTCTTCCAGGCTGGTGAAACCTTCGGAGATCAGGATGTCGGCGATTTCCTCGTCCACATCGAGCTTTTCCATGAACAGCTTGCGGCTGGTGTCGGTCTCGGTGGCCTGCTTTTCAGCCGACTCGTCGGCCGTCATGATGTTGATTTTCCAGCCGGTCAGCTCGGCGGCAAGGCGCACGTTCTGGCCACCACGACCGATCGAGATCGCGAGGTTTTCCTCGTCGACCACCACGTCCATGGCATGGCGTTCCTCGTCCACCACGATGGACGAGACATTGGCCGGCGCCAGGGCGCCGATCACGAACTGCGCCGGATCTTCGCTCCACAGCACGATGTCGACGCGTTCGCCGGCCAGCTCGTTGGTCACGCCGTTGACACGGGTGCCACGCACACCGACACAGGTGCCGATCGGATCGACGCGTTTGTCATGCGACAGCACGGCGATCTTGGCGCGCGAACCGGGGTCACGGGCGCAGGATTTGATCTCCAGCAGGCCCTGTTCGATCTCGGGCACTTCCTGGCGGAACAGCTCGATCATGTACTCGGGGGCCGTGCGCGACAGGATGATGGGCGCGCCACGCAGGGTGGTGTCGACTTCCATGATCATGGCGCGGACGCGGTCGCCGGAGCGCAGGTTTTCCTTCGGAATCATGTCGCTGCGGCGCAGCCGGCCTTCGACGCGGCCGGACTCGACGATGATGTCGCCCTTGTCCATGCGCTTGACGGTGCCGACAAAAATCTTGTCGCCGCGCGACATGAAGTCGTTGAGCAGCATTTCGCGCTCGGCGTCGCGGATTTTCTGCAGGATGACCTGCTTGGCTGCTTGCGCGCCGATGCGGCCGATAGGCAGGCTCTCCACCGGCTTTTCGATGAAGTCACCTTCCTCGATGTCGGCGATCTCCTCGCGGGCATCGCTGACCAGCTCTTCAGCCTCGGGATTTTGCAGGCCGGCTTCGTCGGGAACCACCAGCCAGCGGCGGAAAGTTTCGTAGTTGCCACTGTCACGGTCCACCACGACACGGATGTCCGTGCCTTCGGCGTAGACCTTTTTGGTGGCCGACGCGAGCGCAAGCTCGACGGCACCAAAAACGACGTCACGTTCAACATTTTTCTCACGCGAGATGGCATCTACCAACATCAACAGTTCGCGATTCATTTCACAAGCCTGCCTTTCCTTTTTATATCTCTGTTGCGGGCGGGCTTTTCGGCCGGCGCCCCTTGAAGTCAACCACAGGCGCCAGCCGCGCCTGCGCAATTTCGTCGAGTGTGAAACCCATCGCCTGCAGCGGCGCGGGAACCCTGTTCTTGCTCACCTTCACGCCGGGTTTGACCGCGGGCTCTTCGCTCCACACAATCTGCCAACCCGATGCCGCACGCTCGAGCGTGCCGCGGAATTTCTTGCGGCTGGCCGCCACACCCGATCCGGCCGCCGCAGCCGAGCCGATGGCCGCCTTCAGCGTGATGTCCACCAGTTCACCGGTGAAGCGCTGAAAATCCTTCTCGCTGCGCAGCGGGCGGTCTATGCCCGGCGAGCTCACCTCGAGCCGGGAATACGCAGCGCCCTCGACCTCCAGCACAAACTGCAGCTGGCGCGTGACCTTTTCGCAGTCTTCCGCATTGATGAACTGTTCCGGCATGCCTTCGACCTGGGGCTGATCAATCGTCACACGCAGCAGACCACCGGTGGTACGTTCAATGTCCACCAGCTCGTAACCCAGTCCCGTGACGGTCTGCTCAATCGTTTCGTGTAAGGCCATTCAGTGCGGAAGGTAGCTTGATCAGCTTCTCAAAAAAATCAGTTTGCAAAAACAAACGCCCAAAAAAAATGGGCGGTGAAAACCCGCCCATTTGGTCGTGAAGCGCATATTCTACCCCGATGCGCGCGGCAGTGCAAGCAGTTTGCGTGCCCGAAGGGCCTGGCCGCTGCCACCAGCAGGCTGACGGCGCGGTGACTGATGAATTTGTTTTAAGCCGCTTGAACCCGAAAATTCGCCAAAACTGATAGTCCGGTTCAAAGCTGTGCGGCAACAAGAATCCGCGTGTAGGGGTGGCCCGGCGCGTCCAGCACCTGGGCCACGCTCCCGGTTTCCACCACTTCGCCGTCCTTCATCACCATCACCTGGTGCGCCATGGCACGGATCACATCGACGTCGTGGGTGATCAGCAGGTAACTGAGGCCCCGCTCGCGCTGCAGTTTCTGCAGCAGTTGCAGCACCTGTTTCTGGATGGTGACGTCGAGCGCGCTGGTCGGCTCGTCGAGCACCAGCAATTGCGGCCGGACGATCAGCGCGCGGGCAATCGCCAGGCGCTGGCGCTGGCCACCCGAAAACTCATGCGGGTATCGCTGCAAAAGACCCGGGAACTGGATTTCGCCCATGCCGACATCGGCCAGCGCGGCGATGACCTGCGCGCGGCGCGCAGCAGCGGACAGGCCGGGCTCATGCACCAGCAGCCCCTCACCGACGATCTCTTCGACCGTCATGCGCGGCGACAAGGACGAAAACGGGTCCTGGAACACCACCTGCACCGCCCGGCGCATGCGCTTGTTGCCGGCAGCGTCGGTGCTCCATTGCTGGCCGACCACCGACAACTCGCCCCGGTGCGGATGCAGGCCCAGCGCGGCCAGTGCCAGCGTGGACTTTCCGGAGCCGGACTCACCGACCACGCCCAGGGTCTGCCCGGCCGGAATCTGGAAACTGGCGCCCTTGACCGCCACAAACTCGCCGGACTTGAACCAGCCGGCCACGCCCGGAAGGCGCACCGGGTAGGACACACGCAGTCCGCTGGCCTGCATCACCGGCGCTGCGGCCGGATCGGGCGGGTTTTCAGCGACATCACGCACGGGCCGGCTGTCAATCAGTTTGCGGGTGTAGGCATGCCGCGGGTCGGCAAACACCTCAGCCACCGCGCCCTCCTCCACCAGCCGGCCCATTTCCATGACCGCGACGCGGTCCGCGAACTTGCGCACCAGGTTCAGGTCGTGGGTGATCAGCAGCACCGCCATGCCGGTCTGGCGCTGCAGGTCCGACAGCAAATCGAGGATCTGGCCGCGCAGCGTCACATCGAGCGCGGTGGTCGGCTCATCGGCCAGCAGCAGGCGCGGCCGGCAGGCCAGCGCCATCGCGATCATGGCGCGCTGGCGCTGCCCGCCCGACAGCTGGTGCGGATACGACCGGGCGCGGCGCGCCGGCTCGGGAATGCCGGTGGCGGCCAGCGCCTCGACCGCCGCGTCCCAGGCCTGGCGTTGGCTCAAGGCCTGCTTGAGCTCCAGCACTTCCGCGATCTGCTCGCCCACGGTGAACAGCGGATTGAGCGCGGTCATCGGCTCCTGGAAAATCATGGCGATTTCGCTGCCACGAATGCCGCGTAACGAGTGCTCTGAAATTGATAGCAGGTCACGTCCAGCTGACATGGGCTCAGGGCCAAAAAGGCTTGCAGACCCGGTGATGTCGGCATTCTGGACCAGGCGCAGCAGGCTGAGCGCGGTGACGGTCTTGCCGGAACCGGATTCCCCGACCAGCGCCAGCTTTTCTCCGGGCGCGATGCTGAAATTGACGCCGTGGACCACGGACTTGCCACCAAAAGACACGTGCAAGTCCTTGACGTCGAGCAAGGCAGGCGCACCCGTGCCAGGTGGGGTGGCCATCGGTCCCGCCGCCGGGCCGCCCCCAGGCGGGACAGCCCCCTCGGGGGGCAGCGACGACACGTCAGTGCGGAGCGTGGGGGCCATTATTTCTCGGCCTTGCGTGGATCCAGCGCATCGCGCAGCGCATCACCCATGAAGGTCAGCAGCAGCAGGGTCAGCACCAGCACCGCAAAGGTGGACAGCGAAATCCACCAGGCATCGATGTTGGCCTTGCCCTGGGACAGCAACTCGCCCAGCGAAGGCGTGCCGGGCGGTACACCGAGGCCGAGGAAGTCGAGCGAGGTCAGCGCCAGGATGGCCGCGCTCATGCGAAATGGCAGAAAAGTCACCACCGGCGTCATGCTGTTGGGCAGGATGTGGCGCCACATGATCTGCAGGTTGCTCACGCCCAGCGCCCGCGCGGCGCGCACATAGTCCATCTGGCGATTCCGCAGGAACTCGGCCCGCACGTAGTCGGACAGGCCCATCCAGCCGAACAGGCTCAGCAGGATCAGCAGCAGCGCCACGCTGGGCGAAAAAATCGCGCTGAAGATGATCAGCAGGTAGAGCTCGGGCATCGAACCCCAGATCTCGATAAAACGCTGGAAGGCCAGGTCGGTCTTGCCGCCGAAAAAGCCCTGGATCGCCCCGGTGGCGATGCCCAGCACCACACCCAGCACGGTCAGCGCCAGCGCAAACAACACGCTGACCCGGAAGCCGTAAATCAGCTGCGCCAGCAGGTCGCGCCCGCGGTCGTCGGTGCCGAAAAAGTTGTCGCGCGAGGGCGCCGATGGATTCGGCAGTTTCGCGAAATAGTTGAGGGTTTTGGGGCCATAGGGGTTGGGCGCATAAATCGCCCAGTTGCCGCCCTGGGTGATGCGCTCGCGGATGAAGGGGTCGAGGTAGTCTGCCGGTGTTTCGAAATCGCCGCCAAAGGTTTTTTCGGCGTAGTCGCGCAGCACCGGGAAGTAGGTCTGGCCTTCGTAACGCACCACCAGCGGCTTGTCGGTGGACAGCACCTCGGCGAACAGGCTCAGCACCACCAGCACGCTGAAGATGACAAAGCTCCAGAAACCCAGCGGGTTGCGCCGGAACCGGCCCCAGGCCCTTCGGGCAGGTGACGCCGATGCGGGACCTTTTTCTTCAGGGCCGCCGTGGCTAGTGCCTGGCCCGTCCGCAAGCGGCGCACCTCTTGGGAGCAGGCGGCCATCGGCCACTTCGGGGGGGTTAATCGAACTTGACACGCGGATCGACCCAGACATAACAAAGATCGCTGACCAGCTTGGTCAGCAGCCCGATCAGCGTGAACAGGTAGAGCGTGCCCAGCACCACCGGGTAATCACGGCGGATCACGCTTTCATAACTGAGCAGGCCCAGGCCATCGAGCGAAAACAGCGTTTCGATCAGCAGCGAACCGGTGAAGAACGCACCGATGAAGGCCGCCGGGAAGCCGGTGATGATCGGAATCAGCGCGTTGCGGAACACATGTTTCCAGAGCACCTGGCGGTCGGCCAGGCCCTTGGCACGGGCCGTCAGCACGTACTGCTTGCGGATTTCCTCGAGGAAGGAATTTTTGGTCAGCATGGCGGTCACCGCAAAACTGCCCAGCACCATCGCCGTCACCGGCAGCGTGATGTGCCACAGGTAATCGGTCACCTTCGCGCCCCAGCTCAGCGTCTCCCAGTTGGACGAGGTCAGGCCGCGCAGCGGAAACCACTGCAACTGCCCGCCAAAAATCACCAGCAGCGCCACACCCAGCACAAAACCGGGGATCGCATAACCGACCAGCACAAACAGCGTGGTGACGAAGTCAAAACGCGAACCGGCGCGC
>PNNC01000174.1 GCA_013824015.1 Polaromonas sp.
AATGGGGTCGAGCTCGAACTCGCCTTCGGCTCAAACAATCGCTCGCCCTGATCCATTTTTTGCTGCGCTCCTCGGCCCAGCCCGACGGGTGGAGGATAAGACCAATACCGGAGACCGATACCGAATTCAATCCGGAGTGCAGGAAGCGCGCAGCGCTTCCTGCACGGGAATCCCAACAGGCTGTCATTGATGCACGCGAGCACAGCGCACGCGGCCAGATGAGGTTCCCCTCCATCGCCCAGCGGGGCGAGGGAGGGGCTAGGGGTGGGAGTGGGGAGTTGAAACTACTGCCCCAGGCACGCCACAGGCGCAGCGTGAGGCAGTGTTCGCTATCAATGTAATAGCTGCCTGCGCCCATCCGGTATGGGCTGGAGGCCCAAAGCGTGCATAAATCAGTTGATCACGCCAAGATCAACTGTCCTCGCCGTAGTCATGGTCAGGATGGTTGACCGCATCGAGCTTCCAGTAACCACGGCCCACGATGCGGCTGCGCTCCACGCCGAGTTCGTCGATCAGCAACTGGCGGACACGGCGCATCGCCGCGGCTTCGCAGGCCAGGTAGATGCGTGCACCGGCGTCGATGGCCGGACCTTCGCGCAGCGCTTTTGCCAGCGGCACGCCGGCGCTGCGGTGATCGCTGCCGCGTGGCAGCCATCTCACGTCCAGCGCGGCGGCGCTGTGCAGCGGGCGTTGCTCGGCTTCGCTGATCACTTCGAGCAGCACCCGGGCCTGCGTGCCTGCGGGCAGGGCGGCGAGTATGGTTTCGACCGCCGGCAGCGCGCTGTCGTCGGCGATCAGCAGGTGTTGGGTGGCCGCCGGGTCCACGGCGTAGCCGGGTCCCGGTCCCATCAGAAACAGCACCTGGCCGACGGTCGCCTGCGCCGCCCAGCTCGAGGCCGGGCCTTCACCGTGCAGCACAAAATCGACGTCCACTTCCAGCGTTTCCGACCGCACCGCCAGCGGCGTGTAGGTTCGCATCGACACGGCGCGTGGCCCGTCGGGCAGCGGGCGGGTCGGCTCGGTCTGCCCCGGTTCCGGAAAAATCAGCTTGATGTAACTGGCGGGCCCGGCTGGCGCAAACCCTTCCAGCTCGGCACCGGTCAGCGTGATGCGGCGCATGGCCGGGCTCAGGATCTCGACGCGGCTGACCTCAACCCGGCGCGGCGGCCGGCGTTTGCGGGGGGCGGGTGCGGCTTCGGGCAGGGGAGCGGTGTTCGTCAAGAAGGACTTTCAGCAAAGTGGCGATGAGAATCATTGTTATCCGGAACCGGTAAGCCGCCTTCCCGTAGGGGCAAACCGCAAAAAGCGCGGTAGCGCGGTGCGGGTTTGCGGGTGAAGTAAAGTGTCAGGCTGCGCTGGCTTGCCTGCGCCTGCGTCCAGCCTTCCCCCTCCTTCCTCTCATCTGCAGCAGACACCATGACCACCTTCGGCACCCCCCTGTCCCCCCATGCAACCAAAGTTTTGCTGCTCGGCTCCGGCGAACTCGGCAAGGAGGTGCTGATTGCCTTGCAGCGCCTGGGCGTGGAGACCATCGCCACCGACCGTTACGAGAATGCGCCCGGCCAGCAGGTGGCGCACCATGCGCGCACCATCACCATGAGTGATCCGGCGCAGCTCAAGGCGCTGATTGAGAAAGAGCGGCCGCACCTGGTGGTGCCCGAGATCGAGGCGATTGCCACGCCCATGCTGGAAGAACTCGAGGCCGCCGGTATCGTTCGCGTGGTGCCGACCGCGCGTGCCGCGCGCCTGACCATGGACCGCGAGGGCATACGCCGGCTGGCCGCCGAAACCCTGGGCCTGGCGACCAGCCCCTATGTGTTCTGCGACTCGCTGGATGAGCTGCAAACCGCCATCGATACGAAGATCGGTTACCCCTGCGTGGTCAAGCCGGTGATGAGTTCTTCCGGCAAGGGCCAGAGCAAGATCGCCGGCCCGGACGACGTCAAAAAAGCCTGGGACCACGCCATGGCCGGCGGCCGTGTCAGCCACGGCCGGGTGATTGTCGAAGGTTTTATCGATTTCGACTACGAGATCACCCAGCTCACGGTGCGCGCCATGGGCGCGGATGGAACCATCGAAACTCACTTCTGCGAGCCGATCGGCCATGTGCAGGTTAGCGGCGACTATGTCGAGAGCTGGCAGCCGCAGCCCATGGCCGCGGCCGCGCTGCAAAAAAGCCGCGACATCTGCAAGGCCGTGACCGACAACCTCGGCATCGGCTACGACGGCAAGCCGGGCGGCCTCGGGCTGTTCGGCGTGGAGCTGTTTGTCAAGGGCGACGAGGTCTGGTTCAGCGAGGTCAGTCCGCGGCCGCACGACACCGGCATGGTGACGATGTGCACCCAGTGGCAAAACGAGTTCGAGCTGCATGCCCGCGCCATCCTCGGCCTGCCGGTCAACACCGCGCTCAAAAGCCCGGGCGCCAGCGCCGTGATTTACGGCGGTGTCGACGCGCAGGGCATTGTGTTCGACGGCGTGGCCGACGCCTTTCGTGTGCCCAACACGGACATCCGCCTGTTCGGCAAGCCCGAAAGTTTTGTCAAGCGCCGCATGGGTGTGGCGCTGGCCTTTGATGCCGATGTGCAAACCGCGCGCGACAACGCCAAGCTGGCCGCGTCGCGGGTCAAGCCACGGCTGGCTTGACGGCGCCGGCCATGCAGTATCCCGAGCTGATGGAGATGCTGGCCTGGGCGGACGACTCCTCCCTGCGGCTGCTGCTGGTGGCCGTGATCGCGGTGGTGCTGGCCCTGCTGGTGCATCGCGTGGGTTCGGCCGTGCTGCAGCGGATCACCCGTTCCATGCCGGTGGCCGCGAAAGTGGTCGGCCACTGCAAGGCGCCGGCCCAGCTGTTGCTGCCACTGATTGCCCTGCAGGCCGTCTGGCAAGGCGCGCCGGACAGCCTTGCGCTGATCAGCGGTGTGCGCCACGCCAATGGCCTGTTGCTGCTCACGGCCCTGACCTGGCTGGGCCTGCGCGCGGTGCGCGGCGTGGCGCGCGGCGTCACCGACCGGCACCCGGTCGATGTCGAGGACAACCTGCAGGCGCGCCGCATTCATACCCAGACCCGCATGCTGGCGCGCACCGTGATGTTTGTCATCCTGCTGGCCGGGCTGGCGCTGATGCTGATGACGTTTCCGGGCGCGCGCCAGTTTGGCGCCAGCCTGCTGGCCTCGGCCGGGGTGGTCGGTCTGGTGGTGGGTATCGCGGCGCGGCCCATCTTCAGCAACCTGATTGCGGGACTGCAGATCGCGCTGGCCCAGCCGATCCGGATCGACGACGTGCTGGTGGTCCAGGGCGAGTGGGGCCGGGTCGAGGAAATCACCGGGACCTATGTGGTGCTCAAGATCTGGGACGAACGCCGCCTCATCATCCCGCTGCAGTGGTTCATCGAGAACCCGTTCCAGAACTGGACCCGCAACAGTTCCAGCATCATCGGCACCGTCTTCCTGTGGGTGGATTACCGCATGCCGATCGCGCCGTTGCGCGCCGAAGCCCAGCGCCTGTGCGAGTCTTCCCCCGACTGGGACCAGCGCCTGTGCAAACTGCAGGTGACCGAAGCCGGTGAAGGGTCCATCCAGCTGCGTCTGCTGGTGACTTCAAGCAGTTCCGGGCGCAACTGGGATCTGCGCTGCCATGTTCGCGAAGGCCTGGTCGACTTCATGCAGCGCGACTACCCGCAGCACCTGCCGCTGCTGCGCGCAGAACTGGGGCGTGTTGAACGTGACAAGCCTTCTGGGCCTCCAGCCCTTTAACGGCGTGGGGTGGCAGCTACAGTATTGATAGCAATCGGACGGCAGCCGGGTCTTACTGAAACGCCACTTCCGAGAAACTGCGCAGCTTGCGGCTGTGAAGCTGCGTCGAACCCTGTTCGCGCAGCAGCTCGATGGCGCGCATGCCGATGCGCAGGTGCTGGTCCACGCGTTCGCGGTAGAAGTGGTTGGCCATGCCCGGCAGCTTGATCTCGCCGTGCAGCGGCTTGTCGCTTACACACAGCAGCGTGCCGTAGGGCACGCGGAAGCGAAAGCCGTTGGCCGCAATCGTGGCGCTTTCCATGTCCAGCGCCACCGCGCGGCTCTGGCTGAAGCGCCGCTGCGGCTGGTTGCCCGGCAGCAGCTCCCAGTTGCGGTTGTCGGTCGAGGCCACGGTGCCGGTGCGCATGATGCGCTTGAGGTCCGGCCCTTCCAGCCGGGTCACGTCCTTGACCGCCCGTTCCAGCGCCACCTGGATTTCAGCCAGCGCCGGGATCGGCACCCACAATGGCAGCTCCTCGTCCAGCACATGGTCCTCGCGCACATAACCGTGGGCCAGCACATAGTCGCCGAGCTGCTGGCTGTTGCGCAGGCCGGCGCAGTGGCCCAGCATGATCCAGGCATGCGGGCGCAGCACCGCGATGTGGTCGGTGATGTTCTTGGCATTGGCCGGGCCGACGCCGATGTTGACCATGGTGATGCCGCTGCGGTCGGCGCGCATCAGGTGGTAGGCCGGCATCTGTGGCAGCCGCGGCGGCGCCATGCCGAGTTCGTCGCCGGCCACCGGCGGCAGGCCGGCGCGGCGCGTCACCACGTTGCCGGGCTCGACAAAAGCGATGTATTCGCTGTCGGGCCTGGCCATCTCCTCGTGGCCCAGGCGCACGAACTCGTCGATGTAGAACTGGTAGTTGGTGTAGAGCACGAAGTTCTGGAACCAGTGCGGCGAGGTGCCGGTGTAGTGGCGCAGGCGCTGCAGTGAGTAGTCGACCCGCGCCGCGGTGAACAGCGCCAGCGGCTGCGGCTCGCCCGGGCTGGCCTCGTAGGTGCCATTGGCAATGCCGTCGTCCATCGCGGCGAGGTCCGGCAGGTCGAACACGTCGCGCATCAGCATGCGGCGCGCCGCGCTCAGGCTGCCTTCGATGTGGTCGTGTTCGGCAAACGAGAAGTGCACCGGGATCGGCTGGGTGCTGGTGCCCACTTCCAGCTCCACCGAGTGGTTTTGCAACAGCAGCCGGAACTGCTCAAGGTAGTAGTTGCCGTAGAGGTCGGGCCGGGTCAGCGTGGTTTCGTAGCGGCCCGGGCCGGCGACAAAGCCGTAGCTGAGCTGTTCGATGTCGGGTGTCTCGAGGATGGCGCGGGCCACGGTTTCGGTCTGCACCCGCACAAAGGGGTAACAGGCGCGCACATGGCCGGGCAGGGTCTCACCCGCCACATAGCGGTGCATGGCGCCGCGCAGGTGGGCGATCTGCTGCTCATAAATCAGCCGCACCTGCGCCAGCGCGGCGGCAGGGTCGGTGTAACGGGTGGGCGCGATGAAGGCGGGCAGGTAGGGCATGGGCTTGGAACTTTCGGACAGGTTCTGATTGTGCCCCGGTCCTTGAAACGCGGCATTTGGCGGCCACTGACACGAAACCGACACATTGCGACCCTAGATTCAACGGCAACACCACTGGAGAGACCATGGAAGCTGCCATCCGGATCAATACCCTGAGCAAGACATTTGGCAATGGCCGCAAGGCCCTGCAACAGATCGACCTGAGCATTGCGCCCGGGGAAATGGTGGCGCTGATAGGCGCTTCCGGCTCCGGCAAGTCCACGCTGCTGCGGCATATGGCCGGCCTGATGGCCGGTGACTCTGCCGGGCAGGGCTCCATCGTGATCCATGGTCGCACGGTGCAGAGCAACGGGAAAATTGCCGCCAACATCCGCTCGGTGCGTTCCGGCATCGGGTTTGTGTTCCAGCAGTTCAACCTGGTCGGCCGCTTGCCGGTGCTGGTCAACGTGCTGGCCGGCACGCTGCACCGGGTA
>PNNC01000226.1 GCA_013824015.1 Polaromonas sp.
CCCTCGGCTACGAACGCTTCTGGGTCAGCGAGCACCACAGCCACCCGACGATTGTCGGCAGCGCGCCCGAGGTGCTGATGGCGGCGATTGCCGCGACCACGCAGCGCATACGCATAGGCAGTGCCGGCGTGATGCTGCCGCATTATTCGGCGCTCAAGGTGGCCGAGCAGTTCCGCGTGCTGGAAGCGCTGGCGCCGGGGCGCATCGACCTCGGTGTCGGCCGGGCGCCGGGTTCGGACGGGCGCACCGCGCAGCTGCTCAATCCACAGGCGCACAGCGCCGCCGACCACTTCCCGCTGCAGGTGCGCGAATTGCAGGCCTGGGTGGGTGGAAAGGCGCTGCCCGAGGGCCATCCGGGCCGGGGTGTGACGGCCGAGCCCGGCGGGCCGACCGCGCCCACGCTGTGGATGCTGGGCAGCTCGAATTACGGCGCGCAACTCGCCGCGCACTACGGTCTGCCGTATGCGTTTGCGTATTTCATCACCGACGGGCAGGGCGCCGAAGAAGCCATGGCCCTCTACCGCGAGATGTACCGGCCCAGCCCGCAGCATCCGCAGCCGCAGCCTGCGCTGTGTGTCTGGGCGCTGGCCGCCGACACCGAAGAAGAGGCCTGGCGTTATTTCTCCAGCCGCGAGCGCTGGAAGATCGACCGTAACCGCGGCGCGCTGGCGCCGCTGCCATCGCCGGCCGAGGTGGCGCAACGCCCGTACAGCCCGGCCGAACAGATGCAGGCCGAACAACTCAGGCGCACGGCGCTGGTCGGCAGCGGTGCGCAGGTCGCCGACAAATTGCGTGCGTTGTCTGAAGCGCTGGAGGTCGAGGAACTGGTGGTGATCACCTGGGCCCACGACCCGGCCGTGCGGCGGCGCTCCTACGAATTGCTGGCGGCGCAATTTTGTACGGCTTGAACTCAATATTTCGATCAACAACAGGAGACCCCATGACCAGAACACTTTTCAGCAGCACCATTGCCGGCAGCCTGCCCAAGCCGGCCTGGCTGTCCGAAACCCAGAAGCTCTGGCCGCAGTGGAAGGCCGAAGGCGCCGAACTCGCCCAGGCCAAGGCCGATGCCACGCTGCTGTGGATCAAGGCGCAGGAGGATGCCGGCCTGGACGTGATCGGTGACGGCGAGCAGTCGCGCCAGCATTTTGTGCACGGCTTTCTCGAGCAGGTCGAAGGCATCGACTTCGAGCACAAGGTCAAGATGGGCATACGCGACAACCGTTATGACGCGATGGTGCCGCAGGTGGTGGCTGCGCTCAAACTCAAGGGGCGGGTGCATGCGGCCGAGGCGCAGCTGCTGCGCGCCCACACCGACAAAAAAATCAAGTTCACCTTGCCCGGCCCGATGACGATTGTGGACACCGTGGCCGACAAGTTTTACGGCGACCGCATCAAGCTGGCCATGGCGTTTGCCGAGCTGCTGAACCAGGAAGCGCTGGCGCTGCAGGCCGACGGTGTGGACATCATCCAGTTCGACGAGCCGGCTTTTAACGTCTACATGAAGGACGCCGCCGATTGGGGCGTGAAGGCGCTGGAACGCGCCGCCCAGGGCCTGACCTGCACCACCGCCGTCCACATCTGTTACGGCTACGGCATCAAGGCCAACGACGACTGGAAGCAGACCCTGGGCGAGGAGTGGCGCCAGTACGAGCAGGTGCTGCCGGCGCTGGCCAGAAGCAGCATCCAGCAGGTCAGCCTCGAGTGTTACCACTCGCATGTGCCGCCCCACCTGATGGCGCTGCTCGAAGGCAAGGACGTGATGGTCGGCGTGATCGACGTCGCCAGCGACGAGATTGAAACGCCCGAGCAGATCGCCGACACCATCGGCAAGGCGCTGCAATACGTGCCGAAAAACCGCTTGCTGCCCTGCACCAACTGCGGCCTGGCGCCGATGAACCGCGAGATCGCGCTGAAAAAGCTGCAGGCGCTGGCCCAGGGTGCCGCGCTGGCGCGTGAACGTTACGCGGCTTGAGGCCGGGCATGGCTGAATTGACATTGGCCCCGCCTGGCGAGCTGGGCCTGTGCCCGGACCGCCTGCAGCGCCTGCTGGATGTGCTGCGTGCCGACATCCAGCGCGGCCGCCTTCCCGGCGCAGTGGCGCTGGTCGCGCGCCGCGGCAAGCTGGCCCTCTTTGAAAGCCTGGGGCAGCTCAATCCGGCTGCGGCCACCCCGATGCCGCGCGACGCGATTTTCCGCATCTATTCGATGACCAAACCGGTGGTGTCGGTCGCCGTGATGATGCTGATGGAGCAAGGCAAACTGCTGCTCAGTGATCCGGTGGCCAAACACCTGCCCGAGTTTGCCGGACAGAAAGTGGCTGTGGAACGTGATGGCCAGGTGACGCTCGAGAACATCGCGCGGCCCGCCACCGTGCAGGATCTGCTGCGCCACACCGCTGGCCTGACTTACGAGTTCCTCGGCGCGGCGGCAGTGCAGCGGCAATACGCAGAGTTGCAGATGGGTTCGCGCGAACGCAGCAATGCCGAGTTTTCGCGCACGCTGGCCGCGCTGCCGCTGATGTACCCGCCGGGCAGTGTCTGGGAGTACAGCCGGGCCACCGATGTGCTGGGCCGGCTGGTCGAAGTGCTCAGCGGGCAGTCCCTCGGCGACTACCTGCGCGCGGCGATTTTCACCCCGCTGGGCATGCACCAGACCGGTTTTGCCGTGGACCCGGCCGACCACCACCGGATCGCCGAGCCCTTTGCGCACGACCCCGATGGTGGCGTGCCGCTGCGCGTGCTGGACCCGCGCCGCCGCGTGGCCATGGAAAGTGGCGGCGGCGGCCTGCTGTCCACCGCCATGGACTACGCGCGTTTCCTGAGCTTCATGCGCAACCGCGGTGAGCTGCAGGGCACGCGGCTGCTGGGCCCGCACACCGTGGACTACATGACCGCCGATCATCTGGGCACGATCCCGGTGACCGGCGACGTGTTGCCGCCCGGTTATGGATTCGGTCTGGGTTTTGCCGTACGCCGCGCCGCCGGTATCTCGTCCATGCCCGGCTCCGCCGGCTTGTACTACTGGGGCGGCATCGCTGGCACCACCTTCTTTGTGGATCCGGCCCAGGACCTGTTTGCGCTGCTGATGATCCAGGCGCCGAATCAGCGTGATCACTACCGCCCGCTGTTCCGCAGCCTGGTGTACGCTGCCTTGCTGGATTAGGAGACAGACATGAGCCACGACCACGGACACAGCCATCCTCACCAACACAGCCATGCGGCGACAAGCACCGACTGGAAACACGACGGCGTGCGTGTGATCCCGGGCGGCCAGCTCGATGGCAACGTGCCTTCGACGCCCGGCATGGACCGCAAGGCCGCGATCAATTTTGCGCGTGTCGGCGCGCAAAAGCTCTGGGCCGGCACCGTCACCATCCATGCCAATGCCAAGACCGGCGCGCACCACCACGGCCACCTGGAAAGCGTGATCTACGTGGTGCGCGGTCGCGCCCGCATGCGCTGGGGCGAGCAGCTCGAGTTCACCGCCGAAGCCGGACCGGGCGACTTCATCTACGTCCCGCCTTACGTTCCGCACCAGGAAATCAACGCCAGCCCGACCGAGCTGCTCGAGTGTGTGCTGTGCCGCAGCGACGGTGAGGCCGTGGCCATCAACCTCGACATCGCGCCGGCCGAGCAGCCCGAGCAGGTGTTGTGGATTGACCCGACCCACCCGCACGGCGGCGTGTAAAGCGCCTGCAAAGCGCGTGTGAGGCGGCGGTGAAGCCGGCCGCAAGTGCGCAATACTGCACGCCTGGCGCGGGGCTGCGCATACCTTTACTTACGAATCTCACCGCGTCCTACATCGCCGTTGACATGAACTGGGTACAACAGAGGCTCTTACAAGGAGTACCCATCATGGATACAAACAATCAAATTCCCGCCACGCCTGGCGCCCAGCCTGGTTTCCCACAGCGCATGCAGCACAGCAAGGCGCTGGTCGCCATCGTTGCCGTGCTCGGTGTCACGGTGATGGCACTGGCCGGTGTGCTGGTGGTCAACCGCTCCGATGCACAACCTGGCGGCACCGAGGCGGCGGTCGTCGCTCCGAAGACGCAGTCCAGCACCACCAGCAAGCTGGCCAGCAACACCGCCCCTGCCAAACCGGCGGTGCAGCAGCGTCCTGTGGTGGTCGCTCAGGCCCCGGCACCAAAAGCCGTGGTTTGTGCTGATTGCGGTACGGTCGAATCCGTCACCCCCATCCAGCGCCAGGGTCAGGTCAACGGCGTGGCGGTTGGCAACACCACGGTGGGTCTGGGCACTGTCGCCGGCGGCGTGATCGGTGGCCTGCTGGGCAACCAGGTCGGCGGCGGCAACGGCAAGACGGCCATGACCGTGCTTGGTGCAGCTGGCGGCGCGTTTGCCGGCAACAAGATCGAGCAGAACATGAAGAAGGTCACCGTTTACCAGGTGCGCGTGCGCATGAACGACGGTTCGATCCGCAATGTCGAGGTGTCCAGCTCGGTGCCCGTGGGTTCCAAAGTGGTTGTTGAGGGCAACAACCTGCGCATGGCCTGATCCGGCCGGCCGCAAGGCACCCCTGACAAAAAGGCGTGATGGCTGGCCATCGCGCCTTTTTCCGTTTTTGCCGGCACCTTCCGTCGCCCCCGGCCCGCGAAGACTGTGCGAAGATTGCCGGTATGCCCCTTTCCGTCCTGCCGGCGGACGCAACCCAAGAAAGAAATTCATGAAGGCCATCTGGAACGGCGCAGTGATTGCGCAAAGCGACGATATCGTGACCATCGAAGGCAACCACTATTTCCCCGAGAGCGCGCTGAACCGCGACTATGTCACCTTCAGCAACCACCACACCATGTGCGCATGGAAAGGCCAGGCCAGTTATTACTCGCTGCTGGTCAACGGCGAGATGAACACCGATGCCGCCTGGTATTACCCGGACCCGAAACCCGAGGCCGAAGAAATCAAGGGCCGTATTGCCTTCTGGAAGGGCGTGAAGATCGAAGCCTGAGTTCAAGGAGTCTGGTCATGTTCAAACACATCCTGCTGCCGGTTGATGGGTCTTCCACCTCCTTGATGGCGGTGGAGAAAGCCAGGGGACTGGCCCAGGCCTTCGGCAGCGCCGTGACGCTGATCTACGTGATCGATCCTTATGCCTTCAGCGGGGTCGGCACCGACTTTGCCTACGGCCAGGCGCAGTACCTGGGCGCGGCGACCGCCGAGGCCAAGGGCGCGCTCGGCGCCGCCAGCCAGTCGCTTGAAGCGGCCGGCATCACGGTGACCGCCTCCCTGGTCGAGAGCCACGCCATCTACCGCGGCATCCTCGAGACCGCCAGCGCCGTCGGCGCCGACCTGATCGTGATGGGCTCACACGGGCGACGCGGCCTCGAAAAACTGGTGCTCGGCAGTGTGGCGGCGCAGGTGCTGGCGCATGCGCACCTGCCCATCCTCATCGTTCGCGACTGACCTGTTGACGGGGGCTGTCTGCTCCCTGTCATCCCGGACTTGATCCGGGATCCATGTCTGTCAATTACCTTGGCTTCTCGTTTGTTGATGGTTCACCAACAAGCCGGGGGTTGCCCGGCGGCAACTCACTTTCTTTTGCTTCGCCAAAAGAAAGTAAGCAAAGAAAAGGCGACCCGATGGTCTGGGTCCCC
>PNNC01000159.1 GCA_013824015.1 Polaromonas sp.
GGGATGTGGCCGGCCACCGGGTCCAGCGGCTCGACCTCGCCGCGAAAACGCGCCGGCGCGCGGGCGTCGATCAGGGTTTGCCCGGGTCGCCCGAGCTGGTCGGCCACCTGGCTGGCGTCCACCAGCGCGGCATGTTCGGGGCCGAGTTCGAAGTTGGACTGGAAGTGGGAAGCTTCCTCGCCGCTGGCGATCTCGCCGCCGGCGGCTTGCCAGGCCTGCAGCCCGCCGTCGAGGATGGCCACACCTTCGTGGCCGGCCCACTTGAGCATCCACCAGAGCCTGCCGCAGTAGTTGGCGCCGTTGCGGTCATACACCACGGCCTGCATGGTGTTGGCAAAACCCACGCTGGACAGCCAGGTCGCGAATTTTTCGCGGTTCGGCAGGGGATGACGCCCGCCCGAGGCCGGGTGGTCGGCGCCGCCGGCGGTCAGCACGCCGTGGGCGCCGGGGACGCCATGTTTGGCGCTGAGGTCGGTGTCGAGGTCGGCATACACCGCTCCCGGAATATGGGCCTGCAGGAACTGCTCGCGACCGGCCTGTGGCCGCATCAACTCGAAGCTGCAGTCAAATATCCGCAGGGCTTGTCCGCTGGCCATCAGGGCCTGCAACTGTTCGGCAGAGATCAGGGTGGTGTACATGGGATACCTTCGGGGGGAAAAAGCCCACGGCTTGGCCGGGGCGGGCAGGACAAACGCCCAAGTATGGCGCGCGCCGGCGCGTGCCCGCAAGGGATTTGCGCGACGCTTGGCGTCGGACGGCGGCCCGTGCGGGACGCTTCAGTGTTCTTCGGCCGGCGCGCCGGGCGCGGCGCGGGCACGCAGCACGGTGGCCGCAATGCCACTGGCCATGATCAGGGCCATGCCGGCCCAGCCTATCAGTGGCAGCCGCTCGCCGAACAGCAGCAGGCTGTAAATGGCGCCGAACACGATGCCGGAATACTGCAGGTTGGCCACCAACAGCGTGGCGCTGCGGGTCCTGGCCAGGCTGTAGGCGCGCGTCATGCAGAGCTGGCCCAGCGAGGCCAGCATGCCCAGCGGAATCAGCCACAGTGCCGGCTTCCAGTGCCACTCGGACACGCCGGTCACCGTCATCGCCAGCCCGCCGGCCACCGCCGAGCCGACCGCAAAATAAAACACCGTACGGGTTTCCGGCTCGCCGACCCGCGCCAGCGCCATCACCTGCATGTAGGCAAAAGCGGCCAGCAGCCCGGACATCAGGCCGACCAGTCCGGCGAAGGCCTGGTTTTGTTCGATGGTGGGCCGCAGCATCATGATCACGCCGATAAAACCGGCGACCACTGTCAGCACCAGCGGACCCTGGGTCATGCCAGCCGCCGGGATCGCCGGGCGGTCGCCGCGCGCCGGCAGCAGGCCCATCAGCAGCGCGCCGCCGACCAGGAAGGCGGCAATCCAGACGCTGCTCATGTA
Organism: Polaromonas sp.; assembly: GCA_013824015.1. Lineage (GTDB taxonomy): Bacteria > Pseudomonadota > Gammaproteobacteria > Burkholderiales > Burkholderiaceae_C > Polaromonas. The sequence goes on from PNNC01000159.1 coordinate 1,428, forward strand.
GTTCAGGGTCATGGCGGTGGCCAGCGGCAGGTGGGCGATCGCGTAAAACCAGGCGCCCAGCGAGATCACGCCGACCAGGCTGCGCCACATGTGCATGCCGGGATAACGCGTGGCCAGCGGGATGCCACGCGAGCGGGCCAGCGCCCACATGAAAAACATGCCCAGCAGGCCGCGGTAAAAAACCAGCTCGGCGCTGTTGAAATGCTCGGACGCATACTTGACGCAGACCGCCATGCTGGCAAAGAAAAAAGCGGCGGCCAACATCCAGAGGGCTTGCATGGGGTCGGGTCTTTACAGGTAAAAACTGCCGCCAGCCCATGTCGGACGGGTGCGGGCAGCTATCAAATCAGGAGTGAAGGGTGGCCGGGGCAGGGGACAGGCTCACAACATCTGGGTGGTCTTGCTGGCGCCCATCTCGCGCCGGTACCACTCATGGAAATGCTGCATGCCGTCTTCCATCGGGCTCTGGTAAGGGCCGAACTCGTTGTCGCCGCGCTGCATCAGGGCCTTGCGGCCGGCGTCCATGCTGAGCGCGATCTCGTCGTCCTCGACACAGGTTTCCATGTAGGCGGCCTGCTGCGCCTCGACGAACTCGCGCTCGAAGGCGCAGATTTCCTCGGGGTAATAAAACTCGACCACGTTGAGGGTCTTGTCCGGGCCCTGCGGGTGCAGCGTGCTGACCACCAGCGCATGCGGGTACCACTCGACCATCACGTTGGGGTAATAGGTCAGCCAGATCGCGCCGTATTTGGGCGGCACGCCGCCACGGTACTGCAGCACCACGTCATGCCATTTCTTGTAGACGTCGGTGCCGGGCTTGCCGAGCTTGTCGGACACGCCGACCGTCTGCACCGAATAGTGGGGCGTCAGCTCCCAGCGCAGGTCATCGGTGGTGACAAACCCGCCCAGGCCCGGGTGGTAGGGGCCGACGTGGTAGTCCTCGAGGTAGACCTCGATGAATGTTTTCCAGTTGTAGTTGCACTCGTGCAGGTGGATGTTGTCGAGCTGGTAGCCGGAAAAGTCGAGGTCGGCCATGTGGCCCAGCGGCGCCATCTCGGCGGCGATGTCGCGGCCGTTGTTCTCGAACACCAGGCCGTTCCAGACGCTGGTCTGGTAGCGGTTCAGGTTCAGGCAGGGGTCGACCTGGAAATGCGGCGCGCCAATCAGCTCGCCGGTGGTGTTGTAGGTCCAGCGGTGCAGCGGGCAGACGATGTTGCTGCCGGTGTTGCCGCGGCCCTGCAGCATGGTGGACTGGCGGTGCCGGCAGACGTTGGAGATCAGTTCCACGCCGGTGGCATTGCGCACCAGCGCGCGGCCGCCGAGCTCCTGCGGCAGCGCATAGTAGTCGCCCAGGTTGGGCACGGCCAGCTCATGCCCCACATACCGCGGGCCGCGCGCAAACAGCTTTTGCTGCTCCCGCTGGTACAGGCCGGCGTCAAAATAGCTGGAGACGGGGAGTTGGCTGGTGGCCTGCAGCAAGCGAAGGCTGAGATCGGACATGCATTTGCCGGAACAGGCGATTCCGGGGGGTAGATGGACAGGCAGGCAACCCGCCACAGGGGCGCGGCTGCGAGGACGGAAACCAGCAGCGATTGTACCGTGTGCCCCTCCCCCGCGGCCCGGCCGCTGATGGCGCGAACGGCGGCGGGCGGGCCGCCAGACACCCCGGAAACCGGGGGCTGCTCCCTGGCGCCGGGGCCTGCGGCCGGCAGGTCCGGCACAACGGCCTAAAATCGGTGCATCCCGCAAATAATCATGGCCAAGACTCCCTCCGCTCCCAACCCCGCCCACCCCGCCAGTTACGAAGCCGCGCTCGAAGAACTCGAAACCCTGGTGGCCCGGCTCGAATCCGGCCAGCTCCCGCTCGACCAGTTGCTCACCGGCTACCAGCGGGGCGCCGAACTGCTCAAGTTCTGCCGCGGCAAGCTGGAGGCGGTGGAGGGCCAGATCAGGGTGCTCGAGGGCGGCGAACTCAAGCCCTGGAACCAAGAGTAATTTCATTGACCGCGCACACCTCTTTTGCCCTGGACGCCTGGAGCGCCCGACAGCTTGCAACCGTTGAGCGCGCCCTCCAGCGCTGGGTGGCCCCCCCCGAACCGGTGCCGGCGCCAGCCGGCCTGGGCGATGCCATGCGTTACGCCGTGCTCGATGGCGGCAAGCGCCTGCGGCCCCTGCTGGTGATGGCGGCCTGCGAGGCGGTCGACGGCAGTCCGGCCGCGGCCCTGCGTGTGGCCTGTGCGGTCGAGCTGATCCATGCCTATTCGCTGGTGCATGACGACATGCCCTGCATGGACAACGATGTGTTGCGCCGCGGCAAGCCGACGGTGCATGTCCGGTTTGGCGAGGCCCAGGCGCTGCTGGCCGGCGACGCGCTGCAGGCGCTGGCCTTCGAACTGCTGACCCCGGACGACGGTTCGGTGGATGCCGCGACCCAGGCCGCCTTGTGCCGCATGCTGGCGCAGGCCGCCGGTTACCAGGGCATGGCGGGCGGCCAGGCCATCGATCTGGCCAGTGTCGGCAAGGCCCTGTCGTCGGCGCAGCTGCACGACATGCACCGCCTCAAGACCGGCGCCCTGCTGCAGGCCAGCGTGATGATGGGCGCGGCCTGCGGCGCCGTCACGCCGGCCGCGCAAAACGCGCTGCGCGACTATGGTGCGGCGGTGGGCCTGGCTTTCCAGGTGGTGGACGATATCCTGGATGTGACGGCCGACTCCGCCACGCTGGGCAAGACGGCCGGCAAGGATGCGGCCCAGGACAAACCCACCTTTGTTTCGTTGATGGGGCTGCCGGCCTCACGCAACTACGCGCAGGAGCTGCTTTCGCAGGCGCACCACAGCCTCAAGGCCAGCGCGCTCAGGCAGACGGACGCGCTCAGCGCGCTGGCTGACATGCTGGTCAACCGCAGGATGTGAGCCCGCAGCGCCCGCCATAACAAGGTCCCCACGATGTACCCATTGCTAGAAACCATCAACAGCCCCGCAGACCTGCGGCTGCTGCCACGCACCCAGCTCAAGACGCTGGCCGACGAGCTGCGCAACTATGTGCTGCACAGCGTGTCGCAGACCGGCGGGCACCTGAGTTCCAACCTCGGCACGGTCGAACTGACCGTGGCCCTGCACTACGTCTTCAACACGCCGGAAGACCGGCTGGTGTGGGACGTGGGCCACCAGACCTATCCGCACAAGATCCTCACCGGCCGGCGCGAGCGCATGGGCAGCCTGCGCCAGCTCGGCGGGCTCAGCGGCTTCCCGCGCCGCGACGAAAGCGAGTACGACACCTTCGGCACCGCGCATTCGTCGACCTCGATTTCCGCGGCACTGGGCATGGCCATGGCGGCCAAACAAAAGGGCGAGAACCGCCACGCGGTGGCCATCATCGGTGACGGCGCGATGAGCGCGGGCATGGCCTTCGAAGCCCTCAACAATGCCGGCGTCTGTGACTGCAACCTGCTGGTGGTGCTCAACGACAACGACATGAGCATCAGCCCGCCGGTCGGCGCGCTGAACCGTTACCTGGCGCAGCTGATGAGCGGCCAGTTTTACGCCTCGGCCAAAAACGTCGGCAAGCAGGTGCTCAAGGTGGCGCCGCCGCTGTTTGAGCTGGCCAAGCGCCTGGAGACCCACGCCAAGGGCATGGTGGTGCCCGCCACGCTGTTCGAGAACTTCGGCTTCAACTACATCGGACCGATCGACGGCCACGACCTCGAGTCGCTGATCCCGACGCTCGAAAACATCAAACACCTCAAGGGGCCGCAGTTCCTGCATGTGGTGACCAAAAAAGGCCAGGGCTACAAGCTGGCCGAGGCCGACCCGGTCGCCTACCACGGGCCCGGCAAGTTCGATCCCGCGATGGGATTGCAGAAGTCCACGGCGCCGGCGAAACAGACCTTCACCCAGGTGTTCGGCCACTGGCTGTGCGACATGGCTGAAAAGGACAACCGGCT
>PNNC01000116.1 GCA_013824015.1 Polaromonas sp.
GTTGCCCGCAGCGAAGCGGAGGGACCCAGACCATCGGGTCGCCTTTCTTTTGGGTACTTTTCTTTGGCGACGCAAAGAAAAGTGCCTCGCCTGCCGGGGCGAGACCCGGCTTGCTGGCGGACTGCAACGTCGGAAAGAATTGCCTGCGTGGCTAGCGAACGGATGCCGCCCGCATCCGATTGACTTCCAGCGGTGTCACCACACCGGCCTGGTTACCCCAGGACTGGCGGATGTGGGTCAGCACCGCCGCGATGTCGCTGTCGCTGAGCTCGAGCACAAAGGGCGGCATGCCGAAGGGCCGCGGGTTGCCTGCGGTGGCCGGTGCGTAGCCGCCGTTGAGGACGATCTGCACCAGGTTGGCGGTTTGCGGCATGGTCACGGCGCGGTTGCCGGCCAGCGCCGGGTAGGCTTTGGGGACGCCGCGGCCCTGCTCGCCGTGGCACTGGGCGCAATGCTGCTCATACAGTTTGGCGCCCTGGGCCAGCACCGGGGCCGGGGCCGCCGGCGCGGCAGCGACGGTGACCGGCGCGGGCGGCGCCAGCTCCTTGAGGAATTGCGCCATCGCGGCCAGATCGGTCTCGTTCAAATACTGGGTGCTGCGCAACACCACCTCGGCCATCGGTCCGGTGACGGAGGCGCGCGGCGAGACACCGGTTTTCAGCAGGTCCACGATGTGCTGGCGGTCCCAGTCGCCGACGCCGGCTTCCTGCGGCGAGCTCAGCGAGGGCGCATACCAGTTTTGCATCGGGATCAGCCCGCCGGCCAGGTCCAGCGCCTCGCTGCTGGCGCCCAGCGCATTGCGCGCGCTGTGGCAGGCAGCGCAATGACCCAGGCCCCGGACCAGGTAGGCGCCGCGGTTCCATTCGGCGCTGCGCTGCGGGTCAGCCTGGTAGACACCGGGCTTGAAATACAGCGCGCGCCAGACCGCCAGCGCCGCCTGCGAATCGTAGGGAAAACGCAGCGCGTGCGGGGTCGGCGTCTGTTCCACCGCGGGCAGGCTGCCGAGGTAGGCAAACATCGCGTCCGAATCCTCGCGCGTGACCTGGGTGTAGTTCGGGTAGGGGAAAGCCGGGTACAGCAGGCGACCGTCTTTTGATCGGCCGTTGTGCATGGCGCGCCAGAAATGCGCGGACGTCCAGCGGCCGATGCCGGTTTTTTCGTCGGGCGTGAGGTTGGAACTGAACACCGTGCCGAACGGGGTGGCGATGCCGCGTCCGCCGGCATAGGCCGGACCACCGCGCGCGGTGTGGCAGGCCGCGCAGTTGCCGGCGCGCGCCAGGTAGGCGCCGCGCGCCAGCAGGCTGTCGCTGGCTGCGATGGCGGCCACCGGCTCGGTGACATCGACCTCGTCGCGCCGGTTGAGCCAGGTCACAGTGGCTGCGGCGGCGCCCAGCAGCAGTGCGGCCACCCCCAGAACGCTCAGCGCTTTTTTCATGGCCGGGCTCCCGGCGCGGCTGGGCCCGCACATGTCAGGGGCAGCGCCCCGGGCGCCGCTGCGGGCAGGCTGGCGACCGGCTTGCTGCTGGCCGGCAAAGGCTGTGTCGACAGCCAGCTCGCGACGGCGTTCAGGTCATCGAGCTCCAGCCGGTCCACCACCTGTTTCATGCAGTCCGGCGACTGGGCCCGGCGCTGGCCGGTCTTCCAGGCCCCGAGCTGGGCATTGAGGTAGTCGCGCGGCAGGCCCAGCAGCCCGGGCACGGCCGGCAGCACACCGGTCATGGCCTGGCCGTGGCAGGCGGCACAGGCCGGCACGCGGCGCGCCGCATCCCCCTGCAACACCAGTTGCCGGCCACGTTGCAGCACCGCGGCCGATGTCGTGACCGGCGCCGGCGCCGGGTAGGGGACGTCGAGCGCCGAAAAATAAGTCGCGATTTCCATCAGGTAGGCATCGCTCAGCGGCTCCACCAGCTGGGTCATCAGCCCGTAGTGGCGCCGCCCGTCGCGGAAGTTCAGCAACTGGTTGTAGAGGTAGGCGGCCGGTTTGCCGGCCAGCCGCGGGTAATACCCGTCAGGTGCGGCGCGGCCCTGCGGCCCGTGGCAGGCGGTGCAGGCCAGGGTGCGCTGGGCGATGCTGTCTTCAAACGGCGCGGCGGCGCTGGCGCTGCTGGCGACACCGGCGCCGGCCAGCGCGAGGACCGCGAGCCGGCACAGGCGTGCCAGAAAAGGGGCGGATAAAAAATCGGGCATGGACGCATCATCGGCGATGCGCAGGCGCTGCGTAAGACTCAGATGCCGCTGTCAAAAACCATATCAGATGAAAAAACCAAAAAAAATACAATATCAGATTCGGTTTGAACCCTTGCGCCACCACCCATGAAACGTTACGAACAACTGGTCGAACTGCTGGCCACAGACATCCGCAACGGACGGCTGGCGCCGGGCGCACGGTTGCCCTCGATCCGGACCCTCACGGCGCAACACCGCCTGAGCGCTTCCACCGCCTTCAAGGCCTACTACCTGCTGGAAGAAAAAGGCATGGTGCGGGCGCGTCCGCGCTCCGGTTATTACGTGATCGGCCCGCCGGCGCAGGCGCCGGCGTCCGGGGCGCAAGCCGGCAGCCGTGAAAAGCGGAAGTCCGCGCTGGTGTCGTCCCGGCTGGATGTCAGCGAACTGGTGTTTTCGGTGCTGGACGCGGTACAGGACGCAGACATCGTGGCGCTGGGTTCGGCCTTTCCCAGTGCCGACCTGTTTCCGCTGCAACGCCTGGGCAAGTCGCTGGCCCGCATCGCCCCGCGCCTGCATGGCCGCGAGATGGTGGCGCATCTGCCACAAGGCCATCCGGCGCTGCGCCAGCAGATTGCGCTGCGTTACCTGGCGATGGGCATGGCCCAGCCGATGGACGAACTGATCATCACCAATGGCGCCCTCGAAGCGCTGAACCTGTGCCTGAGCGCGGTGGCGCGGCCAGGCGACCTGGTGGCGATCGAGTCGCCCGGCTTTTATGGCAGCCTGCAGGCGCTGGAACGGCTGAACATGAAAGCCCTGGAAATCCCGGTGCACCCGCAGGACGGGCTGGACCTCGCGGCACTCGCGCGGGCGCTGGAGCGGCACCCGGTGAAAGCCTGCTGGTTCATGACCTCGTTCCAGAACCCGACCGGCACCAGCATGCCGCCTGACAAAAAGCAGGCGCTGGTGGCGCTGCTGGCGCAGCGGGGCATTCCGCTGATCGAGGACGATGTGTATGGCGAACTGTATGTCGGCGAACGGGCGCCCTGGCCGGCCAAGGCCTGGGACCGTGAGGGCCTGGTGATGCATTGCAGCTCCTTCAGCAAGACGCTGGCGCCGGGTTACCGCGTGGGCTGGGTCTCGCCCGGACGTTTTGGCGAGCAGATTGCGCGGCTCAAGCTGATGACCAACATCTCGGCCAGCCTGCCGGCGCAACTGGCGCTGGCCGACTATCTGCAGCACGGCGGTTATGACAAGCACCTGCGCAAGCTGCGCCATGCCATGGAGGCCAGGCTGGCCAGCCTGCTGGCGGCGATTGCGCGGCATTTTCCGTCCGGCGTGCGGGTCACGCGTCCGCCCGGCGGCTACTTTGTCTGGGTCGTGTTCGACGCCGGCTTTGATGCGCTGGCGCTGCACGAGGCGGCGCTGGCGCGCGGCATCAGTGTCGCGCCGGGCCCGATTTTTTCGGCGCGCCGTGATTTTCGCCATTGCCTGCGCCTCAATGGCGGCCAGGCCTGGGATCAGCGCCTGGAGGACGCGATGCGCACGCTGGGCGCGCTGGCCCGGCGGCAAGCGCCCTATGCAGGGGCTGTCTAGCGCTTGGGGCTGGAACGCAGGCAGGCCAGGAAGTCGTCCCAGCTCGCCTGCAGCTCACGCATGCGGGCGCCCTTGTCGAGGACGGCGCCGCCGGCCGCTTCGGTGCGCCTGACGACCTTGGCCAGTGCGCTGGCAGGCAGAGGGGCGATCTGGCGGCGCAGCTCGGCCGCCTTGCGGCGCATCTCGGTGATCGCGTCGCGGGTCAGCGACTTGTTGTTCGACAGCGCGATGCCGCCCACCAGCTCGGCCATTTCGGCCAGTGCCGGGTCCAGGTACCAGACCGCGGCCGAGCCCAGCGCCAGCGCCCAGACCCGTTTGGGCTGCGGACTGGCGTCGGCGGGTGCTGCGGATTCGGGCAGGGACGGGGGAGGCTGCGACATGGGGGAAGTCTGCTGAGCTTAAGGCGCAAAGGCTGAATTCTGGCTGACTGGCGCCGCCGCGTCGAGGGCCCGGCCGCCATGCCCCTGCCCGCGCGCCAGGTGGAAAAAGGCATCAAAAAGGCCGTCAGCCCATAAGTTACATGGGGGTTCAGCTATCAAAAACGGAGCAATCAACGGCCGACCGGCGACCCGGCGATGGTCTGGCAGACCCAGCCACTGTCGTCGTGCGGCAGGTCGTGGCCGGCCCAGGGGTGGATATGGTGCGGGGCTTGCCAGGCCCGGGCCAGCGCTGCCGAGCAGCGCGGGTGCACCAGGCCATCACCGGCCGAGGACAGCAGCAGCACCGGGCAGGCGGGCGCCGCCGGCGCTGCGGAAAACCGCGCCGCGGCCCACAACTGGCGCCAGGCGTTGCCGGCCGCCACCGGCGCGCTGCGGCGGATCTGCTGCCAGGCCGCGATGTCCTGTTGGCGCGTGTCGGTGCGCCGGCAGGTCAGGCGGTGGATGATGGCTTCAGCATCCGCCGCATCGCGCCAGAGCGCGGCCAGTCGCAGCAGGGCCGGCCAGTTGCCGGGCCGCAGCCGGTCGGTGGCGGGGCTGAACGGCCGCATGCTGGTGTTGACCAGCACCAGCGCTGCCACCTCGTGCGGGAACTGCTGCGCCCAGTCGGCCGCGACCATGCCCCCCAGCGACATCGCCAGCAGCCGCCACGGCGGCGGCAGGCCCTGCCGCCGCAACTGCTTACGCGCAAACAGCGTCATCGCGCGCACCGTGGCCGGCGAGCGCAGGCCGCTGAAGGCGCCGTTGCCGGGCAGGTCCAGTGTCAGCACGGCGTCGCCGGCGGCCGCCAGTTGCTGCGGCAGGTCGCCCCAGTGCCGGGCCTCGCGTGTCAGTCCGCGCAGCAGCACCCAGCTCATGGCGCGCGCCTCGGCCGCCAGTGCGCGCTGGCCTGCTGGTAGAGGCCGGCCCGCTGCTCCGGCCGCGGCAGCCAGCCCGGTGCGGCATGGGCGGCACGCGTGAGGAAGTCCAGCAGATCGACATGGCGGCGCAACACG
>PNNC01000025.1 GCA_013824015.1 Polaromonas sp.
GGCAACGAACGCACCAGCAAAAGCGAACTCGCCGGCATGAAACACGCGGTGGATGCCTCCGGCCGGGTGTTGCGCGACAACGTCTGGGGCCCGATGGAAGAAGACGCCGCGCGGCGCGACTTCACCATCAACGCCATGTATTACGATCCGGAAACGCAGGTCGTCGTCGATTACCACCACGGCATCCGCGACGCCAAGAAAAAAATCATCCGCATGATCGGCGACCCGGCCACGCGTTACCGGGAAGACCCGGTGCGCATCATCCGCGCCGTGCGTTTTTCGGCCAAGTTGAGCGCGCTGGGTTTCAAGTTCGAGGACAAGACCGCCGCGCCGCTGAAGTCCATGAAAGGCCTGCTGGCCGACGTGCCGCAGTCGCGCCTGTTTGATGAAATGCTCAAGCTGCTGCAGACCGGCCATTCGCTGGCCAGCATCGAGCAACTCAAGTTCCTGGGCCTGAACACCGGCATCTACCCCTTGCTGGATGTGGTGGTCGATACCTCCGAAGAACCCTTTCTGCAACTGGCGCTGCTCGACACCGACCGCCGGGTCGCTGAAGGCAAACCGGTGGCCCCGAGCTTCCTGCTGTCCTGCGTGCTCTGGGCCGATGTGCGCGAAGGCTGGGCCCGGCGCCTGAACCGCGGCGAGCACACCATGCCGGCGCTGCAGGACGCGATTGACGATGCCTTCAACGCCAAGATCGGCGATGTGTCGGGCCGCGGCAAGCTGGGCACCGACATGCGCGAGATCTGGACCATGCAGCCGCGTTTTGAAAAACGCACCGGCAGCTCGCCCTATTCGCTGCTGGATCAGCCGCGCTTTCGCGCCGGCTTTGACTTCCTGCGGCTGCGCGCGCAGACCGGCGAGATCGAGATGGAGCTGTCCGAGTGGTGGGAAAAATTCAGCACCGCCTATGACGACGAGCGCCACGAGATGATCGAGCAGGCGCGGCTGGCGCAATCCCACAAACCCCAGGCGCCGCGCACCCGCGTCAAACGCGTGGAGCCCGAGGCGACACATGGCGCCGACGGCGCCCAGACCGCAGCGCCTTTCCCCGAGTCCGGCGAATCCGGCGAGCCGGCACCCGCGAAAAAACGCCGGCGCCGCCGCAAGCCGGCCAACCGCGACGGCGGCGCGCCGTCTGCCAGCCCGCCTTCCGACAGCGCCGACCACTGAGCCTTTGCATGCCGGCTGGTGCATCCGGGAAAGAGACCACGCCGCAGGTCACTGCCTATGTGGCGCTGGGCGCCAATCTCGGTGATGCGCAGGCCACCGTGCGGCAGGCGATGGACGCGCTGGAGCGCCTGCCGCTGAGCCGCGTGGCCGGGCGTTCCAGCCTGTACCGCACGGCGCCCGTCGCCCGCCATTGCGTCAGCCCGGCGGACGGGCCCGATTACATCAATGCCGTGGTGGCCCTGGAAACCGCCTTGCCGCCGCTGGATTTGCTGGACCGCTTGCAGGCGCTGGAGCAGGCGGCAGGGCGCGAGCGCACTTACCCGGATGCGCCGCGAACGCTGGATCTGGATATCCTGTTGTACGGCGATACCCAGATCGCGTCACCGCGGCTGAGCCTGCCGCATCCACGCATGGGACAGCGCGCTTTTGTGCTGGTGCCGCTGGCGGAGATCGCGCCGGGGCTGGTTTCCCAGGCGCAGCTGCTTGCCGTGGCCGGGCAGGCCATCACGCGGGTGCAGGGCTGAGGAGGCGTTGGCCGCTTACGGCGCGAGCCGTTCGCGCAGCCAGCCGCCGTCGTCCTGTTGCGTGTAACGCAGCCGGTCGTGCAGGCGGCTTTTGCGGCCCTGCCAGAACTGCCAGTTGTCGGGTATCAGCCGGTAGCCGCCCCAGTGCGGCGGACGCGGCGGCTGTAGCAGAAATTTTGCGCCGTATTTCGCGGCATTGGCCACCAGCACGCTGCGGCCGGAGATGACTTCGCTTTGCGGACTGGCCCAGGCGCCGATGCGGGAGTCCAGCGGGCGGCTGTGGAAGTAGGCGTCGCTTTCTTCGGCCGAGACCTTTTCGACCCGTCCCTCGATACGCACCACGCGTTCGAGCTCGACCCAGTGAAACTGCAGCGCGGCAAAGGTGTTGACGGCCAGCTCGCGGCCCTTGCGGCTGTCGTAGTTGGTGTACCAGACGATGCCGCGTTCGTCATAACCCTTGACCAGCACCACACGCGTGGACGGCCGGCCGTTGCCGGCAACGGTGGCCAGCGTCATCGCATTGGGCTCGGGCACCTCGGAAGCGATGGCTTCCTTGAGCCACTGGTCGAACTGCCGCAGCGGGTCGGCGTGAGAAGCCTCCTCGTTGAGTTCGGCGCGTTCATAACTTTTGCGCAGGTCGGCGATGGAAGCGGTGGGGTCTGACATGCTGAAAGTATAGTGAGGGAAGCACAATCCGCCATGTCCCTGTCTTCACCTCCCCCATCCGCCATGGGTTCCTTACCCGTGGTGATCGTGCTTGCCGCCGGCCGCGGTGAGCGGTTTGCCGCCTCCGGCGGCACCAGCCACAAGCTCGCTGCATTGCTGGCCGGCCAGCCGGTGCTCGCGCATGTGCTGGCGGCGGTGCGCGCCAGCGGCCTGCCGCACCATGTGGTGGAGGCGGACGCTTCGCGTCCCGGCATGGGCGACTCGATCGCCGCCGGCGTCCTGGCCACGCCGGATGCGGCGGGCTGGCTGATCCTGCCGGCCGACCTGCCGCTGGTTCGCGGCGACACGCTGCGCGCCGTGGCGGCGGCCTTGCAACGGCATCCGGTGGCGGTTCCGGTGCTCCAGGGCGAGCGTGGCCACCCGGTCGGATTTTCCGCGGCGTGTCGCGACGCCTTGCTGGATTTGAAGGGAAATCAGGGCGCAGCCCCTGTCCTGCGTGCTTACCAAGCTATCAATTCAGTAGCAGTTGTGGACGTCGACGACATCGGCATCGTGACTGACATCGATACCGTCGAGGATTTGGCGCGCGCCGAAGCGCTGCTGGCTGCGCGTTGACCGGCCCTAGTTGCGGGCAATCACCGCACAAGCCAGCCGCGGGCCAGCGTTGCCGGTCGGCTGGGTGCTGTAGTCGTCGGGGTCGCGGTGAACAATCAGGCCCTTGCCAACGATGTCGGTGATGCCGCTGCCAACCGTGATGGTGGACGATTCGAAGCTGAAACGTGCCACGCCGCTGGCGTCGGCTTTCAGGCTGGGCAGGTCGCCGCTGTGGTGCATGCCCCTGGCGTGGCTGCCGTGCGGCGCGCCGGTGGGGTTGAAGTGGCCGCCGGTGCTCATGCCATCGCCGCTGGAACAGTCGCCCTTTTCATGGACATGAAAGCCATGTTCCGCGTTGGGCTTGAGGCCGCGCACCTCGCCGCTGACCAGCACCTTGCCGCCGGCCTGCACAAAGCTGGCGTTGCCGCTGGTGCTGTTGCCGGTGGTGGGTTGCAACAGGGCGCTGGCCCGCGGGCCGCCGGGCGGGCTGGCGCAGGCGGCGAGCAGGGCGGTGGCCGAAGCCATCAAAAAAAGTCTGGAAACCATGGTGCCTCTCCTTTTTTTCAAACAATGAACCTGATCGCAGTCACTTGACTCTAGGCCTCGCCCCCGGCTGGCGAAGTAGGACGGGAAGCCAAGTTGAGCAGCCGGGTCAGCGCGGCGTCGGAAATGCCATGGTGGCGCAGGCTCTCCAGCGTTTGCCGGGCGTAGTCATGGGTGCTGCCGTAACGCCCGCAAGCCACGGAAAAGATCTCGCGGTAACGCGCTTCGCTGAGCTCGCCGGTGAAATTCGGGCTGCGCCGCGACAGCGTGAAGGCCAGGGCCTGCACTGTCCCCTTGTCGGTGCTGCAGCGCAACAGGCGCGGGTCGTACACACCGGTCACCATCTCGCGCAGCCAGAGTCGTGCCACCACCGCGGGCACCTCGTGGCGCGGCACGCGGTAGACCACGCCGTGGCAACTGCCGCCCGACAGCAGCGCGAACACCAGACCGGGGCATTCAGGCGTGCCGCGGTTGATGCGGCTCCACATCTTGAGCGCCCGGTGCCAGCCGTGCACCCGGGCGCGCCGCTGCTCGCTGAAGTCGAAGTCCGGCCGCCAGATCAGCGAGGCGTAGCCGAAGATCCACAGGTCTTCGCGGCCGCCCCAATGCTGCATAAAACGCTCCAGCATGGGGGCAGGATCGCGCAGGGCTGACAGGCCGTTTGGCAGGTGAGTGTCCACATGCACACTTTACAATGCCCCTGCCATTTGCGCATCCCGCGAGGCCGCCGCACGCGCCCCGATTCCTTTCCTCCCGGAGATTTTCTGCATGTTTTCACAATCGGACGATCAGCAGCAGGGCTGGGTGCTGGGCCTGGTTTTCGGCCTGATCGCGCTGGTGCTGGCCCTGGTGCTGGGTCTGGCTCTGAGCCGCGTGAGTGCCGCAGGTGCGGACCAGCCGCCTCCGGCCGCGGCGCCCGTACCGGCTGCCGTGTTTGTGCCGGCACCGGTTGCTGCCGCGGTACCGGCCTCAGCGGCGCTGGCGGCCCAGGCGGTATCCGACGCAGCCAGCATCACGGTCGAATATGGCGTCGTGAAGTTCTACTTTGCCTCCGGCGAGGCCGAACTTGCGGCCGGCGCCGCCGACGCCCTGATCGATGTGGTCAAGGGCGCGCGCGGCGGCAAAAAGGTCCTGATTTCCGGTTTCCACGATGCCCGGGGCGATGCCGCGCGCAATGCCGAACTGGCCAGGAAACGTGCGCAGGCGGTGCGTGAGGCGCTGATCGCCGCCGGTGTGCCGGACAGCCAGATCCGTCTCGACAAGCCGGCACGGGCAGCCGGCACGGGCAGCGATGCCGAAGCACGCCGGGTCGAGATCGCGCTGCAGTGATGCACCGGCGGCTGGTAACCGCCTTGTACCCGTGGCTGTGCAAGGACTTGGTAACGAAGTAGGATGGGCAACGTAATTAAGTTACCACCGAACACCAAGAAACCTCCCATGAGCCTCCATCCCGTCGTCGCCCAGGTCACCGAAAAAATACGCGAGCGCAGCCGCGCGACCCGCAGCGCCTACCTGCAGCGGCTGGACAGCACC
>PNNC01000136.1 GCA_013824015.1 Polaromonas sp.
TCTGCTGCTGGGCCTGATCGGCACCGACGTGAATTCCGGCGTCGCGCGTTTCAGCTTCGACATCCCGGAACTGACCGACGGCATCGGTTTTGTCGTGATCGCGATGGGTGTGTTCGGCTACGGCGAGATCATCAGCAACCTGTCGCAGCCCGAGCATGAGCGTGAGGTGTTCACGGCCAATGTGTCCGGCCTGTTCCCGACCAAGCAGGACTTCAAGGACATGGCGCCCGCCGTGTTGCGCGGCACGGCCCTGGGCTCGGCCCTCGGCATCCTGCCCGGCGGCGGCGCGCTGCTGTCGGCCTTTGCGGCCTACACGCTCGAGAAGAAAATCAAGGGCCGTCCCGGCGAAGTGCCTTTTGGCCAGGGCAACATCCGCGGTGTGGCTGCGCCTGAATCGGCCAACAATGCCGGCTCGCAGACTTCCTTCATTCCGCTGCTGACGCTGGGCATTCCGCCCAACGCCGTGATGGCGCTGATGGTCGGCGCGATGACCATCCACAACATCCAGCCCGGTCCGCAGGTCATGACCAGCAACCCCGAGCTGTTCTGGGGCCTGATCGCCTCGATGTGGATCGGCAATGCCATGCTGGTGATCCTGAACCTGCCGCTGATCGGCATCTGGATCAAGCTGCTGACCATTCCCTACCGTTACCTGTTCCCGGCGATTGTGCTGTTCTGCGCGATTGGTGTGTACTCCACCAACAACAACACCTGGGACATCTGGATGGTGGCGATTTTCGGTGTCATTGGTTATGTGTTCATCAAGCTGGGCGCCGAGCCGGCGCCGCTGCTGCTGGGCTTCATCCTGGGCCCGATGATGGAAGAAAACCTGCGGCGCGCACTGCTGTTGTCACGCGGCGACTGGAGCGTGTTTGTCACGCGACCGATTTCTGCCGGTCTGCTGGCGGTCGGTGCGCTGTTGCTGGTGATCGTGCTGCTGCCCTCTGTGAAAAACAAGCGCGAGGAAGCGTTTGTTGAAGACTGAGGTACACGTCAGTGGAACAAGGCGCCTGCGGGCGCCTTTTTTCATGCCCGGACGCTGGCGCGGGGAGACAGGACTGTGCGCGCGCGCGGCCGCAAAATCGTTCACAATCTGCCAGATGAAACGTACACATATCATCATTGCGGCGTCCCTCTTCACGGCCTTGTCGGCTGTCGCACAGACGGCGCCGGCCACCATGGCCCCGAGTTATCCCGTCAAACCGATACGCATGATTGTTCCGTTTCCGGCGGGCGGCGCCACCGACATCCTGGCGCGCGCGCTGTCGCAAAAGCTGGGCGAAAAAATCGGTCAGACCGTGGTGGTGGACAACCGCCCCGGTGCCGGCGGCACCATAGGCGCGGATGCCGCGTCCAAGGCCTCGCCGGATGGCTACACGCTGCTGTTGGCGACCTCGAGCACCCACAGCATCGGTCCGGCCATCAATCCGAAAATTCCCTACAACGCGGAGACGGATTTCACCCCGGTCGCCTACGTCGCCAGCTCGCCCAACATCGTGCTGGTGCCCAATTCGTCGCCGGCCCGGTCCATGCGCGAGTTCATCGATCACGCGCGCAAGAATCCCGGCCGGCTGAACTATGCGTCCAGCGGCAACGGCACCATCGTGCACCTGACCACCGAGTATTTCAAGGCGCAGTCCGGCACCTTCATTCTTCACATCCCTTACCGCGGCACGGCGCTGGCCATGCCCGACCTGATCAGCGGCAAGCTCGATGTGTTGTTCGACTCCTTTGTCACAGGCATGCCGCACGTCAAGGATGGCAAGTTGCGCGCGCTGGCGGTGACCAGCCTCAAACGCACGGCGCTGGCGCCCGAGCTGCCGACGGTGTCCGAAATCCTGCCGGGCTTCGAATCGGTGACCTGGTTTGGTGTTTATGGCCCCAAGGGCCTGAATGCCGACCTCACCGCGCGCGTCAACCAGGCGATCAACGCGGCACTGGCCGATCCCGAGGTGAAAGAGCGTTTCGCGCGCCTGGGCGCTGAACCCACGGGCGGCACGCCTCAGGCCTTTGCCAGCATGGTCCGCACCGACAATGCCAAATGGAAAAAAATCATCGCCGAGCGCAAGATCACGGCTGATTAAGCGCCCTGATTTTTCGCTGGTTCCCGCTGCGCGGCTGCCGCCGCCCTGTGTTGCCTTCCCCCTAAAGTGACCCCCATGAACTTCAACTACGACAACCCCTATTCCTCCACCCGCCTTCCGCTGTTCGCGCGCAATGTGGTGTCCACCTCGCATCCGCTGGGTGCGCAGGCCGGCCTGCGCATGATGCTCAAGGGTGGCAACGCGGTCGATGCGGCGATTGCCGCCGCAGCGGCGATGACGATTGTCGAGCCGGTCAGCAATGGCCTGGGCAGCGATGCCTTCGGCCTGATCTGGGACGGCAAGGAGCTGCACGGCCTGAACGCCTCGGGCCGCGCGCCGCAGAGCTGGACGCCGGAATACTTCCAGAAGAAATACGGCGCTGACGCCCAGACGCCGCCCAAGCGCGGCATGGATTCGGTCAGTGTGCCTGGCGCCGTGGCCAGCTGGGTGGCGATGAGCGAGCGTTTCGGCAAGCTGCCTTTTGCCGACCTGATGGAGCCGGCGATCGAGATTGCCGAGCGCGGCTACCTGCTGCCGCCGGTGGTGCAGCAAAAATGGGCGGCGGCCACCGACGAGCTGAAGGGCCAGCCCGGTTTTGCCCAGTCCTTCCTGCCCTGGGGCCGTGCGCCGAATGTGGGCGAGCTGTTCCAGTTCAAGGCGGCCGGCAAGGCCTTGCGCGCGATTGCGCAGAGCAAGGGGTCGGCCTATTACGGCGGCGAAATTGCCCGCGCCATCGAGAAATTTTCGGCGCAAAACGGCGGCAGCGTCACCGCGAAGGATTTTGAAAATTACAAACCCGAGTGGGTCAAACCCATCGGCAAGGACTACCGCGGCTACACCCTGCACGAGATTCCACCGAATGGCCAGGGCATTGCCGCGCTGATCGCGCTGGGCATTCTCGACAAGTTCGACGTGGCCGGCCTGGCGGTGGACGGCGTCGATTCGCAGCACCTGCAGATCGAGGCCATGAAGCTGGCGTTTGCCGATGTCTACAAATATGTGGCCGAGCCGGCGTCGATGGCGGTCAGCGTCGATCAAATGCTGGACGACGCCTACCTCGCCTCGCGTGCCAGACTCATCGACATGAAAAAGGCCCAGGACTTTGGCGCCGGCAACCCGGTCAAGGGCGGCACGATTTACCTGACCGCCGCCGACGAGGACGGCATGATGGTCAGCTTCATCCAGAGCAACTACATGGGCTTCGGTTCAGGCTGTGTCGAGCCCGAATTCGGCATCAGCCTGCAAAACCGCGGCCATGCCTTCAGCCTGCAGCCAGGCGCCAACCAGGTGGCGCCGGGCAAACGGCCTTTCCACACCATCATTCCGGCCTTCCTCAGCAAGGATGGCCAGCCGGTCATGTCGTATGGCGTGATGGGCGCCAACATGCAGCCGCAGGGGCACATGCAGACGCTGGTGCGCATGCTTGACTACAAACAAAGCCCGCAGGTCGCCTGTGATGCGCCGCGCTGGCGCTACAACGCCGGCTTCGAGATCAATGTCGAATCGGCGATGGACAAGGCCACTGTCCAGGGCCTGGCCGATCGGGGCCACCGCATGGAAGTCATCAACGATTCCTACCAGGACTTCGGCGCGGGCCAGTTCATCTGGCGCGCCGGCAATCCCAAGGTCGAGGGTTACGTGGCGGCCAGCGATGCGCGGCGTGACGGCCAGGCGGTGGGCTTCTAACTGCTGTCTTGAGCGATACTTCAGATCAAAAAAGCCCTCCAGCCCTTGTCGAACGGGAGCCGGTAGCTACCAAAAGCATAGCAACCGGCCTGCTGCTGGCAACCCTGGGTGCGATTTTTTTCAGCGGCAAGGCGATCATCGTCAAGCTTGCCTACCGTTACGGCGTCGATGCCGTCACGCTGATCATGTACCGCATGCTGTTTGCGCTGCCGATCTTCGCGCTGATGGCCTGGTGGGCCAGCCGGGGCAAGGCGGCGCTGACCCGCAAGGACTGGCTGGGCGTGCTGTGGCTGGGTTTCACCGGTTACTACCTGGCGAGTTTTCTCGACTTCGCCGGCCTGGCCTACATCACCGCCTCGCTGGAGCGGCTGATTCTCTATCTCAACCCGACGCTGGTGCTGCTGCTGGGACTGGTGCTGTACCGCCGGCGCATCAGCGCGCCGCAGGTCATTGGCATGGCCATCAGCTACAGCGGCGTGGTGCTGGTGTTCGGCCAGGAGGTCACGCTGAGTGGACCGGACACCGCCTGGGGCGCGCTGCTGGTGATTCTGAGTGCGGTCAGTTACGCGATCTACCTGGTGTACAGCGGCGAGATGGTCAAGCGCCTGGGCGCCCTGCGGCTGGTCGGCCTGGCCAGCACGGTGGCCTGCCTGTGCTGCCTGCTGCAGTTCGTGCTGCTGCGGCCGCTCAGTGCCGCGGCGGTGGCGCCCGAGGTGATCTGGCTGTCGCTGCTCAACGCCACGCTGTGCACGGTCGCGCCGGTGCTGATGGTGATGATGGCGATCGAGCGTATAGGCGCCAGCCTGGCCTCGCAGGCCGGCATGGTGGGGCCGATGTCCACCATCCTGATGGGCGTGGTGATCCTCGGTGAGCCCTTCACGGCCTGGGTGGCGGCGGGGACGGTGCTGGTGATTGCGGGGATATTTGTGTTTACCCGTGCGGGTAAGGCGTAGCCGGGATATTCGCGCGGCTCTTGCGCACGCTGCACCCGCTGATCATGGTGCGTTTCTGGCATCACACGTGTCGAAGTCCTCTGGCTCGCCCAGGCCTGTTGGCCGGGGGTTGCCCGGCGGCAACTCACTTTCTTTTGCTTCGCCAAAAGAAAGTAAGCAAAGAAAAGGCGACCCGATGGTCTGGGTCCCTCCGCTTCGCTGCGGGCAACCTGCG
>PNNC01000007.1 GCA_013824015.1 Polaromonas sp.
TTCGCTGCCGCTCCGGGGCAACCTGCGGTGCTCGATTCCGGCGGGGGTCGGCAGAACTCGCTTCGCTCGGACAACTGCCGCCCTGATCCCGCCTCCATCTGCGCTCCTCGGCCCAGCCCGACGGGTGGGGGAAAGAAAACAAGCGCGCAGCGCTTCAAGGACGGGAATCCCAACAGACGGTCATGTTTGCACGCGAGTGCGGCGCACGCGGCCACATGAGGCTCCCTTGTCTCGCCCAGCGGGGCGAGGGAAGGGCGGGGGTTGGGAGTGGGGAGTTAGACCTGCCGAAGCATGCAGGCCATCGACGCAGCGAAATGGCGCGGTCCGCATTTTATGAAAGAAATCGGCCTCTGGCCCATGTCTGGCAAGCGCCTTCAGCTATCAAAACAGTAGCAAACCACTCAATCCCGGATATCCGCCACCGGCTGGCTGCCGAAGTCTGGCCTGGCCAGGAAGGCCAGGATGCGGGTGGCGGCTTCGTCGGGCGAGCTGAGCAGGCCGCGCTCTTTCAGGTTGATGAAGTTGCCCTGGTCCGGAAATGCCGATGTGTCGGCACCGCGCAACTGGGTCTGCATGTCGGTATCGATCACGCCGGGCGCCAGCGAACACACGGCGGCGCCGTGGGGCTTGAGCGCTTCTTCGAGTGCCACGCAGCGCGTGAAGTGATCCATGCCGGCCTTGGCGGCGCAATAAATCGACTGGGACGCCATGGCCTTGCGGCCCAGGCCCGAGGAAATATTGAGGACCTTGCGCCGGGCCGTCCAGCTTTCGGTGGCGCGCAGGAAGGCCGCCGCCAGTTGCATGGGGGCCTCCAGCCCGACCGCCAGGCCCAGGTGCAGGTCGTCGGCATCGGCGTCGCTCAGGGGCCCGATGCGCGGGATCATGCCGGCGTTGTTGATCAGCACGGCCTGCGCGAATCCTTCGCCAGCCTGCTCGCGCAGCCATTGTTCGAGCCGCGCGCTGAGGTCGACGCTGTGCGCCAGGTCCTGCGGCCACTGCAGCAGTGTGGCGCCCGCCAGCTTGGCTTGTGCGGCCAGGGTGTCGTTGGTCTTGCGCGAGATGCACAGCAGGGTGTGGTCGGGCTTGAGCAGTTGACGCGCCATGGCCAGGCCCATGCCGCGGGAGGCGCCGGTCAGGATAAAAAGGTGGTGGGTCATAGCCGTCGATATTACTGACAAACGGTGACCGGTTGGCCGGCTTGTGGCTTTCAGGCCGCCACAACGATCGGAAAGTTCGCCTGCAGGCCGTCGCTGCCCGCCGCAAACGGCACGGTCAGCGCGGCCCTGTCCGTCTCATCGAGCCGGCGCCACAAGAAGTCACGGCTGTTGCCGGCGTCCCCGGCCACATACAACTGCGTGGTCAGCAGCTCGCGCTGACCGAGCTTGACCTTCACATGGATATGCGGTGTGCGTCCGGCATAAGCCACCGGCTTGAGCGTGCGAAAGCGGTAGCGCCCGTCGGCGCCCACCGTGATGCTGCCGAAGCCCTGAAAGCGCCGGTCCGCCCGGTCGCCGTCGCCGGGGTGGTGGTAATGGCCGGCATGGTCGCACTGCCAGATCTCGACACGGGCGCCCGCCACCGGTTTGCCGGCCAGATCGCTGACCTGGCCCTCGACCCAGGCCGGCTGGCCTTCGGGATACACCAGCGTGCCGTTGCGCAGCAGGTCGGGGTCGCTGTCCCGGGGCAGGGCCAGCGGGTAAAACGGGCCTTCGGTTTGCGACGGCGTCGCGCGCCGGGGTGCGGCCGGCTGGGCACGCGGGCCCAGCCACAGGGCGGGAAGGGCCACCAGCGCGGCAGCCACGCTGCGACGGCGAAGCAGGGAGGGGCGGTCATTGGACATGAAGGGCTCCGGTTGGATGGCTGTCAGATGCCGCCAGCCTTGCCAGAGTTCCTTGCGGGCTGGCGCAGCTCAGAAGGGCGGCGCGCTTTCAAACCGAAGCATTTCTCCGCTGACGGGATGGGCAAAGTCCAATTGGCTCGCATGCAGCAACAGCCGCGGCGCGCGGGCCTGCACCGCCGCGTCGCCATACAGCGGGTCGCCGAGGATGGGGTGGCCGATCGCCTGCAGGTGTACGCGCAGCTGGTGTGAGCGTCCGGTCAGGGGCGCCAGCTCCAGGCGCGTGCTGGGCACCGCCGCGTCGTGCGCCAGCACGCGCCAGCGCGTCTGGCTGGCCTTGCCGCCCTCCGCGTTGATGACGCGCAGCGGCCGGCGCGGCCAGTCCACCGCAATCGGCAGGTCAATCAGGCCCCAGCCACCAGCGACCGGCGTGGCCGACAGTTCGCCATCGACGACCGCGACGTAACGCTTGTCGACCTGGCGCCGCTCGAACAGCGCGCCCAGCGCCCGCTGGATGGCGATGCTGCGCGCCATCAGCAGCAGGCCCGAGGTGGCCATGTCGAGGCGGTGCACCACCAGCGCATCGGGGTACTGCTGCTGCACGCGTGTGCTCAGGCAGTCCTGTTTGTCCTCGCCGCGGCCAGGCACCGACAGCAGGCCGGCGGGTTTGTTGAGCACCAGCAGGCCGGCGTCGGCATGGAGCAGCTCAAAGCCGGGCAGCAGCCCTGCATGACCTGCGGGGTAATGGTTTTGCGGTGAGCCGGCCGGCATCATGGAGCCATCAGCAAGTGTTTAACCAAGGAGAAAAATCATGACAGACGCAGGTGCCATTTCCATTGCCGCTGGCCTGTTGATCGGCCTGGGCGCCATTGGCGCCTGCCTGGGCATAGGCGTGATGGGCGGCCGTTTTATCGAGGGGGCGGTGCGCCAGCCCGAGCTGATGGAACCGCTGCAGGTCAAGATGTTCCTGCTGGCCGGCCTGATCGATGCCAACTTCCTGATCGGTGTGGGTGTGGCCATGATGCTGCTGTTTGCCAACCCGCTGGGCGGCTGATTCAGCCCTTGCGGGGTGGCGGGAAGTTGTGCACCGTCGGCGCCGCACGCCGCTGCTCGCGCAGCATGAACAGGTACAGGCTTTCGACCTTTTCCCGGGCCCAGGGCGTTTTGCGCAGGAATTTCAGGCTGGACGGTACGCTGGGTTCAAAGGTGAAGCAGCGGATCGCGATCCGCTGGCCGAGTTCTTCCCAGCCATAGTGCGCCGACAAGGCGGTGACCATGGCTTCGAGCGTGACGCCGTGCAATGGATTGCCCGTTTGACCGGGCGCTGTTGCAGGCGTGTCGGGCGGCGTCATGCGCCCGCTTATTTGTTCTTGAGCTTGCCGCGCACCGGAACTTGCGTGACGATGGTCGGGCGCACCGCGTCGGGCGACACCGACTTGGGCGGCGAGGTGTCCTTTTTCGGCTTCTTGACCATCTTGTTGTTGTGCGTCTGTCCTTTGGCCATCTTGTTTCTCCGTTGGGTTGAGGGGGATGCCGCTGATTATCAGTGCAACTTGATGCGTGGGCGGTAAGTGCGGTCAATCATTTCCGACAGCGTGATCAGCGCGGTTTTCTTCCAGCCGCCGAGCGCCAGCTGGTGCTGCTTGTGCAGCGCCCAGTACATCACTTTGGCGAGCTGGCCTTCGATGAAAAAGCTGCCTTTGGTCAGGCTGCCCATCAGGCTGCCGACCGAGGAATACTCGGACAGCGAGACCAGTGAACCCTGGTCGCGGAACACAAAGGGCGAGACGGTCTCACCGCGCTGCAGGCGCGGCAGCGCCTTCACCAGGTACATGGCCTGCTGGTAAGCCGCCTGCGCCCGCGGCGGCACCCAGGTGCCATCGGGCTGCTGGCAGGCCGCGCAGTCGCCAAAGGCGTAGATGCTGGCGTCGGTGGTCTGCAGGTTGCCATTGACGACCAGCTGGTTGAGGCGGTTGGTTTCCAGCGGCTGCGCGCCGCCCAGTGTTTTCAGGAAGTCACCGGCCTTGACGCCGGCGGCCCAGACCGTGAGGCTGGAGGAGATCACCTTGCCGCTGGCCATCTTCAGGCTGCCTTCGGTGACCTCGATGACCTTCTCGTTGGTGTGCACCTCGATCGCCAGCTTGCGCAGTTCGCGCAGCGCCGATTCGCTCAGGCGCTCGGGCAGTTGCGCCAGCAGGCGCGGCGCGGCTTCCACCAGCACGATCTGCAAGTCCTTTTCCGGATGGATGTGGTCAAAGCCGTAGTTGGCCAGCACGCGCGCCGACGCATGCAGCTCGGCGGCCAGTTCCACGCCGGTGGCGCCGCCGCCGACGATGGCCACCGTCAGGCGTCCGCTGCCGGCGCTGCGCGGCACCGTCTGCGCGCGTATGCAGGCGTTGATCAGGCGGTCATTGAAACGTTTGGCGGCCTGCGGGCTGTCCAGCTTGATGGTGTGTTCGGCCGCGCCCAGGGTGCCGAAGTCATTGGTCTGGCTGCCCACGGCGATCACCAGCGTGTCATAACCGAGTTCCTGCGCCGGCGTGATCTCGCGGCCGGCCTCGTCATGGCTGGCGGCCAGTTGCAGGGTTTTGCTGGCGCGGTCCAGGCCTTCGAGCCGGCCCAGGCGGAACTTGAAATGGTTCCAGCGCGCCTGCGCCAGGTACTCGATTTCCTCGGCATGGGTGTCGAAGCTGCCCGCCGCCAGCTGATGCAGCAGCGGCTTCCAGACATGGGTGCGCGCGGCGTCCACCAGCGTGATCTCGGCCAGTCCCTTTTTGCCCAGGCGCTTGCCGAGCTGGGTGGCCAGCGCCAGCCCGCCTGCGCCCCCTCCGACGATGACGATGCGTTGCATGAGATTTTTCCTCTCCGGCCTCAGGCGGCCGGTGCTGTTGTTGTAGCTACATGGTAACTGCCGGGGCCGGGTAGAAATCGGTGGGATTGGGGTGGGGCCTCTACCGGCGCTGTGTAGTGCGCCAACAAGCCGGGGGTTGCCCGGCGGCAACTCACTTTCTTTTTGCGTCGCCAAAAAGAAAGTAAGCAAAGAAAAAGGCGACCCTACTGTCTGCGTCCCCTCTTCGCTAACGCTGCGAG
>PNNC01000177.1 GCA_013824015.1 Polaromonas sp.
TGAAGCTGCTGGTCTGCTCGGGTGCGTTGTCGGCACCGGCGGCGAAAGCGCCGGCAGAAGTGAAGCCGGCAGCGGCGATCAGGGCGGAAGCGATGAATTTCGTGTTCATGGTGAAAGTCCTTTAAAAAATATCAGTGGGTGGGTCAATGGGAAACGGAGACTGCGCTGCTTACGCGCGGCCGGGGGCCGGGTTGTTGCTGCTGCCGTTGTCCTGCGACTGCGCACGCACGTCGCTGCGGCTGCGTTCGCCGGCTGCGGGGGCAGCCCAGACGGTCATGCCGCCGTCGACCTGGCTGCTGGTGGTGACCGGGCCTTTTTGCGCGGCCAGTGCCTGGGCCCGCACCTCGGCGCGTGTCTGCATGCTCATGAAGCTGCTGGTCTGCTCGGGTGCGTTGTCGGCACCGGCGGCGAAAGCGCCGGCAGAAGTGAAGCCGGCAGCGGCGATCAGGGCGGAAGCGATGAATTTCGTGTTCATGGTGAAAGTCCTTAAAAGTGGTGAAACATTCCGGGCATGACGGGGGAACATTCCCTGTCTGACCATCTCGCTGAGTCCTGGATGTCTGGTTCGGCTCATCGATGACTGAACTTTAAAACTACTTAGATCATTTGAAAACTACATAGTCATCAATTGACCATTGCAGTTATTGAAATTATGTAGGATTAAGACTACAATTTGTTTCATCATGGATAAATTGCAGGCAATGAAGGTGTTTCAGCGCGTGATTGACGAGGGCGGCTTCGCTTCGGCGGCCCGCGCACTGGACATGTCACCTGCGGGTGTGACCCGCATGGTGGCGGCGCTGGAGGAGCATCTCGGCGTGCGCCTGTTGCAGCGGACCACGCGCAAACTCTCGCTGACTGACGCCGGCGAGGCCTACCTGATGCGGGTGCGCACGATTCTTTATGAGGTCGAGGACGCCGAGTCGGCGGCGGCGGCGCACACCCGCGAGCTGCAGGGCACCCTGCATGTGCTCGCCACGCCGGTGCTGGCCTCGTACTTCCTGTCGCCGCGCATCGCCACCTGGCATGCGCGTCATCCCAGGGTCGTGCTGGATATCGCGATCGACCCGTTTCCGCAGTCACGCATCGAGGAGTTTGACCTGACCTTTCTGGTCGTCGATGAAGGTTTTGACGGCGACATCGTGGCCAGGCCGCTGGCCACGACCGACTGGATCGTCTGTGCGTCGCCCGACTACCTCAAGCGCGCCGGCACACCGGCCACGCCGCAGGACTTGCGTGAACACACCTACCTGAAGTTCCAGTGGACGCAGAACTCCGGCCACTACGGCCGGCTGGCGCGTCTGCAGCCGCTGGCCGGTGGCGACGCGGTGGACGTGGACGTCCAGCCTGCGCTGCAGACCACCAGTTTCGACGTGCTGCTGCGCGCGGCGCTGGACGGTGCCGGCATCACCTTTTTATCGCGCATGCTGGTGGCGCCGCATCTGGCGCGCGGCACCCTGGTGCAGGTGCTGCCGGACTGGATTTTTGGCCGTTTCACGATTTACGCAGCCTTGCCGACGCGCAAGTTCATGCCGGCGCGAACCCGGGCCTTTCTGGATTTCCTGGCTGAATTCGGGCCGCAGGCCACGGCCGGTCGCTAAGGGTTCTCAGGGACTGGGGCCGAAACCGTTCTGACGCCAGGCCTCGAACACCGTCACCGCCACCGCGTTGGACAAGTTCAGGCTGCGTTGGCCGTCCCGCATCGGCAGCTTCAGGCGCTGCGCGGGCGCAAATGTCTCGCGCAGTTCCGGGGCCAGCCCCCGCGTTTCCGAGCCGAACACCAGCCAGTCGCCGGGTGCAAACGCGGTATCGTGCACAAGCCCGGTGCCACGCGTGGTCAGCCCAAACAGGCGCAGCCGATCAGGCTGCTCGGCCGCGAGAAAGGCGGCCCAGTCAGCATGGCGGGTGAGCTGGGCGTACTCGTGGTAATCCAGCCCGGCCCGCCGCATGTGTTTGTCGTCCATCGAAAACCCCAATGGCTCGACCAGGTGCAGCCGGCAACCGGTGTTGGCCGCCAGCCGGATCACATTGCCGGTGTTGGGCGGAATTTCGGGTTCGACCAGGACGATGTTGAACATGCACCGATTGTCGCTGCCCCAAAGTCCGGTGGGCCTATTCGGTTCTGGCAAAAACAAGCGCGCCCACAGAGGCCGCACCCGCGTCACGCAAGGCCTGCGCGGCGGTGAACAGGGACGCGCCGCTGGTCATCACGTCGTCCACCAGCAGCACCTGGCGGCCCCGGATCTCCGCCACGCGCAGGGGGTCCACCGCAAAAGCTCCCCTGAGGTTGCGCAGACGGGCGTCGCGCCCGAGCCGGGCTTGCGGCGCCGTGTCCCGGATGCGCAGCAGCAGTCCGGCGTCGATGGCTGCCTCGGTGTGGCTCCGGCGCGCCAGCGCCTTGACCAGCTCCCAGGCCTGGTTGAAGCCGCGCGACTGCAGCCGCTGCGCCGACAGCGGCAGCGGCACCAGCCAGTCGCCGGCCTGCAGACGCTGCAGGCTGTCGCGCACGCCGGGGACATCGAGCAGCAGGTCGGCAAACACCGCGGCCCAGGCCGGGTCGCCGCCAAATTTGTAGCGGGCCACCAGATCCGACCACGGGTAGGCGTACGGCATGGCGGCAAAACAGGCGTCCAGCGGTGGCGGCTGGCGTACGCAGGCGGCGCAGTGCAGCGAGGGCAGGCCGCGGCCGGCGGACAGGTCGGCCGGCAGTGTCAGTGCGCAAGTCAGGCAGCGCGCCCGCAGCTGGCCGAAGCGCGCGGTACAGGCGGCGCAGACGCGGCGTGCCGGCCAGCTGCGACAGACAGCACACTGGCTGGCCAGTGACTGCAACACGGAAGCCGGCGAAACCAGATCAAGCAGGCGCAGCGACATCATGTCAATATACTCGGCGCTTCTCCTGACGCTCCAGCCATGCCCACCGAACGCCCGCCCACCCTGGACCCGACCGCTGTCGGGCGGTGGCAGCGCATGGCGCCGGCCGCTTCGCCCTGGCTGCATGAGGAAGTCGCGCAGCGCATGCTGGACCGGTTGCAATGGATCCGGCTGCAGCCCAAGGCCTGGCTCCACTGGGGCGCCTTGCGCGGCGGCGTGGCGGCAC
Organism: Polaromonas sp.; assembly: GCA_013824015.1. Lineage (GTDB taxonomy): Bacteria > Pseudomonadota > Gammaproteobacteria > Burkholderiales > Burkholderiaceae_C > Polaromonas. The sequence goes on from PNNC01000177.1 coordinate 3,098, forward strand.
ATGCCCAGCTCGCCGCCCGGTATCCGGATGCCGCATGTTTTGTGCTCGAAGCCCATGCCGGACGGACGCAAGCAGCTATCAAAAGCATAGCGTTTCCGTGGTGGCACCCGAAGCGCTGGAGCGGCCCCGCGGTGCACTTCGAGGCGCCGCCAGCGGGGACCGTGGACATGCTCTGGGCCAACATGGCCTTGCACGAAGCAGCCGACCCGCAGGCCCTGATCGCCGAGTGGCACCGGACGATCCGGGTGGGCGGCTTCCTGATGTTTTCCTGTCTCGGGCCGGACACCGCGCGCGAGTTGCGTGACATGTACACCGCCCTCGGCTGGCCGCCGGCCGGCCACCAGTTGACCGACATGCACGACTGGGGCGACATGCTGGTGCAGGCCGGGTTCGCCGAGCCGGTGATGGACATGGAGCGCATCACGCTGACCTTTGAAACACCCGAACGGCTGTTGCAGGAGCTGCGCGAACTGGGCCGCAATTTCCATCCGTCGCGCTTTCCGGCCCTGCGCGGCCGCGCCTGGAAGGCCCGCCTGCTGCAGGCCCTGGAGACCCATCTGCCGCGCCAGGCCGACGGCCGGCGGGTGCTGACTTTCGAAATCATCTATGGGCATGCGATGAAGGCACAGCCCAAGGTCAAGGTCAGCGCCCAGAGCGCGGTCTCGGTTGCGGACATGCGCGCGATGTTGCAGGGTTCCCGTCATGGCCCCTAGCCGCCTGGACAGCGCCGCTGCCTGCCGGGGGGCCGTGGCTGCCCGGGGCGGGCCTGCGCCGCGCCTTTGTGGGCCCGGCCGGCAAGGGTCTGCGCCGGCGGCTTTGCACGGGGCAAACCGGCTACAATCCAGACACGAATTTTGGGTATGTTCCCACGCACCACGCGGCCGAAAGTGTTGATCGGCGGCAATTTTTCGAGTCTTGCCCCGTGTCGCACGTCTCTCCGGCTTTTCGTTTCGCCACGGCTTCCGGCCAGAACGGTCAGGGCCAGCCGGCGGTCCAATGGCTGCTCAAGCGCAATTGCTCGGTGACACCGGCGCAACTGCTGAGCTTGTACCTGTCACTGTGCGCCGTTTCTCTGGGGATTGCGGGATTTTTCTGGTCCCAGGGCGCGACCCTGGTGATGCCTTTTGCGTGCCTGGAATTGCTGGTGGTCGGGGCGGCCTTTTCCGCCTATGCCCGGCATGCCACGGACGGGGAACGCATCGTGCTGCAGGGCGGGCATCTGGTGGTGGAACTCGAGAGTGCAGGGCGCCTCGAGCGCGCGGAGTTCAACCGTTTATGGGTTCGGGTCGAACCCAAACACGGTGATGGTTCGCTGATCGAGGTATCCGGTCAGGGCCGGTCAGTCAGGGTGGGGCGGCATGTGCGTCCCGAATTGAGGCCGGCATTGGCGCGGGAAATCCGCCACGCGTTGCGCGGATGCTGAGTCGGCGCTGAAAGCGGGGCGTGAAGCGGAAGGTTGAAGGGCTGGCCTCAAGGCTAACTTTATAATCAGCTGCTTAATCAGTCGGTAATTGAGGCATTAAAAGTGATCACGATGAACGTACGTACAACGATAGGATCGGGAATGAAGCACGCAGGCCGGGGTTTGACGTCACTGGCCATGAAGGCCGGTTCCAGGCTCGCCGCTGCTGCGGCCCTGATGGGTGCATGGGTCAGTACCGCAGCCTATGCGGTCAACGACCTGCCCGGCGGACCGGCTGTGAACCAGCTCAACCTGCATCCCGCGGTGACCAAGATTGCCGAAGAGCAGCAG
>PNNC01000061.1 GCA_013824015.1 Polaromonas sp.
CCTGGCCGACGTGCTGATCGAGGACGGCCCCGACGGCAAACACATCCGCGGCCTGACGGTGCAAAACCTGGCCGACGCAAGCAGCTACGAGCTGCGCACCGACCACGTGGTGCTGGCGCCCGGCCACAGCGCCCGCGACACCTTTGCCATGCTGCACGAACGTGGCGTTTACATGGAGGCCAAGCCGTTTTCAGTCGGTTTCCGCATCGAGCACCCGCAGGGCCTGATCGACCGCGCCCGGCTGGGTCAACATGCCGGCCACCCGCTGCTGGGCGCGGCCGACTACAAGCTGGTGCACCACGCGGCCAATGGCCGCTCGGTCTACAGCTTCTGCATGTGCCCGGGCGGCACCGTGGTCGCGGCCACCTCTGAAGAGGGGCGTGTCGTCACCAACGGCATGAGCCAGTACTCGCGCAACGAACGCAACGCCAACGCCGGCATCGTGGTCGGCATCAGCCCGGCCGATTACCCGGGCGGGCCGCTGGCCGGCATTAGCTTCCAGCGCGCGCTCGAATCCCATGCCTTCACGCTGGGCGGCGGCACCTACGAGGCGCCGGGACAGCTGGTCGGCGATTTCATCGCGGGCAAGGCCTCGACCCAGCTGGGCAGTGTCGAGCCTTCCTACAAACCCGGCGTGCTGATGACCGACCTGGCGAGCGCCCTTCCCGGCTACGCGATCAGCGCGATGCGCGAAGCGCTGCCGGTTTTCGGCAAGAAAATCCGCGGCTTCGACATGGCTGATGCGGTATTGACCGGTGTCGAGACCCGCACCTCCTCGCCCTTGCGCATCACCCGCGGCGACGATTTCCAGAGCCTCAACGTCAAGGGCCTGTACCCGGCCGGCGAAGGCGCCAGTTACGCCGGCGGCATCCTGTCGGCCGGTGTGGACGGTATCGAGGTCGCCGAAGCGGTGGCCCTGAGCATGACAGGCAAGCAAGGCGGCACATGAACAACGATGACATCCATTTCTACGAGCCGGCCAGTGGCCACGGCCTGCCGCACGACCCGTTCAATGCCATCGTCGGGCCCCGGCCCATTGGCTGGATCTCGTCGCAGAATGCCCAGGGACGGCTGAACCTGGCGCCCTACAGCTTTTTCAATGCCTTCAACTACACCCCGCCCATCATCGGTTTTGCCAGCATAGGCGCCAAGGACAGCCTGCACAACATCGAGCAGACGCGCGAGTTCGGCTGGAGCCTGGCAACCCGGCCGCTGGCCGAACAGATGAACATCTCCTGCGCGGCCTTGCCGCCGGAGGTCAACGAGTTTGAACTGGCCGGCCTGACGCCGGTGGCCTCGCGCCGCATCGCGGTGCCGCGGGTGGCCGAAAGCCCGGTGTCCTTCGAATGCCGCCTGACCCAGGTGCTCCAGCTGCAGGGCGTGGACGGGGTGCCGGTGCCGACCTGGCTGGTGCTGGGCGAGGTGGTGGGGGTGCACATTGCGCGCCATCTGCTCAAGGACGGCATTTACGACACCGCCGCGGCCCAGCCCATCCTGCGCGGCGGCGGCCCGGCCGACTACTTTACCGTGACCCCCGACAATCTCTTCAAGATGTTCAGGCCGCGCTAACATGCAGCAAAGCCTCTTGCCGTGCCCGCCGCCCCTGGCGAACCCGCAGCCCACCCTTCCTGAATCGACCCTATGACTGACGTGATCAACGAGACAAGCCAGACCAACGCGGCGGAAGCGCCACCGGTATCGCCAGCCAGGCCGGCTTCCGCCAAACGCGGTGGCCGACCGCGCCCGCCGGGCCAGCGCCAGCCACAAGCGGCCCGGCCCCAGCAGGTCCCGCGCCCGGTCAATCCGGTGCTGCAGCGCCTGTTCGAGCTCTACCCCAAGCTGTTTGGCGCCAGATTCCTGCCGCTGAAGCTCGGTGTGTTCCAGGAGCTGCTGGCGCGCCATCCCGAGGACTTCAACAAGGACGAACTCAAGGTCGCCATGGGCCAGCATGCCCGCTCCACGCCCTACCTCGACAGCGTGGCCGCCGGCCTGCCCCGCCATGACCTGGACGGCAACCCGCTGGAACCGGTGGCGCCGGAGCATGTGCACCACGCCATCCTGGAAATTTTCCGCCGGCGCCAGGCACGCTCGCGCGAGGACCTGCGCCCGCGCCTGCGGCTGCGGCTGATCCAGGCGATCGAGGCCTCGGGCCTGAGCCGCGAAGACTATGCGGCGCTGGTGCGGGTGCAGGACGAAGCGACCAACGCGCTGGTCGATGACGCGCTGGCTGAACTGGCGGTGCAGGCGGCCAAACGCGAGGCCCTGCTGCGCGCCTTCGAGGCCAGCGGCAAAACCGAAGCCGAATTTGCCGACATGTACGGCATGAACCTGGCCGAGGTCACGGCAACGCTGGCGCGCGTGCGCAGCGAGCAGGCCGCCAAGGCCAGCGCCGTCGCGCCATAAAAAAAGCCGCTGCGGCTGCAGCGGCTTTGTCGGGAGTGCGTCCGCTCAGACCTGGCCGGGCTGGGCATTCTGCAGCGCAGCAATCCGCTCTTCAATCGGCGGGTGCGTCGCAAACAGCTTGCCCATGGTGCCGGTGATGCCCATGGCTTCCACCGCCTTGGGCAACTGGCCGGGCACCATGCCGCCGAGGCGGGCCAGCGCATTGATCATCGGTTGCTTCCTGCCCATCAGCTGGGCGGCGCCGGCGTCGGCACGGAACTCGCGGTGGCGCGAGAACCAGGCCACCACGATGGCGGCGGCAAAACCGAGCACGATGTCCAGCACGATGGTACTCACGTAATAACCGATGCCGGGGCCGGAGTTGTTGTCGCTGCCCTTGCGCAGGAAGCTGTCGACCGCATAACCGATCACGCGGCTCAGGAACACCACAAACGTGTTCATCACGCCCTGGATCAGCGTCATGGTGACCATGTCGCCGTTGGCCACGTGGGCAATCTCGTGACCCAGCACGGCCTCGATCTCTTCACGCGTCATGCCCTGCAGCAGGCCGGTGGACACCGCGACCAGCGAGGAGTTCTTGAAGGCGCCGGTGGCAAAGGCGTTGGGCGCACCTTCAAAGATGCCGACTTCAGGCATGCCGATGCCGGCGCTGGTGGACAGCTTGCGCACGGTCTCCACAATCCAGGCTTCGTCGGCGTTCTGCGGCTCGTTGATGACACGCACACCCGAGCTCCATTTGGCCACGGGTTTGCTGATCAGCAGCGAAATGATGGCGCCGCCGAAACCGATGACCGCGGCAAAACCGAGCAGCATGCCCAGGTTCAGGCCTTGCGGCGTGAGGTAGCGGTTGACGCCCAGCAGGCTGGCGACGATGCCCAGCACCACCACCACCGCGAGGTTGGTCATTACAAACAGCAAAATACGTTTCATGGGTTCTCCGTGGGGTCGGTAAAAAAGGTCCGCCTTGCGCAGGATATGAGGTCTGGCAGGCCCATATCAAGTTGCGACGGCGGGCTCAGCCGCTGATTTTTGTTGTTCTGGATTGTTGCAGCGGGCGGAATACAAGAGAGTCATCATAAAAGGAAAAGTTCTGGTTTTCGGGCCACCAGCCAGGCACACCGAGCACTGGCAGCGGCGCAAACGGCTTGCGCGCCAGTTTTTCCGCGTCCAGATCCTGCGCCACCCAGGCATCCAGTTGCGCTATCGAATTCATAGCTGCCGGCGCATGGTAGACATGGGCTGTGACCGGTTTTCGTGGGTAAACCAGCTTTTCCAGCAAGGCGTGGCCGAACAGCACCAGATGCGCCTGCTGCCACAGCGGCCGCAGATCAACAAACAGCCGGCGCCAGTCCCTGGCGCGCAGGGCGTCCCACAGCGGCTCGGGCGCCGACAGCAGGGCGGCGTTTTCGTCGAACACGGTCAGGGCGTCGCGCACCGGTCCGCGCAGCGGCGCCACGCCGGCCGCGGCGATCTGCGCGGCCTGCAGCTGGTTGAGCCTGGCCTTGGTCAGCGGAAACCGCAGCCAGCACAGGCCGTTGAAAAAATCGTGAAGGTTGTCGCGCGTCGGCACCGTGCCGGCGTCGTGGATGAATTGCTCGTAGGCCTGGCCGGCCGGCAAGGCCGATTGCGGCACAAAACGCCGCGGCGCCCCGGGCTCGCTATTCAGCGCCTCGTGGAAAGCCAGACCGCCTTTGATCGCCAGCGCCACCCGCTCGCCGGAAGCGCGCCAGGGCGCCAGCCAGGGGCGGTCCCAGTCCACCGGCAAGGCAGAAGCCGGCGCGCCGGCGCTCATCCGTTCCTGGAAGCCGGCCGCGACTGGCGCTTGTCGCGCACCATCACGCTGGACTTGCCTTCGTCGGCGATGTCGAAGAGCTGGCTGGCCACCAGCAGTTTGGTCAGGGTCGCATAACCGTAATTGCGGTGGTCGAAGGAGGCCTGGTTGGCGATCTGCGTGCCGACCGCCCCGACCCGCGCCCAGCCCTCGTCGTCGGCGGCGGCCTGCACCGCATTGCGCAGCAACATCACCAGCTTGGCATCCTGCTTGAGTTGGGCCGGCGTGGCGCGCAGCGGCGCGGCGGCCACGGCTTCGGCCTCTTCACGGCTACCGGCGGGTATGTCCGCCGAGGCAATCGGCCTGAGCTTGTCGAGGTAGAGAAAACGCGAACAGGCATTGACAAACGGCTCAGGGGTTTTCTGTGCGCCAAAGCCATACACCGCCGCCCCCTTGGCGCGCAAATGCATCACCAGCGGCGTGAAGTCAGCGTCCGAGGACACGATGCCAAAGGCGTCGGGCCGATCGGTGTACAGCAGCTCCAGCGCGTCGATCACCATGGCCATGTCGCTGGCGTTTTTTCCCCTGGTGTAATCGAACTGCTGCATGGGACGAATCGCATGTTCATGCAGCGCCTCTTCCCAGCCCTTGAGTT
>PNNC01000038.1 GCA_013824015.1 Polaromonas sp.
AAAAAATACTTCGCCGCGGGGCCAGCCAGTCGCTGCGAAGCCCTCGATTATACAAAGCTGGCGGTGTTTCCGCCAGTCCGGGTCCACCAAAGGCCGAAACCGCGCCTTTTGAGCGGTCGGCCGGCCTAAAAACCCTCGTATTTGCGGCTGTTCTGCATCTGCGCGTTGTTTTCCACACACACGGGCAGCCCGGCCATACCGGGTTTCTGGCATTCGCGGTAAATACACATGGGCCGGCCCAAAAAGCTGCTGCCAGCGCAGACCACGCGTGGATCGGGCAGGGCCGGTGCCGCCGCAGGCTCCACACGTTTCGGGGACGCCGGTTGTGCTGCCACAGCAACCGGGACAGGCAGGGGTGCAAGCGCCTCCGCCGGCGCCTCCTTCTTGCGGACGGCACGTTTGGCAGCCACGGAAGATGCGGGCGCAGCCGTCGCATCGCCCGCTGCCGGCGGCGCGCTGGCCGTGGCGGTCGACACCGGCAGCGCCAGCGGCAGCAGCACCGCTGTTTCGGGCTGTGCCGCCGCCACAGGGGCCGGGGGGGCGACAGCGGCAACACCCTGGGCGGCGGGTGGGCCGCCCCGTCCGATGAACAGGGTCGCCAGTACCGCCACCAGCAGCGCGGCGGCCAGCCCCGCCCCGAGGCGCCAAGCTGTCGGCCGCTGAGCCGGTGCCGGTGCGGGGGGCGCCGCGGCCCTGGCCGGAGCCGGCGCCGGGGCCGGCTCGCGCCGGCGGACTGCTGCGGGCAGGGGCTGCGTCGGCTCATCGGTCGGCACGCGCGCTTTCACCGGTGCAGGCGCCCGGGGCATCACCCGTGTCGGCACCGGCGCGCCCGGCGGCACCCAGATGGCGCCAAGTTCGGCGCGCCAGTCGAAACGCGACATGCCATTGGGCGTCTCCAGCCCCATGGCCTGCACCATCGCCGCAACGTTTTGCGGCCGGTCTTTCGGCGCGATGGCCAGGGCCTGGCTCATGGCCTGCACAAACGCCGGGCTGTAGGCCAGGCCGAACTGCTCCTGCACCGTGCGCGCCACCCGGGCGAACGGTGGCAGCCGGTCGCGCACCGCCCGGAAGGTGGCGGGCAGCGGCGGCTTGTTGCACAGCAGCCCGTGCACCACCGCCGCCAGCGCGTACAGATCGGTCCAGGGGCCCTGGCGCATGTCGGGGTCCCTGGCATGCTGCTCCAGCGGCGCATAACTGAGCTTGAAGGCATCGGTCAGGTCCTGGGTCTTGCCGCCGATGGCGTGGCGCGCGGCGCCCAGGTCCAGCAGCACCGGCGGGCCGCTGTCCTGCAGGAAGATGTTGTCGGGCGAGACGTCGCGGTGGACGGCGCTGCCGTGATGCAGGGTCTTGAGCGCACCCAGCACGCCCCACAGCACCTTGCGCAACCAGGCTTCGGTGGGCGGGCTGCGCATCTGGCTGCGCGCCGCCTGCAGCGTCATGCCGCGGTACAGCGGCATCACCATGTAGGCGGTCTGGTTGCCTTCCCAGTAGCGAAACACCTTGACCAGCGAGGGATGGTCGAACTGCGCCAGCAGGCGCGCTTCAGCGACAAAAGACTGCAGGCCCGCTGCAAAGGCCGGCTGGTCGGCCGGATCGCGCACGATGACCGCGCCGTTGGGGCCGCGCCCGGCCAGCGCGGCCGGGATGTATTCCTTGAGCGCCACCGGCCGCTGCAGCGAGTGGTCGAAGGCCTGGTAGACCATGCCGAAACCGCCGGCGCCCAGGACGCCCAGCAATTCGAACTCGGCCAGCCGTGTTCCGGGCGCGAGCGCATCCGCATGGGTGATCAGCGAAACCGGGGTGGACGGGGGCAAAACGGACATGGACAGCGGAACTTGCAAACTTCGGTCTGCAATTTAGGCATGGCGACCCTGCCCGCGTCAAGGCAACCGGTCTGGCATCCTGCCTCGCCTGTCGGGCACCGCCGGCACGTCCCAAGCCCCAAGATTGGTGGCGGCCGTTAACATAGGCCCATGTTTAGTTATCGCCACGCCTTCCATGCCGGCAACCACGCCGACGTGCTCAAGCACACCACGCTGATCGCGTTGATGAAGTATTTGACCCAGAAAGACACGGCGCTGACCGTGTTCGACACCCACGCCGGGGCCGGGCTGTACCGGCTCGACGGCGATTACACCGAAACCAGCGGCGAAGCCAAAGACGGTGTGTTTCGCCTGATTTCGGTGCCAGACAAGCCTCCAGCCCATGTCGGACAAGGGCCGACAGCTATAAAAACAGTAGCACCCAAAAAACCGAAAGCCGCCGCCACCGAGGCGCTGGCGCCGGCCCTGCAGGACTACATTGACCTGCTGCGCAGCCTGAACCAGGCGTTTGCCGAAACCGGCGACCCGGCCCAGCTCAAGATTTACCCCGGCTCGCCCTTCATTGCGCAGAAATTCCTCAGCGGCCGCGACAAGCTCAAGCTGTTCGAGCTGCATCCCACCGATTTCAAGTCGCTCAGCGGCAACATCGAGCAGCTCGGCGCCGGCCGGCAGGTCAGCGTCACGCGCGAGGACGGCTTTGAGGTACTGAAAACCTTTTTGCCGCCGCCGGCGCGGCGCGCCATGGTGCTGTGCGACCCGAGTTACGAAATCAAGACCGACTATGCGCGGGTGGTGGCCTGCATGGCCGATGCCGTCAAGCGGTTTGCCACCGGCACCTACGTGGTCTGGTACCCCATCATTCCGCGGCCGGAAGCCCACGACCTGCCGCGCAAACTCAAGACGCTGGCGGTCAAGGCCGGCCGCAGCTGGCTCAACGCGACCCTGACCGTCAAGTCCAGCAAGCTGACCACCGACGAAACCGGTGACGTCAAACGCCCCGGCCTGCCGGCCAGCGGGATGTTTGTGATCAACCCGCCGCACACGCTGAAGGCCGAGCTGCAGGCCGCCCTGCCGCAGATGGTGGCGCGCCTGGGACAGGACCGCAACGCCGGTTTCACGCTGGAACACGGCGGATAGGGCTGCGGCAGGCACGGGCGATGGCGCTGATTCTGGTGGTCGAAGACGAGGACGCGATCCGCAGCAACATCGTTCGCCTCCTGAGCCTCGAAGGTTTCGAGACCGTGGCTGCCGCCGACGGCGAGGCCGGGCTGGCCCAGGCCCGGGCCCGCGTGCCGGACCTGATCATCTCCGACGTCAACATGCCCGGCATGGACGGTTTTGCGCTGCTGGCGGCGGTGCGTGCCGACGGCGTGCTGGCGACCACACCGGTGGTGCTGCTGACTGCGCTGGACGACCGCGCCAGCATGCGCCGGGGCATGACCACCGGCGCCGACGACTACCTGTCCAAACCTTTCACGCGCACCGAACTGCTGGAAGCGGTCGAGGCGCAAATCCGCAAAAAGGCCCGCGTCGAGGAGCGCTTCAACGCCGGGCTGGCCGCACTGGAAGCACGCCTGCGCGCATCCTTTGCCGACAGCATCAGCGGAAGGCCTGCCGCCTCTTTTGCGCTGGAACTGCCGCCGGCGGACGGCGATACCGGCCAGGCGCTGCAGGCCACCGTGCTGGTGTCGACCATACGCAACTTCACCTCGCTGGCGGAAAAACTCGACGCCGCCGAGGTCTCGCAGTTGCTGACCGAGTATTTCGAGCGCAGCTGCCAGCCGGTGCTGAAAAACGGCGGCCGCCACCTGAAGTTTGTCGGCGACGGGCTGATGGCGGTGTTTGCCGAAACCCTCAGCGGCTCACCGCTGCCGGCGCCGCGCCGCGCGATCTCGGCGGCGCTGGCCATGGCGCTGGCCACCCAGGAGTTCCGCGCCTGGCTCGAGCAGCGTTTCCCGGCGCGCGGCCTGCCGCCGTTTGCCATCGGTGTCGGCCTGCATGACGGTGAAGTCCGCCTGTGCCGCATGGGCGCGGACGACAGCGACCTGACCCCGGTCGGCGACACCGTCGGCCTGGCCGCGCGGCTGGAAGCCACCACCCGTGAACGCGGCTGGACCGTGCTGGCCAGCGGCAGCGTGCTGGCGCAGGCCGGACCGGGCATACAGACCGGCACGCGTGACAGCATCCCCTTGCGCGGCAGGCTGCCCGCGCTGGAGGTGGTCGAGATCACCGGCCTGGTCACCCAGCTCGACGACAAGATCCACGGTATGGCCAGCCTGACCGAGCGCGCCGACGAAGTCAGTGCGGCGGTGAAAACCAATTCGGACATCACGGCCCGGGCGGTCAAGGACGCGCTGCAGTCCAAGCTCGCCGCGCTCAGGGGGCTGCGTTTCGACGGGGCAGAAGGCCAGACCGTGCGCCTCAAGGGTTACCGCATCACGCGCAAGATCGGCTCTGGCGGCATGACCGAGGTGTACCTGGCCGAACGCGAAAGCGACGGCCTGCCGATCGTGCTCAAGGTGCTGGATTCGCGCGACAAGGACGCCTCGGAGCACCTGGTGCGTTTTATCCAGGAATACGCGCTGCTGTGCCGGATCGACCACCCGCACGTGATCCGCATCCATGACCAGGGTTTTACCGACGAACACGCCTATATCGCGATGGAGTATTTCGAGCGCGGCGACATGCGCGCGCTGTTCGGTCCCGGCATGACACGCGAACGCGCGCTGACCGTGGTGCGGCAGATCGCGCAGGCGCTGTCGGCCATCCACCGCCACGGCATCGTGCACCGCGACGTCAAGCCTGAAAACGTCATGCTGCGCAACGACGGCAGCGTGGCGCTGGCCGACTTCGGCATCGCCAAGTCCATGCTGCAGGCCGACAACCTGGACCTGACCCAGACCCGGCACGGCGATGTGGTGGGCACGCCGTATTACATGAGCCCCGAGC
>PNNC01000181.1 GCA_013824015.1 Polaromonas sp.
GAGCTTCGTCACGGTGGAAGGCGGCCAGCTCAAGAAAAAGGCCAAAGGCAAGGCCGCCTCGCCGTTCGAGATGGGCGCGCTGCCCGAGCCGCGCATTCCCGGCACGGAAGGCGTGGATGGCAAGGTCTGGGGCATTGTGGTGGCGGGTGTCGGCGGCACCGGCGTCATCACCATCGGCCAGTTGCTGGGCATGGCTGGCCATATCGAGGGCAAGGGCATCGTCACGCAGGACGCTGGTGGCCTGGCGCAAAAGGGCGGCGCCACCTGGAGCCATGTGCTGATCGGCGCGACGCAGGACGACATCCGCACCACCCGCGTTGGCATGGCCGGGGCTGATCTGATCATCGGTTGCGATCCGATCGTGGCGGCCGGCAAGGAAACCGTGCTGCGCATGCGCGAGGGCCGCACCCATGTGGCGCTCAATTCCTACAGCACGCCGACGGCGGCTTTTGTGCGCAACGCCAACTGGCAGAACCCGGCCGAGGCCTGCGCCGCTGAAATTGTCAAGGCGGTGGGCGTGGACGGTGTCGGCGCTTTCAATGCCGACGCGGCTTCCACGAAGCTGATGGGTGACAGCATTTACACCAACCCGATGATGCTGGGTTACGCCTGGCAAAAGGGCTGGATCCCGCTCGAATACGCCTCATTGATGCGCGCCATCGAGCTCAATGCGGTAGCGGTGGACAACAACAAGACGGCTTTTGAATGGGGCCGGCGAGCCGCGCACGACCCGGCGTCGGTGGAAAAACTGCTGGGCACGGCCCAGGTGATCGCCATGCCGGCGCCGCGCCAGGCCCTGGCCGACCTGGTGGCACGCCGCGTGGCTTTCCTGACAGACTACCAGAACGCGGCCTATGCCAAACGTTATGAAAGCCTCGTGGGCCGGGTCCAGCAGGCCGAATCGGTGCTCGGCAAGACCCAGCTCACCGAGGCCGTCGCGCGCTACCTGTTCAAGCTGATGGCCTACAAGGACGAATACGAGGTCGCCCGTTTGCACACCGACCGCAGTTTCCATGACAAGGTGGGCGCGATGTTTGAGGGCGATTTCAAGCTCAATTACCACCTGGCACCGCCCATGATTGCCAAAACCAATGACAAGGGTGAACTGCAAAAACAGAAATTCGGCCCATGGATGCTCACTGCCTTCAGGCTGCTGGCGCGGCTCAAGGGCCTGCGCGGCACCGCGCTGGACCCTTTCGGCCGGACCGAAGAGCGCAGGATGGAGCGGGCGCTGATCGTCCAGTATGAGGCCAGCATCGAGGAAATCCTCGGGAGTCTCGACGCCGGCAACCATGCGGCGGCGGTGGAGGTGGCGCGTATCCCGGAGCTGATCAAGGGGTATGGCCATGTGAAGGCCCGCCATGTGGGGCAGGCGCAGCAGCAGTGGACGGCAGCGCTGGCGGCATTTCGCCAGCCGCCGGCAGAACGGCCCCGGCTGGTTGCCTGAAGGGCTGCGGGGCCGCACTGACGCCAGAAAACCGGCGTTTTTGCCGCGTCCGCCGACTTCAGGGCCAGAGCCCCCGCCATGCCGCGGGTTACAACTTCTTACCCAGACCCGGCCGCATACAATCAGGCCCTCTGCGCCCCGCGGTGTGATCCGGGGTGCCTTACCCTTGTTGTGGAGTCTGCCGTGTTTATTTCTTCCGCGTTTGCCCAAACCGCCCCCGCTGCCGCTGCCGAAGGCGGAATGATGTCCTCGCTCACCAGCATGCTGCCGCTGGTGCTGATGTTTGTGGTTCTTTACTTCGTGATGATCCGCCCGCAGATGAAAAAGCAGAAGGAGCACCGCGCCATGATCGACGCGCTGGCCAAGGGCGACGAGGTCGTGACGGCCGGCGGCCTGCTGGGCAAGGTCACCAAAATGGGCGAAGCCTACCTCGGCATTGAAATTGCCAACGGTGTTGAAATCCAGCTGCAGCGCAGCGCCATTGTGCAGGTCCTGCCCAAAGGCAGCATCAAGTAAGCAGAAGACGGTTTTCCCCGGGGCCGGCCCGCGCCGGTCGGTCCAGTCCCCTCGTTTCCCAGGAACAGTACGCTCATGAATCGTTATCCGGTCTGGAAGTACGCGATCATCGTCGTCGCCTTGCTGATTGCCGCGTTGTACACGCTGCCCAATTTTTTTGGCGAAGCGCCAGCCGTGCAGGTGTCCAGTGCCAGGACCAGCGTGAAGATCGACAGCAGCACGGTCGCCCGCGTCGAGCAGGCCCTGAAGGACGCCAGCATCGTCCCCGATGCGGTCAGTTTTGACGCCACCTCGGTCAAGGCCCGATTCGGCGATACCGACACGCAGCTCAAGGCCAAGGATGCCATTGAAAAAGCCTTGCTGCCCGACCCCACCGCGCCCTCCTACATCATCGCGCTGAACCTGCTGTCGCGTTCGCCCGCGTGGCTGACCGCACTGAACGCGCGCCCGATGTACCTGGGACTGGATCTGCGCGGCGGCGTGCACTTCATGCTGCAGGTGGACATGCAGGCGGCCCTGACGAAAAAGGCCGAGTCGCTGGCCGGCGACCTGCGGCTGGTGCTGCGCGAGAAGAACATCCGCCACAGCGGCATCAACCGCAACGGCCAGACCATTGAGCTCAAATTCCGCGACACGGCCACGCTGGAAGCGGCCAGGCGGGTTTTTCAGGACCAGTTTCCCGACCTGCAAACGGTGGATACGCCGGACGGCGCCGAGTACAAGGTGGTGGCGCGCATCAAGCCGGAAGCGGCGCGGCTGGTGCAGGATCAGGCGCTCAAGCAGAACATGGTGACGCTGCACAACCGCATCAATGAGCTGGGTGTGGCCGAGCCGGTGATCCAGCAGCAGGGCCTGGACCGCATCGTGGTGCAGCTTCCCGGTGTGCAGGACACGGCCAAGGCCAAGGACATCCTGGGTCGCACCGCGACGCTGGAGATGCGCCTGGTGGATGAAAGCAGTGAAGGTCGCGCCGCTGAAGCCGGCTCGGGCGCCGTGCCTTTTGGCTCGGAGCGGTTTTTCGAGCGTGACGGCCGGGCCGTGATTGTCAAGAAGCAGGTGATCATCACCGGTGAAAGCCTCAGCGATGCCCAGCCCGGCTTCGATTCGCAGAGCCAGCAGCCCAAGGTCGATTTGACCGTCGATGCCAAGGGTGGCCGCATCATGCGCGACACCAGCCGTGAAAACGTCAAGAAGCGCATGGCCATCGTGCTGTTTGAAAAGGGCAAGGGCGAGGTGCTGACGGCGCCCGTGATCCAGAGCGAGCTGGGCAACCGCTTCCAGATTTCAGGCTCGATGACCGTGGTGGAAGCCAACGACCTGGCATTGTTGCTGCGGGCCGGTTCACTCGCCGCGCCCATGGAAATCATCGAGGAACGCACCATCGGCCCCAGCCTGGGTGCAGAGAACATTGCCAAGGGTTTCCACAGTGTGGCCTGGGGCTTCCTGGTGATCGTGGCTTTCATGGCGGCTTATTACATGCTGTTTGGCCTGTTTTCCGGTCTGGCGCTGGCGGTGAACCTGATGCTGCTGGTGGCCGTGTTGTCCATGCTGCAGGCGACGCTGACCCTGCCAGGCATGGCGGCGATGGCGCTGGCGCTGGGCATGGCGATCGACTCCAACGTGCTGATCAATGAGCGCGTGCGGGAGGAGTTGCGCAATGGCGCGTCGCCGCAGGCGGCCATCCACACCGGCTACGAGCGCGCCTGGGCCACCATCCTGGACTCCAACATCACCACCTTGATCGCCGGCCTGGCCCTGTTGGCCTTCGGCTCGGGGCCGGTGCGCGGGTTTGCGGTGGTGCACGTCATCGGCATCCTGACCAGCATGTTCTCCGCGGTATTTTTCTCACGCGGACTGGTCAATCTCTGGTACGGTCGGCAAAAGAAGCTCAAATCCGTGTCCATTGGCACCATCTGGCGTCCGGCCGGCAGTGCCGGTGTGCCTGCCAAGTCCGGTACATCTGCGCCGTCGGTCTAGACAACAGAACAAAAAGGAGAGGACGTCATGGAGTTTTTCAAGATCCGCAAGGACATCCCGTTCATGCGGCATGCCCTGGTCTTCAACGTGATTTCGTTCACGACCTTTGTGCTGGCGGTATTTTTCCTGTTCTCGCGCGGCCTGCACCTGTCGGTGGAGTTCACCGGCGGCACGGTGATGGAAGTCAGCTACTCCCAGCCCGCCGATGTCGAAAAGGTCCGCGGTACCGTGGCGGGCCTCGGTTTTACCGATGTGCAGGTCCAGAATTTCGGCACGGCCCGTGACGTGATGATCCGCCTGCCGGCGCAAAAAGGCGTGACCACCGCGCAACAAAGCGACAAGGTGATGGAGGCGCTGAAAGCCGGCGATCCGCAGATCGTGTTGCGCCGGACCGAGTTTGTCGGCCCGCAGGTTGGGGAGGAACTGGCCCAGGATGGCCTGAAGGCGCTGGCCATGGTGGTTATCGGCATCATGATTTACCTGGCTTTCCGCTTTGAGTGGAAATATGCCGTCTCTGCCATCATTGCCAATTTGCATGACATCGTCATCATCCTTGGCTTTTTTGCATTTTTCCAGTGGGAGTTTTCGCTCTCGGTGCTGGCTGCGGTGCTGGCGGTGCTGGGTTATTCGGTCAACGAATCGGTGGTGATTTTTGACCGCATCCGCGAGAACTTCCGTCGTTATCGCAAGATGGACACTGTCGAGATCATCGACAACGCCATCACCTCGACCATCAGCCGCACCATCATCACCCATGGCTCGACCCAGAT
>PNNC01000065.1 GCA_013824015.1 Polaromonas sp.
GCCGCCAGTTGCACCGCCTCATCGACGCTGAGCGCCTTGGGCAGCGGCTTGGCGGCCTTGGGCGCGCGCAGGTCCTGCACCGGGTTGCTGGCCACCAGGCCCTCGCGGCCCAGCCAGGTGTAAAAGCCGCGCCAGCCCGACAGGATCAGCGCAATGCCGCGACCGCTGCGGCCGCCACCGTGCATCTGCGCAACCCAGCGCCGCATGTGAACGTTCTGCACCGCGGTCAATGCCACACCGGCCGTGCGGCAGTGGGCCTGCAGCCTGATCAGGTCCAGCGCGTAGAGCTCGACCGTGCGCTGGGCCAGCCGTTTTTCAACGCGCACATGTTCGAGGTAACGCTCGACCAGCGGATCGTTGTCGGGGACCGGCATCGCGGCTCCGTCAACGCTGGCGTCCGGCCCGGTCATGCCTGGTCTGTTCAGTCGGCCATGGGCCGCAGGCGCGACAGCGCCGCGCCGGCCAGCTCGCCGATGCGTTCGAGGAAATCGGTGCCCATGCTGGCGCTGAAACGCTCGGGATCAGGCGAGGCCAGCACCAGCATGCCGAAAGCCTGCGGCGCCTTGCCCGGGCGCAGCGGAATCAGCGCCACCGACATGGCCTGCGCCGGATCGGGCAGCCAGTTGACGGCCTCGAAACCGGAGTTGACGCCGCAATAAGGCGCGGTCAGCGAGGACGCAAAGGTCTGTGTGTCTTCGCTGACGCCGGTCGAAAAATCTTCCATCGAAAAAATGCCGTTGACGTGCCAGACCTTGACCGCCGCCTGCGGCACCGCGAACTGCGTCTGGATCTCGCGCACGATGGTGTCGGGCAGGTCGCGCGCATGGGCCGTCAGCAACAGGTTCAGCGTGCACTGCTGCAGCTTGTCGGCGATGCCGACGTTTTCATTGCCGTAGCGGATCATCTCGACGATCTTGGATTCCAGGCCCTTGATCTTGTCGCGCAACATGCCGGCCTGGCGCTCCTGCAGGCTGACCGCGCGTGCGCCGTGGCCGCTGGACAGCTGGACCGTCGCCAGCAGCTCGGCGTGGCGCTCGAAGAAGTCCGGTGTGTTGGCCAGGAAGTTGGCGATGTCGTCTTCGGTGATCGGGTTCTGGATCGAGTGTTCGCTTGGGTTCATGTTCTTGGTGGTCCGGTAAATCAATGACGGTCAGTCTACAGGTGGTCGGGGACGTTGATCGAGGCTTCAAACACCGTGGTCGCCGGCCCGGTCATCAGCACCGGTGACGGCGCGGCGTCCAGGCCGCCCTGCCATTCGATGGTCAGCGTGCCGCCGTGGGTCCAGACATCGACCCGCGCGTCCAGCAGGCCCAAGCGTATGCCAGCGACCACCGCGGCGCAAGCCCCGCTGCCGCAGGCCAGGGTTTCGCCGGCGCCGCGTTCATACACCCGCAGCCGGATCTGGCTGCGCGAAACGATTTGCATGAAGCCGGCGTTGACGCGGCGCGGGAAGCGCAGATGGCCTTCGATCAGTGGCCCGGTTTCCAGCACCGGCGCGGTCTCGACCTCGTCCACCAGCTGCACCGCATGCGGGTTGCCCATGGACAGGACCGCTATCAAAACAGGAGCTGTTACCCCTTGTCCGGCAAGGGCCAGCGGCCATTTTTGCCATGAATGGACGGTCTCCGGCGTCAGGCCGGTCGCGTCGAAAGGCACGCGCGCCAGATCGAAGATCGGCGCGCCCATGTCCACCGTGACGCGGCCGTCCGGCTGCATACGCGGCTCGATCACGCCCGACAGCGTCTTGACGCGCACCGCGTCCTTGGTGGTCAGCCCCTGCTCGCGCACAAAACGAACAAAACAGCGCGCGCCGTTGCCGCACTGCTCGACCTCACCGCCGTCGGCGTTGTGGATCACATATTCGAAGTCGATGCCGGCTTCGCTGGCCGGCCGCACCGACAGGATCTGGTCGGCGCCAACGCCGAAGTGGCGGTCGGCCAGAAAGCGGTACTGGCCGGGCGTGAGGTTCAGGCGACCGCGGGTCTCGTCGAGCATGACAAAATCATTGCCTGCCCCCTGCATCTTGGTAAATCGAATCAGCATCTCCGCATTATCCGCCGAGGCCACACCCCCACCGCACAATGGAAAGACCCCCATGCGTATTCCCGACTGGACCCCTGCCCTCAAAGCCCAACCCCAAGACCTCGTCGACGCCATCCTGAAGCGCCGCGGCGGCACATTGATCAACCTCGACAAGGCCCTGCTGTGGAGCGAACCGCTGGCGCGCGGCTGGAACGTTTACCTGGGCGCGGTGCGCACCGGCCTGCCGACCAGCCGCAAGCTGCGCGAACTCGGCATCTGCACGGTGGCGCTGCTGACCGGCGCGGCTTATGAATACAAACACCATGCGCCGGACTTTTTGACGGCCGGCGGCACGCAGGCCGAACTCGACGCGCTCAACGCCGTGGTGAAAGCCGATGCACGCGCCTCGGCGGCACATCCCGCACTCGGCGAGGTCGAGCAGCTGGTGATTCGTTACGCCGCACAGATGACACTGGACGTGAAAGTCAGCGACGATGTGTTTGAAGCGTTGCGCACCCATTTCGACACCACCGGGCTGGTGGAACTGACCAGCGCGATTGCCACCTACAACATGGTGGCGCGTTTTCTGGTGGCGCTGGGTGTGTCGCCGGAAGAGCATGACTAGGGCCTGTTCACACTATTTATACAAGTGCGAACGTGGTGAAAACAGCGCCAATCTAGGCGCGCGACGACACCCAGACCGGGTGTCTGGGTTAGGAGTGCAACAACGAGTGGCGTTGTTTTCACCCCGTTCCCTTCGGGTTGCGGCCAAAAAGGCCATGCGCAGTGTTGCAAAGCCTTGCCGGGCACCAGCCCGGCTGCGTTTTGCGCCTCGCGCATGACCTTTTTGACTCGCAACGCATCTTGCATAAATAGTGTGAACAGGCCCTCAGCATGTACCCCACACCTTCCCGTTTTCCTGTACCCACCCGCTCCAGGCTGGCGTCCACGCTGTCGATACTTGTTGCGCTGGCGGCCGGCGCTGCCACGCTGCCGGCCAGCGCCCAGACGCCGCAAGCCAGCAGCAGTCCCGCATCCGCCGCGCCCGTTGATGCCGAACGCGACCAGCGCTTCGCGCGCTGGATCGCCGACTTCAGCGCCAGCGCGCGCGCGGCCGGCATCAGCGAGGCCACGCTGCAAATTGCGTTTGAGGGTGTTCGGTTCATCCCGCGTGTGACCCAGGCCGACGGCGCGCAGGCCGAGTTCACACGCACGGTCTGGGACTACCTCGACAGCGCGGTCTCGGCGCAGCGTGTCATCCGGGGCCAGGACAAACTGCTGGAAGCACGGCCCGCGGCCGATGCCGCCGCCGCGCGTTACGGCGTGCCTGCCGACATCCTGGCGGCGATCTGGGGCATGGAAAGCAACTACGGCAGCAACACCGGCGACATCCCGACCATCGATGCGCTGGCCACACTGGGTTTCGAAGGCCGGCGCGAGGCCTGGGCGCGCAGCCAGTTGCTCGCCGCGTTGAAGATTTTGCAGAACCGTGACATTGCCCGCGAACAGATGATCGGCTCCTGGGCCGGCGCCATGGGCCAGACGCAATTTTTGCCGTCGAATTTTCTGGCCTATGCGGTCGATGCCGACGGCGACGGTCGGCGCGACATCTGGGGCAGCGTGCCCGACGTGATGGCCTCGACCGCCAACTTTTTGGCCCGCTCCGGCTGGCAGGCCGGCCAGCCCTGGGGGCGAGAAGTGCGTTTGCCGCCGGGTTTCGACCTGGCACTCGCCGACGGCGAACAGCGGCGGCCGGCCTCGGCCTGGGCCAGCTTGGGCGTGCAAAGCATGGACGGCTCACCGTTGCCAGCCATCACCGACGCGGCCCTGCTGCTGCCCGCTGGTGCGCGCGGGCCAGCCTTTATCGTCGGACCCAACTTTCGCACCATCCTGCGCTACAACAACTCGACCAGTTACGCGCTGGCTGTTGGCCTTCTCGCGCAGGCTCTGGGCGGTGGCCCGCCGGTTCAAGCCGCCTGGCCGCGCGACCTGCAGGCGCTGTCACGCAGCCAGCTGCTGGCGCTGCAAACCGCGCTGAATGCGCGCGGCTTCGACAGCGGCACGCCCGACGGTGTGGCGGGTCCGGCGACGCGCAGCGCAATTCGTCGCTACCAGCAGAGCCAGAACTTGGCGGCGGATGGGTATCCAACGGTGGAGTTGTTGCAGAGGCTGCAGTGAAGTGATCGCAGGCTCAGGCGTCACTTGCGATGACTCGCCGTATTATTCTCCACCAAACAAAAAACACGATGAGTGATGAAGCTATGCAGAAAACTTCAAGCGCTTGTTTTGTCGGTGCCGTGTCAAAAAATCTCAAGCCAAGAAGAATGCTTGTTCCGCCGGCGACAACGGCAGTCGAGAAATAGACCAACACTATTCCGGCTGAAGCGAAACCAAGATTCAAGTTCTTCCACAGACCAAGACCCAGAAACAGCATGAATGCCCAGCCAAGCGATAGCGCATAACCAGGGCGCTGGCCAACAACGTAGTCGGGCCATCCCATTCTGAGCGCAAGGAGAACAAGCAAGAGAATGGCGCTGATTGTGAGAGAGGTCCGGGGGATCGCATTCACCTTTGATTCCTGAGGTCTGAATTCAGCGGAGGAAGCGGTAAGCAAGAATGACGGGGTAGATCCGACACCCGGCCAGACCCCCGGCGATTTCCATACCGG
>PNNC01000108.1 GCA_013824015.1 Polaromonas sp.
AGCACCAGCGCAAACAGCAGGCCGCTGTAACGAAAGGGCGCGACCAGCGTCATCTCGCCGTGGCGCATGCTGGTGACGATGAGGTGGTAGCCGCCCGTCAGGAACACCGAGGCCAGCGCCAGCAGGCCGAACTCGAACAGGCCGAAGGGCTGCCAGCCCTGAAACAGCGAACTCAGGCCGGACACCACGGTGACCGCGACGGCGGTGGCCAGCGTGATCAGGATGGACGGGATGCCGGCGTGGATGCGCCGCGTCATCAGGTCGCGTGCCGCGTGAAACAGCGTGCCCAGCAGGCAGACCAGCGCCCAGGCGTTGAAGCCTTCGGCACGCGGCTGGATCACCAGCAACACACCGAGAAAACCGAAGCCAACGGCCAGCCAGCGCGCGCCGCGCACACGCTCGGCCAGAAAGAAGGCGGCAAACATCGTCATGAACAGTGGCGCTGCCAGGTTGATCGCGGTGGCGTTGCCGATGGGCAGGTGGAACAGCGAGCCCAGGTACAACATCGTCGCGATGGCATCGACCAGTGCGCGGCCGGCGACCCAGCCGCGTGTGGCCTCGCGCAGGCGGGTGGTGGCGCCCAGCGCATGGGCGACGGCCAGCACCAGCAGCACCGACATGAAGCCGCGGATGAAGATCAGCTGCGCGCTGGGCATGCTCTGGCTGGCGAACTTGACCAGCGCGTCGTTGGTGACGAAGCAGCCCATGGCGCCGACCATACACACAATGCCGCGGCGGTTGGCGGCGGAAACACCCAGGGTCATGGTGTGATATTCAATTCGAAAAGGTCCACGCTGTTGCCGCGCCCAGCAGCAGGCAGAGCAGGGGAATGTAAAAGAGCAGCGCTCGCCCGGTGCTGGTGGACGGTTGCCCGCCAAGCAGCAGCAGGCCCAGCGTGAGCAGCGCGGTGGGTTCGGGCATCATGCCGACGACTTCGCTCTGAAGCCACGGCCGGCCGAGGGCCAGACCGGACAGGGGATACAGCAAGCCTGCAGCGGCCAGCAAGCCGCCGACACCGCGCGCGGCCTTGCTGGGCGGCGAGGCCGCTTGTCCGGACCGAAGCGCCAGGCCGGCCAGCAGCAGCGCCTGCACGGCAAAGGCGATGGCCACATAAGTCGCTGCCCAGTTGATGCTGGCATAACGCTGCCAGAGAAAAGCCCAGCCGACCCACAACCAGGTGGCAGCGAGTCCGAAGGCGATCCAGCGAAAGGCCGGGGCGCGACGGACACTGGCGAGCCAGACCGCGGCCAGCCCGGCGGCGAACAGCGGCAACTGCAGCGGCCAGAAATCGCGGTTGTACAGCTCGACCAGGCGCCAGTAGGTGCGTGGCGAAAACATCAGGAAGTCCGACAGCGTGTAGGTCCACCACTCCGACATGTTCAGCTACCCGCCCCTAGAGTTGTGCGACGTGGTCGGCCATGCGCTGGCGCAGCGCCGCGTCCGGCAGCCGGCCGCGCGCGGCGCCCATGTTCTCGCGCAGGTGGACCGGCTTGCTGGTCGCCGGGATGGCGCAGGTGACGGCCGGGTGCGAGACCACGAACTTCAGCGCGACCTGCGCCCAGCTGCTGCAGTCGATCTCGGCCGCCCAGGCGGGCAAGGGATGGCGCTGCAGCTGGCGCAGCAGCGCGCCTTCGCGAAACGGCCGGTTCACCAGCACCGCGATGCCGCGCTCGCGGGCCAGCGGCAGCAGGCGCTGCTCGGCCTCGCGGTCCAGCAGGTTGTAGCTGAGCTGGATGAAGTCGATGCGCTGGCTGCGCATGATCTGCTCGAACTCGGCGTGACGGCGTCCTTCGGAGGTGGTGATGCCGACATAACGCAGCTGCCCGGCGGCTTTCATGGCCTGCAGCAGCGGCAACTGCTTTTCCCAGGCGAGCAGGTTGTGCACCTGCAGCAGGTCAAAACGCGGAAGCTGCCAGAGCTTGCGGGAGGCCTCGATCTGGGCCGCGCCGTCGGAGGAGGTCCAGACCTTCTCCGCCGAAAAAACCCTGGACTGGCTCCCCAGCTTTTGCAGCGCCTCGCCGATCACGCCCTGCGACGAACCGTACATGGGCGAGGAGTCGATCAGTTTGCCGCCGGCCGCAAAAAACTGCCGAACGACTTCGGTACTTTGTTCACGCAGGACCCGGTCGTTGCCGACGTTGAAGGTGATCCAGCTGCCGAGTCCGACCACCGGGATGGGCTCACCTGACGACGGGATCGGTTTGGTCAGAGGCAGGGGCTGGGCAGGGGTTTGTGCGAAGGCGCTGGCCGCACCGAGGGCGGGAACAAGTTGCAGCAGGAGGTCGCGGCGGTTCATGGCTTGACCGTATCACAGGGGTCGCAGGCGTGGCGAACCGTGACTGGAAACCCCTGAAACATGCGGGCTTCAGACCGCGCTGCGGTGCCTGGCGATGCAGGTGTCCAGCACCTCGGCCGAATCGCGTTGCCACCAGTTGCCGGACGAAAAAATCTCGACCTCGCTGTAACCGGCAAACCCCCGGGCCTCGACCCAGCCACGGATGCGCGGGATGTCGATCACGCCGTCGCCCATCATGCCGCGGTCTTCCAGCAAATGGGTGGTCGGCGTCATCCAGTCGCAGACGTGGAAAGCCATCAGCCTGTCCTTGCCGGCGCGCTGGATTTGCGCTTCGAGCTTGGGATCCCACCAGACGTGGTAGACGTCCACCGCGACGCCCAGCGCTCCGGTGCGTGACGGATCAAGCGCGTCGCAGACGTCGAGCGCCTGCTCCATCGTGTTGATGCAGGCGCGGTCGGCCGCGTACATCGGGTGCAGCGGCTCGATCGCCAGCGGCATGTTGCGGGCTCTCGCATATTCCAGCAGCTCGGCAATGCCGTCGCTGACCTGGCTGCGCGACAGCGCGATGTCCTTGTGCAGGGCTTTGCCGGCCAGCGCGCCGGGCAGGGCGCCGACCACCAGCACCAGGCAGGTCGCGTCCAGTTCGCAGGCTTCGTCGACCGCGCGCCGGTTGTCATCGCGTGCGGCCTGGCGGCCGGCAGCGTCTGCGGCCGGGAACATGCCGCCGCGACAGTAGCCCGACAGTTCCAGGCCGTGGTCCTTGACCAGCTTGGCGATGGCCGGCAGGCCGGCGGCGGCGACCTGGTCGCGCCAGGGCGAGATCGCCCGGATGCCGCGCTGCACGCAGGCTTCGATGATGGTGGTCAGTGGCTGCTCGACGCCCCGGCTTTTGCGCACGGTCGCGGTGTTGATGGAGAGCCAGCGGTGGTCGGTGGAGAAATCGCGCATGTCAGGGTCCTGTCATGCCGGACTCGATCCGGCATCCATGTTGGTGCGCCTGCATGGATCCCGGGTCTGGCCCGGGATGACAGGCACAGCTTGGGGTTTAGTGTTCGATGCCGTGCAGCGCCAGCAGGGTTTTCATGCGCCGCACCGCCAGCTCCGGCTGCTCCAGCAGGTTCGCCGCATCGGCCAGCCGGAACAGCTCCGCAAAATGCTGCAGCGACCGTGTGCTCTGCTGGCCGCCGACCATGGTGAAGTGGCTCTGGTGGCCGTTGAGCCAGGCCATGAAGACCACGCCGGTTTTGTAGAAACGCGTGGGTGCGGCAAAGATGTGGCGCGACAGCGGCACGGTCGGGCCGAGGATGGCGTGAAACTTCTCGACATTGCCTTGTGCCAGTTCGCCGAGTGCGGCACTGGCGGCCGGGGCGATCGCGTCGAAGATGCCCAGCAGCGCATCGCTCTGGCCGTGGAACAGTTCGCTGCCCTGGCCGTCACCGGCAATCAGTTCGGCGTAGTTGAAGTCGTCGCCGGTGTACATGCGCACGCCGGAAGGAAGGCGCCGGCGCATGGCGATTTCCTTGTCCTTGTCGAGCAGCGAGATCTTGATGCCATCGACCTTGTCCGGATGGGCGTTGATGATGCCGATGGCGGTGTCCATCGCGGCGTCCACCTCCTTCGTGCCCCAGTAACCGGCCAGCGCCGGGTCGAACATCTCGCCCAGCCAGTGCAGCACCACCGGCTGTTTCGCCTGGCTCAGGATGCGGTCGTAAACACGTTCGTAGTCGGCGGGGCTTGTTGCGACGCGGGCGAGCGCGCGGCTGGCCATCACGATCAGTTTGCCGCCCAGCTTTTCGATGGCCGCCATCTGCTCCTCGTAGCCGGCAATCACTTCGTCAACCGTTTTCACATTCTCGAGCACCAGGTGGTCGGTGCCGCAGCCGGAGGCGACCAGCGCGCCCGGCACGTCCTTGGCCGCGTCCAGCGAACGGCGGATCAGCTCCAGCGAGGTCGGCCAGTCCAGGCCCATGCCGCGCTGCGCGGTGTCCATGGCTTCGGCCACGCCCAGGCCCAGCGAGAACAGGTGGCGGCGGTAGGCGATGGTGCTGTCCCAGTCGATGGCGCTGTGGATCCACGGGTCCACCACGGCCAGCGGATCGGCCACCACATGCGCCGCCGAGTAGGCGATGCGGTTGAACTTGACGCCGGCAGGTGGACGCACAGGCACGCTGCCTTTCAGTGTGTAGGGCTGCAGGCCGCGGGTGGGAACGGGCAGCGAAAGGGTCAAGGCCATGAAATCACCTTTTTATGTATCAAATCGGGCTCCAGCCCATGTCGGATATGGGTATGAAGCTATCAAACTTGTAGCGCAGGAACGTCCACCCAGCGCCG
>PNNC01000068.1 GCA_013824015.1 Polaromonas sp.
ATCGAGGAAGTGCGCGAGCGCCTGCAGCGCGAGGTCGAAGCCCTGCGCGGCGAGATCGCCAGCCTGATGCAGGCGGCCGTGCAGGTCAGCTCCGAGGCCATCGAGTCGCGCGACGAGGTGGTGATTTCCGGTGAACGCAACCTGCTGACCGTCAGCGACTTTTCCGGCGACATGGGCAACCTGCGCAAGCTGTTCGACCTGTTCGAGCAGAAGGCCCAGCTGATGCGCCTGCTCGACGTGTCCAGCCGCGCCGAGGGTGTGCGCATCTACATCGGCGGCGAAAGCCAGGTCGTGCCCTACCAGGAGCTGTCGGTGGTGACCGCGCCCTATGAGGTCGATGGCCAGGTGGTCGGCACCCTGGGGGTGATCGGCCCGATGCGCATGCCCTACGAGAAGATGATCCAGATCGTCGACATCACCGCCAAGATGGTCAGCAGTGCGCTCAGCCACAGCAAGTAGCGAGACCTTACAATCTGCGCTGGCGACGTGGGGCGTTAGCTCAGTTGGTTAGAGCAGAGGACTCATAATCCTTTGGTCCACAGTTCAAGTCTGTGACGCCCTACCACCCGCTTTTTGTTCAAGTCCCCGCCTCGGCGTCCTGCTTTCGGACCTGGGGCGTTGTTGTTTCTGCCTGGCAGGAAAGCTGAAATCTCCGGAAAATCGCTGTGGACAAGAAGGCCCCTGTGAATCAACCCGTCGCCCATGCCGACCTCATTGCCACGTATAAAAGGGCCGAGGCCGATGCGGCCCACAAGTTCGGCCTGATCAGGCTTGTGGCCACCAAGGGGCCCAAGGCGATTCAGGCGGCCATGGCCGCTGCCGGCAAGGCGGCCAAACGCAGGGATTCTTATGCCAGAAAGCTGGCCGAACTTGGGGTGAATTTCAAGGACTGACATGCGCGGCGCCCGCACGGGTGTGATGGTTGCGGATAATCGGGTTTTGGAAAGAAACCTCATGGACCTGGAAGAACCCGAACCGATCGAGGAATACGTCCCGGGCGTCGCCAGCGGCCGGCACTACATGGCCAGGCTGTGCCACCTGCCTGACGGTCCCTGGTCCATCGATGTCATTCATGTTGAATCGCTGCCGCCTTTGCACGGCGGCGACCGGACCTGGCCGACGCGTGAGGAGGCGGTTCAGGCCGCGGACAAGCTGGTTGCGGACCTGGGTCACTGAGCTCCCGCCAAATACGCTATAATTCGAGGCTTAGCGGCTGTAGCTCAGTTGGATAGAGTACTTGGCTACGAACCAAGGGGTCGTGGGTTCAATTCCTGCCAGCCGCACCAAACGTCAAGCCCTGGAACCGGAAGGTTCCAGGGCTTTTTCGTTACGATGTCCCTTCCGGACTCGTTTCCCTCCAGCCCAACCCTTCCAGCTCTGATGAGCAAAGCCTTCACCAAAGAATCCGATAGCGACGACGACGAGGACCTGTCCTTGCCGCCCTTGCCCGCGGGCGGCAAGAACTACATCACGCCTGCTGGCTACGCGCGGCTGCGGGACGAGTTGCTGGACCTGATCGACAACGAGCGGCCCAAGATCGTCGACGTCGTGCACTGGGCCGCCAGCAACGGCGACCGCTCGGAAAACGGCGACTACCACTATGGCAAGAAGCGCCTGCGTGAAATCGACAGGCGCATCCGGTTTTTGACCAAGCGCCTGGAAATCGCGGAAATATCGGACCCTGCCGTCCACCACGGCAACGACCAGGTGTTTTTTGGCGCCACCGTGACCTATGCCGATGGCAGCGGCGCCGAGCAGACCGTCACCATTCTGGGCATCGACGAGGCCGACAGTGCGCTGAACCAGGTGAGCTGGATCTCGCCGATTGCGCGCGCCTTGCTCAAGGCCCGCATCGGGGATGAAGTCAAACTGGCGACGCCGGCCGGTATCCGGGACATTGAAGTGGTCGGGGTGTATTACCCCGCGCCGGTGGCAGACGCCTGAGCCGCGGGATCAGACGCCCGGCTTGGCGCGCTGCACGCGCAAAACCGAAGGCGTGCGCTTGACGCTGCGCATGACAGAGGCGAGGTGCACCCGGTCGCGCACCTGCACGCCAAAACGCAGGTCGGTCGCGTCCTGCGCCGCCTCCTGCGCCATGTCCACATGCGTGATGTCGGCCTCCGCGCTGGCCAGCGCCGAGGCGACCCGGGCCAGCACACCCTTGCCATTGGTGACCGTCACCAGCAGTCCGGTTTCAAAGGCGCGCGCCGGCTCGTCGGACCAGTCGACCGCAATAAAACGCTCGCTGTCGCGGTGCTGGAGTTTTTTGGCCACCGAGCAGTCGTCGGTATGCACCACCAGGCCCTCGCCGCGGCCCAGGTAACCGACGATGTCGTCGCCGGGAATCGGGCGGCAACAGGTCGCGAACTTGACCGACGCGCCTTCGCTGCCATCGAGCACCAGCGCGCCCTGGGAGATCGATTCGTGGGCGGTGTAACGCTCGCGGCTCATCAGCAGCGGGTCGGGTTTCTCACCGGTCTCGCCGAGCAGCGTGACGATGCGCTTGGCCACCATGCTGGCGATGCGTTTTCCGAGGCCGATGTCGGTGAGCAGGTCGGCGCGCGAGCGGTTGCCGGAAAAACGCAGGATTTTTTCCCAGGTCGCGTGGTTCAGGTCGTCGTCGTCGGGCAGGCGTTCTATGCCTTCGGCGCGCAGCGCCTGGGCCAGCATTTTTTCGCCCAGGTCCTGCGACTCGGTCAGCGCCATGGTCTTGAGGTGATGGCGGATTTTCGATCGGGCCTTGCCGGTGCGCACAAAACCCAGCCAGGCCGGGTTCGGGCTGGACACCGACGCGGTGATGATCTCGATCACGTCGCCGTTGCGCAGCTCCGAGCGCAGCGGCACCTGCTCGCCGTTGACCTTGGCGGCAACGGCGCGGTGGCCCACATCGCTGTGGATGGCGTAGGCAAAATCCACAATCGTGGCGCCGCGCGGCATCGCCATGATCTGGCTCTTCGGCGTGAAGACGTAGACGGCGTCGGGGAACAGGTCGATCTTGACGTGGTCCCAGAACTCGGCGGCATCGCGGGTTTCGTGCTGGATGTCCAGCAGGGACTGCAGCCACTGTGTGCCCAGGCGTTGCGAGGCGTCACTTTCGGGATCGGTGGCCTTGTACAGCCAGTGCGCCGCGACGCCCGATTCGGCCACGATGTGCATGGCGTCGGTGCGCATCTGGAACTCGATGCTGGTGCCAAAGGGACCGACCAGCGTGGTGTGCAGCGACTGGTAGCCGTTGACCTTGGGAATGGCGATGTAGTCCTTGAACTTGCCGGGCAGCGGCTTGTAGAGCTGGTGCAGCACACCGAGCGCGGTGTAGCAGGCCGTGACGCCGCCGACGATGATGCGAAAGCCGTAGATGTCGGTGACCTGTGCAAAAGACAGGTGTTTTTCGTCCATCTTGCGGTAGATCGAATACAGCGCCTTTTCCCGTCCGTAGATGTGGACCTGGATGCCGGCACTGGCAAAGGCAGCGTCCACCTCGGCCTGCACCCGCTTGATGACATCGCGCCGACGTCCGCGCGCGCGCGCCAGCGCCTTGGTCAGCGTCGCATAACGCCAGGGGAAGAGGTGCTGGAAAGCCAGGTCCTGCAGCTCCCGATAGGTGGTGTTCAGGCCCAGGCGGTGCGCAATCGGTGCGTAAATGTCCAGGGTTTCGCGCGAGATCCGGCCCCATTTGCTGCGGGGCACATCGCCCAGTGTGCGCATGTTGTGGCTGCGGTCGGCCAGCTTGATCAGGATGACGCGCACATCGCGCGCCATCGCCAGCAGCATTTTGCGGAAGGACTCGGCCTGATTTTCCTCGCGCGTGTTGAATTCCAGCTTTTCCAGCTTGGTCAGGCCGTCCACCAGCTCGGCCACGGGCGCGCCGAAACGCTCGATCAGCTCGGGTTTGGTGACGCCGCAATCCTCGATCGCGTCATGCAGCAGCGCCGCCATCAGGGCCTGCGCGTCGAGCTTCCATTCGGCGCACTGCTGGGCGACGGCAATCGGGTGGGTGATGTAGGGCAGGCCGCCATTGCGGATCTGGCCGAGGTGGGCCTCGTCGGCAAAACGGTAAGCCTGGCGAACACTGTCGACGTCGGCCGGGCTCAGGTAGTCGAGTTTGGCGGTGAGCGCGGCAAAACTCGCCGCAGCCGCGTTGGCGGCGGCCGGGGTCGACTTGCTGTTGGCAGGGGGGAAAACCAGGGCGCTCATGCCTCAAATGTATCGCGGCGACGATAAAACATGCGAAACACGGTCTTTGAACCCGCACCCGGAAACAAAAAAGCACCGCGCAGCGGTGCTTTCCGGCGGGCGAAAGGCCTCAGCTCGGGACTTTTTTCAGCATTTCCAGGCCGATTTTGCCTTCGGCGATTTCGCGCAGCGCCGTCACGCCGGGCTTGTTCTTGCTTTCAATCTTGGGCGCGTGGCCCTGGCTGAGCATGCGGGCGCGGTAGGTCGCGGCCAGAACCAGCTGGAAGCGGTTCGGGATTTTTTCCAGGCAGTCTTCAACAGTAATGCGGGCCATGGGAGATCTCCGGGTAAATGGGAACGGTGGAAACTGGGGCAACGGATCAGGAGATGTGCAGGGCCTTGAAGGTCTCTGCACGGGCGCGTCGCTGC
>PNNC01000105.1 GCA_013824015.1 Polaromonas sp.
GCCGGCCCGGGCACCCAGGGCGCCGGCAATGTTGGACGGCGCCAGGCCGCAGGCCTCGATGTAGCTGCTGTAGCCCACGCCACGCAGCAGACCCTTGGCCTTGCTGGCTTCGCGGCGGGCCGGGAAGCCGGCCAGGTCGGCCATGTCGTTGGCCTTGTTCAGGCAGGCGTGGAAGTCACCGGTGTCGTACTGCAGGGCCACCGGCGTCTGGTACGGGAACTGGGTGATGAAGTTGCGGCGGCGGATCTCGTCCTGGCTCAGGCCCATTTCCCAGGCCGCGCGGCTGACGATGCGCTCCAGCAGGTAGGTGGCCTCGGGCCGGCCGGCGCCGCGGTAGGCGTCCACCGGTGCGGTGTTGGTGAACCAGGCGTCCACCTCCACATAGACCTGCGGGGTGGTGTACTGGCCGGCCAGCAGCGTGGCGTACAGGATGGTCGGCACGGCGGTGGCGAAGGTGGACAGGTAGGCGCCCAGGTTGGCGTCGGTGTGCACCCGCAGGCCGAGGAACCTGCCGTCCTTGTCCATGGCCAGTTCGGCATGGCTGACATGGTCGCGGCCGTGGGCGTCGCACAGGAAGGCTTCGCTGCGTTCGCAGGTCCACTTCACGGCGCAGTTGAGCTTGCGCGCGGCCCAGGTGACTGCCACATCCTCGGCATACAGGTAGATCTTGGCGCCGAAGCCGCCGCCCACGTCGGGCGCGATCACGCGCACCTTGTGCTCGGGCAGGCCCATCACGAAGGCGGTCAGGAGCAGACGCTCGACGTGCGGGTTCTGGTTGGCCACATAGAGCGTGTACTCGTCGTTGGCCCGGTTGTAGGCGCCGATGGCCGAGCGCGGCTCGATCGGGTTCGGGGCCAGCCGGTTGTTGACCAGGTCGAGCCGGGTCACGTGCGCGGCGTTGGCGAAGGTGGCGTCGGTGGCCGCCTTGTCGCCGATGGCCCACTTGTAGCAGTGGTTGTCCGGGGCGGCGTCGTGCAGCGCGGGGGCGCCGGCCTTCATGGCGTCGCGCACATCGACCACGGCAGCCAGCGGCTCGTAGTCCACCTCGACCAGCTCGGCCGCGTTGCGGGCGTTCTCCAGCGTGTCGGCAATCACGATGGCCACATGGTCACCCACGTAGCGCACCTTGCCCTGGGCCAGCACCGGGTGGGGCGGCTCTTTCATGGGCTGGCCGTCGGTGTCGGTGATGAGCCAGCCGCAGGGCAGGCCGGCAATGTTGTCCCGGGCCAGGTCCTGGCCGTCGAACACGCCCACCACGCCCTCGGCCGCCAGCGCGGCGGCCTTGTTGATGGATCGGATGGCGGCGTGCGCGTGCGGCGAACGCACGAACACCGCGTGGCGCATGTTGGTCAGGGTGATGTCGTCGGTGTATTGACCGGCGCCGGTGAGGAAACGGTAGTCCTCCTTGCGGCGCAGGGGTTCCCCGATGTGGGGCAGCTTGGCGAAGTCGATGGCTCCCATGGTGTCTCCTTCAGGCGGTCATGTTGGCGGCGCCCTGCTGCACGGCGCGCACGATGTTCTGGTAGCCGGTGCAGCGGCAGATGTTGCCCTCCAGTCCCTCGCGGATCTGCGCCTCGGTGGCGCCCGGGTGGGTCTTGCACAGGTGCACCGCGCTCATGACCATGCCGGGGGTGCAGAAGCCGCATTGCAGGCCGTGGCACTCCTTGAAGGCCGCCTGCATCGGGTGCATGGTGCCGTCGGGGGCAGCGAGGCCCTCGATGGTGGAAATGCTGGCGCCGGCCATCTGGCCGACCAGCACGTTGCACGATTTGACGGCGCGGCCGTCCACCAGCACGGTGCAGGCGCCGCATTGCGCGGTGTCGCAGCCGACATGGGTGCCGGTGAGCTTGAGGTGTTCGCGCAGGGCCTGCACCAGCAGGGTGTGGGGGGCGGCATCAATCGTCACGGTCTGGCCGTTGACGGTCATCTGGACGGGCATGGCTGTCTCCTGTGTGTCCGGGTTGTCGACAGTCGCGAGTGAAGCACGCTGATTCCCGGCCGAATTACGTGCAAACCCTCAATTCGCACGCCAATCCCGATTCATTCTCAATTTGCTACAGATGCCGGCTGAATTGGCCTATGAATTGAATCCGCAGGTTCAATTGAACTTCAATCGAATCGGATATGGAGAAATTGCATACGTGAAATGGCGCGCGCGGTTCGGCAGTTGCCGCCGGCCGGCGACGCGATTTCCCGAGGGCTGCGGGCTTGTCTCAAACTGAGACTTTTTGGATGGCCCGGGGGGTATTCGGGGTAAACCCTGAAGAAGAAAGGGCCTTGTCCCCGAACAATCGTATGAAGAGACCTGCATAGGAACCCGATCAGGGCCGGTCTCTGCCCCACCTGGAGACACAGATGCAAAAAATCCTTCACATCAACCCGGACAAGTGCACCGGCTGCCTGCAGTGCGAGATGGCCTGTTCCTTCGAGAACTACGGTACCTACGCCACTTCCAAGTCGCGGATCAAGGTGTTCGACTTCCATCACACCGGCAAGAAGGTCCCCTACACCTGCACCCAGTGCGACGAGGCCTGGTGCCTGCATGCCTGCCCGGTGGAGGCCATCACGGTGGACAAGGCCACCGGCGCCAAGGTGGTGAACGAGACCACCTGCGTGGGTTGCAAGGTGTGCACCATCGCCTGCCCGTTCGGCACCATCAACTACGTGCAGGAAACCGGCAAGGTCCAGAAGTGCGATCTGTGCGGCGGCGAGCCGGCTTGCGCCGAAGCCTGCCCGACCAGCGCCATCACCTTCATCGACGCCAACTGGACCGGCATCGACAAGATGAAGCAGTGGGCCGACAAGCTGGGCAATCAGCCCACCGCCGCCTGATCACCAGTCATACACAAGGAGTCACCACATGTCTTGGGCTGGAAAAATCCTCCGCGTCAACCTGACCGCGGGCACCGTCAAAACCGAACCGCTGAACATGGAGTGGGCCCGCGCCTACCTGGGTTCGCGCGGACTGGGCAGCAAATACCTGATCAGCGAAGTCGACCCGAAGGTCGATCCGCTGTCGGCCGAGAACAAGCTGATCTGGGCCACCGGCCCGCTGACCGGCACCATGGCCTCCACCGGCGGCCGCTACACCGTCATCACCAAAGGCCCGCTGACCGGCGCCATTGCCTGCTCCAACTCGGGCGGCTACTGGGGCGCCGAGCTCAAGATGGCCGGCTGGGACATGGTGATCGTCGAAGGCCAGTCGGCCAAGCCGGTGTACCTGTACATCAATGACGACGTGGCCGAGCTGCGCGACGCCACCCACCTCTGGGGCCAGACCGTCTGGAAGACCGAGGAAATCCTCAAGACCTCGCTGCAGGACCCGCTGGTGCGCGTGTCGTCCATCGGCCAGGCCGGCGAGAACAAGGTGCTGTACGCCGCCATCGTCAACGACCTGCACCGCGCCGCCGGCCGCTCGGGCGTGGGCGCCGTGATGGGCAGCAAGAACCTGAAGGCGATCGCGGTGCGTGGCACCAAGGGCGTGGGCAACATCCGCGACCCCAAGGCCTTCATGAAGGCCACCTTCGAGAAGAAGAAGATCCTGGCCGAGAACGCAGTGACCGGTCAGGGCCTGCCCGCCTACGGCACCCAGGTGCTGATGAACGTGATCAACGAGATCGGCGCGCTGCCCACCCGCAACCACCGCGACGTGCAGTTCGAAGGCGCCAAGGACATCTCGGCCGAAGCCATGGTCACCCCGCGCGAAAGCGACGGCAAGAAGCACCTGGTGACCAACCAGGCCTGCTTCGGCTGCACCATCGCCTGCGGCCGCATCAGCAAGATGGACGAGAACCACTTCACCGTGCAGAACAAGCCGCAGTACTGGGGCGCCAACGGCGGCCTGGAGTACGAAGCGGCCTGGGCGCTCGGTGCCGCCAACGGCGTGAACGACCTCGAGGCCCTGCAGTACGCCAACCTGCTGTGCAACGAATACGGCATGGACCCGATCAGCTTCGGTGCCACCGTGGGCGCCGTGATGGAGCTCTACGAGATGGGCGTGCTGACCAAGGAGCAGATCGGTGTGGACGCACCCTTCGGTTCGGCCGCTGCGCTGGCCGCCTTTGCCGAGATGACCGGCCGGGGCGAAGGCTTCGGCCAGGAGATCGGCATGGGCTCGGCCCGGCTGACGAAGAAGTACGGTCACCCCGACCTGTCGATGAGCGTCAAGGGTCAGGAATTCCCGGCCTACGACGGTCGCGCCATCCAGGGCATCGGCCTGGCCTACGCCACCTCCAACCGCGGCGCCTGCCACCTGCGGGGCTACACCATCGCCTCGGAAGTGCTGGGCATTCCGGTCAAGACCGATCCGGTCGAGAGCGAGGGCAAGCCGGAACTGGTGAAGGCCTTCCAGGACGCCACCGCCGCCTTCGACTCGTCGGGTCTGTGCGTGTTCACCACCTTCGCCTGGGGCGTGGCCGACCTGGCACCCCAGCTGCAGGCCGCCTGCAACGAAGAGTTCACCACCGAAGAGCTGGAGAAGATCGGCGAGCGCATCTGGAACATGGAGCGCGAGTTCAACAACGCCGCCGGCTTCACCGCCAAGGACGACTCGCTGCCCAAGCGCCTGCTGACCGAAGCCGCCAAGACC
>PNNC01000114.1 GCA_013824015.1 Polaromonas sp.
GCGCGCCGGCCAAGGTGCAGAGCGCGCTGCTGGAAGTCATGCAGGAGCGCCAGGTGACGATTGCCGGCGAGACCCACCGCGTGCCCGAACCCTTTCTGGTGATGGCCACGCAGAACCCGATCGAAACCGAAGGCACCTACCCGCTGCCCGAGGCGCAGGTGGACCGTTTCATGATGAAGGTGCTGGTGGACTACCCGACCGACGAGGAAGAATTTGTGATCGTCCAGCGCGTGATCGGCCCGGCCGTGGCGGTGTCCAGCGTGGCCACCACCGCACAACTGGCCGAGCTGCAGCGCGAATGCCGCCGCGTTTATGTGGACCCGTCGCTGATCCAGTACGCGGTACGGCTGGTGTCGGCCACCCGCACGCCGGAAAAACACGGCCTCAAGGGACTGGACCGCTTCATCACCTTCGGCGCCAGCCCGCGCGCCACCATCAACCTGACCGAAGGCGCACGCGCGCTGGCGATGTTGCGCGGCCGCACCTACGCGCTGCCCGAAGACATGACCGACCTGGTGCCCGATGTGCTGCGGCATCGTCTGGTGCTGTCCTACGAGGCGCTGTCCGAAGGGCTGGACGCCGACACCGTGGTCGGCAAGATCATGGCGAAAGTTCCGGCGCCGGCGCGGCCCCTCGAGCATGAGAAATTGGCTGCCTAGCCATGGGCCCCACCCTGAGGTGCGTTGAGCTGTCATGAAAAACTGGTTCCGCACATCCGCCCAGCCTGAAGCTGCCGAGGCCGCACCCGCGGCAGGGGTCCTGCCGCTGGCCGGCGCCGAACATGTGCTGCGCCGGCTGGAGTGGACGGTGCTGCGCCGGCTCGACGGCCTGCTGCAGGGCGACTACCGGACGCTGATGCGCGGCACCGGCATGGACCTGGCCGACCTGCGCGAATACCAGCTGCATGACGATGTGCGCCACATCGACTGGAACGTCACCGCGCGACAGCAGTCGCCGCATGTGCGCGTGTTCACCGAAGACCGCGAGATGGCCAGCTGGTTCTTGCTGGACCTGAGCCCCTCGGTCGATTTCGGTTCCGGCACCCAGCGCAAAAGCCAGGTCTCGGCGGAATTTGTCACCGTGCTCGCGCGTTTGCTGACGCGCCACGGCAACCGCGTCGGCGCGATGTTGTACGGCAGCGGCGTCGACACCGTGCTGCCGGCGCGCGGTGGGCGCCCGCATGTGCTGCACATGCTGCATGCGATGCAAACCCGACCAGAAAGCACGGACACCCACCCCACGCGGCTCGATGATTTGCTGCGCTCGGCCGCCCGCATGTTGCGCCGGCGTTCGACGGTGTTTGTGGTGTCGGACTTCATCAGCGAGCCGGGTTGGGAAAAGACACTGGGCCAGCTCGCGCAGCGCCATGAGGTGGTCGCGGTGCGCCTGCTCGATCCGCTGGAACTGGACCTGCCGGATCTCGGCCTGATCCCCATCCGCGATGCGGAGACCGGCGAGCAGTTGCTGGTGGACACCCACGATGCCGGTTTCCGCAAGCGTTTTGCACGCATCGCGGCGCAGCGCGAGGCCGAGCTGCGGCAGGCGCTGGTGCGCGCCGGCGTCGATGCGCTGGAGCTGTCCACCGACGGCGACCTGGTGGACGCCATCATGCGCTTCACCGAACTTCGCAAGCG
Source organism: Polaromonas sp. (assembly GCA_013824015.1). Lineage (GTDB taxonomy): Bacteria > Pseudomonadota > Gammaproteobacteria > Burkholderiales > Burkholderiaceae_C > Polaromonas. Next base: position 1,635 of record PNNC01000114.1, read on the forward strand.
CCGCGGCCAGTCCTCGGGCGCTGCCGGCAAAGGCCAGCGCAAGCTGCCCGACCCTCTCAAGGCGGCCGCCTGATCGCGGCCCGCAGGAGTGCTTCTGATGAACTCACCCGTCACTTTTCTCTGGCCGCAGTTCCTGTGGTTGCTGCTGGCGCTGCCGCTGCTGGTCGCCGTCTATGTCTGGCTGCTGCGGCGCAAGAAGAAAATGGCGCTGCGTTACGCCAGCCTGTCGATCGTGCGCGAAGCCATGGGCACCGGCCAGACCTTCCGCCGCCACATCCCGCCGCTGCTGTTCCTGCTGGCCATGGCGGCCATGTTGCTGGCCGCGTCGCGGCCGTTTGCGGTGATCACCCTGCCCTCGCAGCAGGAAACCATCATCCTGGCCATGGACGTGTCGGGCAGCATGCGCGCCACCGATGTGCAGCCGAACCGGCTGGTGGCCTCGCAAAACGCCGCCAAGGCCTTTCTGGCCGAGTTGCCGCGCAGCGTGCGCGTGGGCATCGTGGCTTTTGCCGGCACCGCCTCGGTGGTGCAGCCGGCCACGCTGAGCCGCGAGGACCTGGTCACGGCGATCGACAAGTTCCAGCTGCAGCGCGCCACCGCGATTGGCAACGCCATCGTGGTCTCGCTCGGCGAATTGTTTCCCGATGCCGGCATCGACCTGGCCTCGCTGACCTACGGGCGCAACCGCAGCAGCGGCATCGCCATCGACCAGGCGCCGAAAGAGCCGAAGAAGGAGTTCACGCCGGTGGCGCCGGGCTCCTACAGCTCGGCTGCGATCATTTTGCTGACCGACGGCCAGCGCACCACCGGTGTCGACTCGCTGGAAGCCGCCAAGATGGCCGCCGACCGCGGTGTGCGCATTTACACCGTGGGTGTGGGCACGGTGGACGGCGAAACCATCGGTTTTGAAGGCTGGTCCATGCGCGTCAAGCTCGACGAGGAAACCCTCAAGCAGATCGCCAGCCGGACCCAGGCCGAGTACTTCTACGCCGGCACCGCCAACGACCTGAAAAAAGTGTATGAAACCCTGAGCTCGCGGCTGACCGTCGAGAAAAAGGAAACCGAAATTTCCGGCCTGCTGGCACTGGGCGCGGCGCTGCTGGCGCTGATGTCGGCATCGTTGTCGCTGCTGTGGTTTAACCGGATTCTTTGAAGTCCGCTCCTTGCCCGCCTGCTCGGGTATCACGACTCCGGACTCTTTTCCCCGCATTGCTGGTTCCCCCACCCGTCGGGCTGGGCCGAGGAGCGCAGCTGAAAACGGATCAGGGCGAGCGATTGTCTGAGCCGAAGGCGAGTTCGAGCTCGACCCCGTTTTCAGCGAGCACCGCAGGTTGCCCCGGAGCGCAGCGCAGGGGACCCAGACCATCGGGTCGCCTTTTCTTTGCTTACTTTCTTTTGGCGAAGCAAAAGAAAGTGAGTTGCCGCCGGGCAACCCCCGGCCAACAGACGCGCACCAACTACCAACCGTAGACACAGCCAAAGATGGATCCCGGATCAAGTCCGGGATGACAGCCGGCGCAATGAATTCGCTATAAATTCAATAGCTGCTTACCCTTGCCGGACATGGGCTGGAGCCCGAAATTGCTTCAGAAAAGCGGGTTTCGCCGCACAAGCGCCAACCGCCTTATTGCACGTGGCATTCGCGCCGCAGCAGCGCCAGCGCGTCGTTCAGCGAATGCACCGCATCACTTTCCAGCGTGGCCTGCGCTTCGTCGACAAAGGCTTCCCACAAGCTGGCATACGCGTCCTGGTGCTGCGCCGGCGCATGGTCCAGGATGTACTGCTGCGCCAGCGCGGGATGGAAACCGGACTTGCGGATCTTGCGCAGCAAGGCTGTGGCGCTTTTTTCGCTCAGCAATGTTTTGGGCGCGGCGCCGGCGGCCAGGCACAGGAACAGGGTCAACAGCGAACCGTCGTCCGCATTGCCGCCGGTGACCTTGCGCCACACGGCAGACACCGAGCGCTCATGGTGGTCGACCTCGGCCAAACCATCCTCGATCCAGAAATAGCGCCCCAGAAAGGTCGGGCTGCGGTCGAACAGGGCGCGCGCCGGCAGGGCGGCGTCGAGCATCCTGGGCGCGTCGGCCAGCACCGACTGCCGCACCGTCTCCACCACGGCCCGCAGGTGGGCAGGCAGCTTTTTCGGAACCACAACCGCCATGGCGGCTGGCGCGGCCGCGTGTTTCTTGCGCAGGGCGGCGATCATTTTTTCAAACGCGACCCAATCCGGCATCTCGGTGCGGCCCGCCGCCAGAACCAGCAAGGCGGTGCGGATCACCGCTTCGGCGTCCTTGCCGGCTTCTTCGAGTTCGTCCGCGTCCATGCCGAGTTCGCCGGCCAGCCACAGCGCCGCATCCACCACCTGCGCGACCTGGCTGCGCCGGCCGAGTTCGGCCTGGTAGTCGGCCAGGCTGCGCAGCGACCACCTGGCCAGCAGCGGAATGTGTTCGTCGCGAAAGCCGCCGCGCTCGTTCATGCCGAAATGGCTGGTCGACGGCATGGCAATCAGCGCCTTCAGCATGTCGGAGCCGCCCTTGGAGCGCGACAGCAGCGAAAAATCGCGCAGCGACTCGGCCGCCTGCTGGACATCGCCGCCGCAACTGCTTTCCAGGTACAGGCTGACCAGGTTGACCATGCGGTCACGGGCTTGTTCAAGTTCGGGGCGCAGAAACTCGTTGCCAAAATAACGCGCAATCTGCACCAGACCTTTCGGCCCCTCGACCCGCATGGCCTCGATTTTTTCGGTACCAAGGATGCCGTGCTGGATACCGTGCTGCAGCGCCTTTTCGAAAAAAGGACGGGCGTCGTACAGAGAAACGGCAGAGGGCGAGGACATCGGCGTGTGCAGGCTCAGATCGCCGATTCCTCGTCGGACTCGCGTGCCGTCGGCGTC
>PNNC01000098.1 GCA_013824015.1 Polaromonas sp.
GGGACGACGAAGCCCATGTGGTGGCCAATCGCGCGATGTACCGCGAGAAGTTTGCCAGCGTCACGCCGCTGCTGGCCGCGGTGATGGACGTGGCCCTGCCCGATGCCGGTTTCTACCTGTGGGCCGAGGTCCCGCCGCGTTTTGCCGGCGACGACGCGGCTTTTTCACGTGAGCTGCTCGCTGCCTACAATGTCGTGGTGTTGCCCGGCAGTTACCTGGCCCGCGAAGCCCGCGGCCACAACCCGGGCGCCGGCAGAATCCGCATGGCCCTGGTGGCTGAAACCGCCGAGTGTGTCGAAGCCGCAGAAAGAATCGTTTCCTTTATCCAATCCAGGACCTCTTCAAAATGAACCAAGACCAGCTCGAAAGCATCATCAACGCCGCCTGGGACGACCGCGCGAACCTGTCGCCGCAAGCTGCGTCCAGGGAAATCCAGGATGCGGTGGAACACACGATTTCCGAACTCAACGCCGGCCGCCTGCGTGTGGCCACGCGCCAGGGCGTGGGCCAGTGGACCACGCACCAGTGGATCAAGAAGGCCGTGCTGCTGAGCTTCCGCCTGAAGGACAACGTGATGATGCGCGCCGGCGACCTCGGCTTTTTCGACAAGGTGCCGACCAAGTTTTCGCACCTCAGCGAAGAAGAAATGAAGGCCAGCGGCGTGCGTGTGGTGCCGCCTGCGGTGGCGCGACGCGGCAGCTACATTGCCAAGGGCGCGATCCTGATGCCCAGCTACGTGAACATCGGCGCCTATGTTGATGAAGGCTCCATGGTCGATGCCTGGGCCACGGTTGGCAGTTGCGCGCAGGTCGGCAAAAACGTGCACCTGTCCGGCGGCGTCGGCCTGGGTGGCGTGCTGGAGCCGCTGCAGGCGAATCCCACCATCATCGAGGACAACTGCTTCATCGGCGCGCGTTCCGAGATCGTCGAAGGCGTGATCGTCGAGGAAAACTCGGTGGTCTCCATGGGGGTGTACATCGGCCAGAGCACGCCGATTTATGACCGCGAGGCCGACACCGTGACCTATGGCCGCATCCCGGCCGGCTCGGTGGTGGTTTCGGGCAACCTGCCCAAGGCCGGTGGCAAATATTCGCTGTACTGCGCCGTGATCGTCAAGCGGGTGGACGCCAAGACCCGCGCGACCACCAGCCTCAATGACCTGCTGCGCGACTGACTGACTGACTGACTGATCGGAACCGACATGAACGCGCCGACCATGAGCACGATGGAACGTATCCTGCGTTTGATGGCCGAGAAAAAGGCCTCTGACGTGTACCTGTCGGCGCATTCGCCGGCGCTGATCAAGATCAACGGCGAGGCGATCCCGATCAACAACCAGATCCTGCCGCCGGACGCGCCGCGCAACCTGCTGGCCGAGGTGCTGCCGCCCGAAAAAATCGAGGAGATGGAGGAACTCGGCGAGCTCAACATGGCCTTTCCGCTGGCGGGCGTCGGCAACTTCCGCATCAGCGGCTTCAAGCAGCGCAGCACCTATGCGGCCGTGATCCGTTATGTCCCCAGCGAGATCCCCCTGCTGTCCAGCCTGAACGTGCCGCCCATCCTGGCCGACCTGATCATGGAAAAACGCGGCCTGCTGCTGATGGTCGGCTCCACCGGCGCCGGCAAAAGCACCACGCTGGCCGCCATGATGGACCACCGCAACGCGACCCAGCCCGGCCACATCCTGACCATCGAGGACCCGGTCGAATTTTTGTTCACCAACAAGAAATCGGTGGTGAACCAGCGCGAGGTCGGCAGCGACACCCAGTCGCTGCAGGTGGCGCTGAAAAACGCGCTGCGCCAGGCGCCCGACGTGATCCTGATCGGCGAGATCCGCGACCGCGAAACCATGTCGGCGGCGATTGCCTATGCCCAGTCCGGCCACCTCTGCCTGGCCACCATGCACGCCAACAACAGCTACCAGGCGCTCAACCGCATCCTGAGCTTTTACCCGGTGGAAGTGCGCAGCACCATGCTGGGCGACCTGGGCGCGGCGATGAAGGCCATCGTCTCGCAACGCCTGCTGCGCACCCAGGCCGGCGGCCGGGCGCCGGCGGTCGAGGTCATGCTCAACACCAAGCTGATTTCCGAGCTGATCGAAAAAGGCGACTTCTCCGGCGTCAAGGAAGCCATGGAAAAGTCCATGGCCGAAGGCTCGCAGACCTTCGAGCAGGACATTGCCAAGCTGATCGTCAGCGGCGTGGTCACCCGCAAGGAAGGCCTGCTGCACGCCGACTCGCCAACCAACCTGATGTGGCGCCTCGAAAACGATTTTGCCGCGGCCGCCAAGGCAGAAGAGCCCGAAGAGGATCCGGACGACGAACCCTCGTTCACCGAGATCACGCTGGACGTCAAACACTGACCATGTCCCGAACCCTGCAGCTCACCGAGCAACTGATTTCCCGCCCCTCCGTCACCCCCGACGATTCGGGTTGTCAGGCCATCCTGCGCGCCCGGCTGGAACCACTGGGCTTTGAATGCGAAACCATGGTCAGCGGCCCGGACCATTTCCGGGTCACCAACCTGTGGGCAAAATTCAAGGGTTTTGGGCCCGCAGCCCCTATCGGACAAGGGCAGGAAGCTCCTGATTTGATAGCACCGCGGGCGCCCCGCACGCTGGTGTTTGCCGGCCACACCGACGTGGTGCCGACCGGACCGCTTGAGCAGTGGACCAGCCCGCCGTTCACGCCCAGCCACCGCGACGGTGTGTTGTACGGCCGCGGCGCCGCCGACATGAAAACCTCGATCGCCGCGATGGTGGTCGCGGTCGAGGAGTTTCTCGCGGTCAACCCAAAGCCGAATCTGTCCATCGCCTTCCTGATCACCAGCGACGAAGAAGGTCCGTCGGTGGACGGGACCGCCGTTGTGGTGCAGCAACTGAAGGCGCGCGGCGAGCGGCTGGATTACTGCATCGTCGGTGAGCCGACGTCGGTCGACCAGCTTGGCGACATGATCAAGAACGGCCGGCGCGGCACGCTCAGCGGCAAGTTGACGGTCAAGGGTGTGCAGGGCCACATCGCCTATCCGCACCTGGCCGACAACCCGGTGCATCGTTTTGCCCCGGCGCTGGCCGAGCTGGTGGCCACCGCGTGGGACAAGGGCAACGAATTTTTCCCGGCGACCAGCTGGCAGGTCTCGAATGTGCACGGCGGCACCGGCGCCTCCAACATCATCCCGGGCGAGCTGGTGGTGGATTTCAACTTCCGCTTTTCCACCGAATCGACGGCCGATGGCCTGAAAGCCCGTCTCGAAGCCATTTTGCAAAAGCACCAGCTCGACTACGCGCTGACCTGGACGCTGGGCGGCCAGCCTTTCCTGACGACGCCGGGGGAACTGGTGCAGGCCGTGACCGGCGCCATCCAGGCCGAAACCGGCGTGACCACCGAACTCTCCACCACCGGCGGCACCAGTGACGGGCGGTTTATCGCCAGCATCTGTCCACAGCTGATCGAGTTCGGGCCGATCAACGCGTCCATCCACAAAATCGACGAAAACGTGCGGGTAGCCACGCTGGACCCGCTGAAAAACATCTACAAGGGCGTGCTGGAGCGCCTGGCCGCCCTGTGAGCGCCGCGCAGCCGACCACCGTCATCGCGCTGGTCGAACACTGGGCCGACCGGCTGGAAGCTGCCGGCCTGACCCTGGCCGACGGCTTTGGCCAGGGCACGCTGACCGCGTTTGACGAAGCCGCCTGGCTGGTGTTGTGGGCGCTGGGCCTGCCGCTGGACGAGCTCGATGAAGAGGAAAATACCCCTGTCGCCCCCGCCGATGCTGAAAAGGTTGCCAGGCTTCTGGAAGCACGCATCAGCACCCGCCAACCCGCCGCCTACCTGACGCGCGAAGCCTGGCTGCAGGGTGTGCCGTTTTATGTCGATGAACGCGTGATCATTCCGCGCTCGCTGATTGCCGAGCTGCTGGTTGATGAAAGCATAGACCCCTGGCTCAGCGAATCCACCCACAACGTACTGGACCTGTGTACCGGCAACGGCAGCCTGGCCATCCTGGCGGCCATGGCCTGGCCGGAGGTGGCGGTGGACGCCGCCGACATCAGCGCCGACGCGCTGGCCGTGGCGAAGATCAATGTCGGCGTGCACGAGTTGCAGCAGCGCATCACGCTGATCGAATCTGACGGCCTGGCGGCCTGCCCTGGCCCCTACGACCTGATTCTGTGCAATCCGCCCTATGTGAATGCGGCCACCATGGCGGCCCTGCCGGCCGAATTCCGGGCTGAACCGGCGCTGGCGCTGGCCGGCGGCGAAGACGGCATGGACTTCATCAGAAGCCTTTTTCTAAACGCCGCCGCCCATATGAGCGAAAATGCGGTTCTGGTGCTGGAAATCGGCAATGAGCGCGGAAATTTTGAACGCGCCTTTCCCGGGCTGGAACCCCTGTGGTTCGAGACCAGCGCAGGCCCTGACCAGGTCTTGCTGCTCACACGCCAGCAACTGGCCTGAAACCTGCGTCCTGGCCTTCACGGCTGTGAAGGCCGAACAATTTGTCTGCTTG
>PNNC01000189.1 GCA_013824015.1 Polaromonas sp.
TTCCAGCGTGCCGACGGCCTGTGGGTCTACCAGACGGTGGCGGCGCGCGAGTTGTGGGACACCGTGATGCATTCGGCCTACGACTTTGCCGAGCCCGGCATCCTGTTTCTGGACCACATCAACCAGGACAACAACCTGCGTTATTGCGAAGACATCGCGGCGACCAATCCGTGCGGCGAGCAACCCCTGCCGCCCTACGGCTGCTGTGACCTCGGCCCCATCATCCTCACGCGTTTCGTGCGCCAGCCATTCGGTTTCAATGGCGTGCCGGACTTTGATTTCGGGGCTTTTGCCAAGTCGGTGACTACCCAGGTGCGCGCGCTCGACAACGTGCTCGATGTGACCTTCTGGCCGCTGCCGCAGCAGCAGGCCGAGTCGGCCGCCAAGCGGCGCATCGGCGTCGGCTTCACCGGTCTGGGCAACACGCTGGCCATGTTGTGCCTGCGTTACGACGCGCCCGAGGGCCGCGAGATGGCGGCACGTATTGCTGTCGCCATGCGTGATGCGGCCTATACCGCCTCGGTCGCGCTGGCGAAAGAAAAGGGCGCGTTTCCGAAGTTCGACGCCGACGGGTATCTTGCCGCCGGCACCTTTGCCAGCCGTTTGCCAGCGGCCCTGCAGCAGTCCATCCGCGCCAACGGCATCCGCAACAGCCACCTGCTGTCGATTGCACCGACCGGCACGGTCAGCCTGGCGTTTGCCGATAACGCGTCGAACGGCATCGAGCCGCCGTTTTCGTGGATGTACCGGCGCAAGAAACGCGAGTCGGACGGCAGCACCACCGAGTACGCGGTGGAAGACCATGCCTGGCGCCTGTACCGCGAACTGGGCGGTGACGTGGACAAACTGCCCGGCTACTTTGTGTCGGCGCTCGAAATGTCGGCGGACAGCCACATTGGCATGATGGAAGCGGTGCAGCCCTTTGTGGACACGGCGATCTCCAAGACCGTCAACGTGCCGGCCGACTACGCCTACGAAGATTTCAAGGGGCTGTACCAGCAGGCCTGGCGCGCCAAACTCAAGGGCCTGGCCACTTACCGGCCCAATGCGATCCTGGGCTCGGTGCTGGAAACCCATGCGGATCCAGCAGCCACGCCGGCCGCGGCGCCGCCGCTGGACCCGATGCGCACGGTGATCGAGAGCCGTCCCAAGGGCGCCCTGTCGGCCGTGGCCGACAAGGTCGATTACTGGACCCAGGAAGGCCACAAGACGCTGTACATCGTCGTGTCTTTCCTGCCGGTGCCGTCGGCCAGCGGCGAGGGCATGGTCGAACGCGCCATCGAATTTTTCATGCCCGTCGGGCAAAGCGGCGAGTCGCAACAGTGGATCACCTCCAGCATGCGCATGTTGTCGCTGGCCGCGCGCGGCGGCTTCCTCGAACGTGCACTCAGCGACATGCGCAAGGTCGCCTGGGACCGTGGCCCGGTGCGGCTGGGCACCTACGAGAAGCCCGACGGCACGCATGTGCCGCTGTGGCATGACTCGGAGGTGGCGGCCATTGCCTATGCGGTGCAGAACATCATCGCGCGGCGCGTCCGCCAGGGTGCTGCCAGCGCCGCTCCCACGGTGGAACCCCAGGTCGACATGGCGCTTGCACCGCCGGTGATGGCCGGCAAGAAGTGCAGCGAATGTGGCGCTCGCGCGGTGATTCGCAAGGACGGTTGCGACTATTGCACCCAGTGCGGCCACCTGGGCGTTTGCGGATGACCGGCCCCCCTGCCATCGCGCTGCGGCTCAAACCCGGCAAACCCGCGGCCAGCGAACGGGCCCTTGTGGACCGTCGCTGGCGCGCCCGCCACCTGATGCTGGCACCGCACCGGCTGGGGTTTTTCCTGGCCATGGCGGTGCTGGTGTCTGCGGGCCTGTGGTGGGGACTGGTGCAGCTGGACCGGGTCAGTGCGGCGCTGAGCCTGCCGTATGTGATTTCGCCCTCGCTGGCCCATGGCGCGGTCATGACTTTCGGGTTCATTCCCCTGTTTTTTTCGGGCTTCCTCTTCACCGCCGGTCCCAAGTGGCTCGGTGTCGAGGCGCTGGACACACGGCGCCTGCTGGCGCCCTTGCTGCTGCAGGCGCTCGGCTGGCTGCTCTGGCTGACCGGTACACACCTGCACGGGTTGACGGCGCTGGCCGGGCTGGGGCTGGCGTGTGGCGGCCTGAGCTGGATGAGCGCTCTGTTCTGGGGCTTGATCCGCCGCAGCCAGGCCGGCGACCAGGCCCATGCGCGCACGGTGGGCGGGGCCTGCGTTGTCGGCTGCCTGAGCCTGGCAGGCTTGGGGGCCAGCCTGCTGCTGGGTGCCCCCACGGTCGCCCGGGCCTGCGTGCTGACCGGGCTGTGGGGGTTCATCCTCGTGGTGTACGTCTCGGTGGCGCACCGCATGATTCCCTTTTTCACCTCCAGCGCCCTGCCGCGCATCAACGCCTGGCGCCCGTTCTGGGTGTTGTGGCTGATGCTGGCCGTCGCCGCGGCCGAGGTGGCGGCCATCTGGGTCGAACTGGAAGGGCCGCTGCCTGGCACCGCAGGCGCGGTCTGGCGCCTGGCCCGCGCAGCCTTCGAACTGGCCGCGGGCGGCGTGCTGCTCTGGCTCGCCGTCGTCTGGGGGCTGGTGCAAAGCTTCAGGAACCGCCTGCTGGCCATGCTGCACATCGGTTTTGTCTGGTTGGGCCTGGCGCTGGCGCTGAGCGGCCTGACGCAGGCGCTGGGCTGGCTGCAGGGCGCGCCCGTGCTGCCACTGGGTTCGCTGCATGCGCTGACCATGGGCTGCCTGGCCTCGCTGATGCTGGCCATGGTGACGCGGGTGTCCTGCGGTCACAGCGGGCGCGCACTGGTGGCGGACAAGCTGGCCTGGTCCCTGTTCTGGCTGCTGCAGGCAGCCACCCTGCTGCGCATTGCGGCGGCTGCACAGGGCGCCTTCGCGGCCTGGCTGCTGCTGGTCACGGCCGTGTTATGGGCCGGTGTCATGGCGGTGTGGGGCCTGCGCCTGGGCAACTGGTATGGCCGGCTGCGCGCTGACGGCCGTCCCGGCTGAGCTGATCCATGGAGCTGGCCGTCTTTCCTGCCCCACGCGCCGCGGCCGACGCCGACGGCAGCGATCCCGCGACGCTGGTGGCGACACTGATGCAGTCGCGCCAGACCATCCTGCCCAAACGCCTGCTGGCACCGGGCCCCGATGCCGGGCAGCTCGGCATGATTTTTGGCGCTGCCGCCACCGCACCCGACCATGGGCAGTTGCTGCCCTGGCGCTTTGTGCTGGTGCCCCAGGCCGACCGGGCGCGGCTGGCCGAGGTTTTTGCGGCCGCCCTGCTGGCGCGCGATGCCGGGGCCAGCCCAGGTGACATTGCGCAGTCGCGCGAGAAAGCCTACCGCGCCCCGCTGCTGATGCTGGCGGTGCTTGACGCCGAACGCGGCGACGCACAGATCGACCTGTCCGAACGCACGGTGTCGGCCGGCTGCGCGATCCAGAACATGCTGCTGATGGCCACCGCGCTGGGTTTTGGCTCGGCCCTGACCAGCGGCAAGGCCTTGAAATCCGCCGGCCTGCGTGCGCTGTTTCGCCTGACTGACAGCGAACACGCGCTTTGTTTTGTCAGCATCGGCACGGCCTGCTCGCGCAAACCGGCGCGGCTGCGTCCTGCGCCGCGGGACTTTGTCAGCAGCCTCGGTTCCGGCGGGAGCGCACCGGAGCGCGACCCCCCCGACTTTTTTGATTCCCCGTGACTGGATGGGCCCCATGGATATTCTGAGTTTTGACGATCTGCTGCAGGCCGCGCGGGCCCAGCCCGCACCACAGCGCCTGCTGTTCGTGTTTGCCGGCGTGGAACTGCCCGAGGACAGCACGCCGTTGCAGCGCGAGCGTTTTGAAGCCGGCCAGGGCGGCGCGCTGGTCCCGCTGATGTGTGTGGACAAGCGGCCTGAAGAGCTGAGCTCGTTTGCGGCGCTGGTGCAGGAGTCGCACCAGTTCGGCCATCACTGGGGCCTGGTTTTTGCCGCTGCGCTGGGCGGCTCGGTGAACCGCGCGCCCACCAGCGAAGATGCCGAAGAGCCGCTGCAGCGCATGGTCGAGTCCATCAAGCAGGGCCGGATCGACGCCTTCATCCCGTTTGACCCGCAGGGTCAGCCGGTTCAGTTCGGCTGACATGGGCAAGGTGCGGCGCACGCAACAGCCTGTGGCCCTGCCCGGCCTGCATTCGCCCGGGGCCGGTTTTGAAGAACCTTTCGAGATGCTGGGCGCCTGCCACGAGCGGGTCGAGCGCATGCTGGCCTTGCTGGCGCGCCTGCAGCAGCACCTGCTGGCACACGGCCTTGACGACGCCGCCCGGCAGGCTGCGCGTGACGTGATGCGTTACTTCGACCTCGCCGCGCCG
>PNNC01000048.1 GCA_013824015.1 Polaromonas sp.
CCCGTAGCAACTTTGTATTGTTTGCCACCGGTTTTTATGACCGCGTACATGTAAGACCTCTTATGTGAGTTCTGCAGACGAATTTCCACAGAGCCCTCGATTCTAGCACGGGACGCGGAAAACCCGCATGGCCGCCAGTCCGGCGCCAGCGGCGGGCGGCAGGCGCTGCGGGCTTCCTATAATCGGGTCAACCTCTTGTCTGGACCGCCTTGACTGTCAATTCCTCTCGCACGGCCGCTGCGCTGGCCCTGATCGCCGGCGACATGCAGGCCATGGACGCGGTGATCGCGCGCCGCCTCAGCTCCGACGTCCCCCTGGTCAGCCAGGTGTCGCAATACATCATCGCCGCCGGCGGCAAGCGCCTGCGGCCGGCGCTGTTGCTGCTGATGTGCGGGGCCCTGGACTACCGCGGCGAGCAGCGTTTCAACCTGGCGGCTGTTGTGGAATTCATACACACGGCCACCCTGCTGCATGACGACGTGGTCGATGAGTCCACCTTGCGCCGCGGCCGGGCGACCGCCAATGCCTCGTTTGGCAACCCGGCCAGTGTGCTGGTCGGCGACTTCCTGTATTCGCGGGCGTTCCAGATGATGGTCGATGCCGGCGACATGCGCATCATGCAGACCCTGGCCGAAGCCACCAACATCATTGCCGAGGGGGAGGTGCTGCAGCTGATGAACATGCACGACGCCAGCCTGTCGGAAGAGGGCTACCTGCGCGTGATCCGCTCCAAGACGGCCAAGCTGTTCGAGGCCAGCGCCCGGCTCGCCGCCTTGCTGGCCGGGGCACCGCCTGCCATCGAGCAGGCGTGTGCCGATTATGGCCAGGCGCTGGGGACGGCTTTCCAGGTGATTGACGATGTGCTGGACTATGACGGTGATGCCGCCGAAATGGGCAAAAACCTGGGCGACGACTTGCGCGAGGGCAAGGCCACCTTGCCCCTGATCATCGCCATGCAGCGCGGCACGCCGGCCGAGCAGGCCACGATACGCCAGGCCATCGAAACCGGCGGAACCGAGCGCCTGGCCGAAATCGTCGCCATCGTGAGGCAAACCGGCGCGCTGCAGGCGACCCGCGATGCGGCGGCTGCGGAGGCGCAACGCGCAATCGCGGCCCAGGCAGCGCTCGGGCGCAACACTTACAGCAACGCCTTGCTAGAATTGGCTTCCCAGCTGCTGCAGCGTCGTTCCTGACGCCGGACTGGGCACCTGTCGGGGTGTAGCTTAGCCTGGTAGAGCGCTACGTTCGGGACGTAGAGGCCGGAGGTTCGAATCCTCTCACCCCGACCATTCATCGCCTGTTCGCGTCCACTCTTCCGGTTTCATTGTCGTCCTTCCAACACCGGGGTGGGAGCGGCCGCCATTTCGATTTACATCGCCTGAGCTATCAACGATGATGTCAATTTTGTCACTTTGAGATAGATTCGAAACCATGGCCGCCGTCGATACCGTCATCAACGCACCCGCTCTGCCCGGTCTGGGCCGGGCGCTGGTGATGGCGGGCAAGCTCGGACAAAAGGCCGCAGAGGACATTTTCAAAAAAGCCCAAAGCGGGCGCACCAGCTTTATCGCCGAGCTGACCGGTTCCGGCGTGGTGTCCGCCTTCGACCTGGCACACACCATGTCGACCGCTTTTGCAGCCCCGCTGCTGGACCTGGAAGCGATAGACACCCAGCGCCTGCCCAAGGGCCTGCTCGACGCCAAGATCTGCCAGGCCTACCGCATCGTGGTGCTCAGCAAACGCAGCAACCGCCTGATCGTGGCGACGGCCGACCCGTCGGACCAGGAAGCCGCGGAAAAAATCAAGTTCTCGACCCAGATGGGCGTGGACTGGGTGATTGCCGAATACGACAAGCTGTCCAAGATGGTGGAGGCCTCGGCCACCACGGCGTCCGAGGCCATGGACAGCATCATTGGCGACGACTTCGAGTTTGACGAGTCCACCGCCGAGGCGGCCAGCGCCGACAGCAACGACACCGGCGTGTCCGAGGTCGAAGACGCACCGGTCGTCAAGTTTCTGCACAAGATGCTGCTGGATGCCTTCAGCATGCGCGCCTCGGACCTGCATTTCGAGCCTTATGAGCACACCTACCGCGTGCGTTTCCGGGTGGACGGCGAATTGCGCGAAATCGCGTCGCCGCCGGTGGCCATCAAGGAAAAGCTGGCCTCGCGCATCAAGGTGATTTCCAAGATGGACATCTCTGAAAAGAGGGTGCCGCAAGACGGGAAAATGAAGCTGAAGATCGGGCCGGACCGGGTCATCGATTTCCGGGTCAGCACGCTGCCCACGATGTTCGGCGAAAAAATCGTGATCCGTATCCTCGACCCCAGCAGTGCCAAGCTGGGCATTGATGCGCTGGGCTACGAACCGATCGAAAAGGAGCGCCTGCTCAATGCGGTGCAGCGCCCCTACGGCATGGTGCTGGTGACAGGCCCCACCGGTTCGGGAAAAACCGTGTCGCTGTACACCTGCCTGAACATCCTGAACAAACCCGGTGTGAACATCTCCACCGCCGAAGATCCGGCCGAGATCAACTTGCCCGGCGTCAACCAGGTCAGCATGAACGACAAGGCCGGCCTGACCTTCTCGGTCGCCCTGAAGGCGTTTTTGCGCCAGGATCCCGACATCATCATGGTCGGCGAGATTCGCGATCTTGAAACCGCCGAAATCTCGATCAAGGCTGCACAGACCGGCCACCTGGTGCTGTCCACGCTGCACACCAACGACGCGCCTGCCACCCTGACCCGGCTGCGCAACATGGGCATTGCGCCTTTCAACATCGCGTCCAGCGTGATCCTGATCACCGCGCAGCGGCTGGCGCGGCGCCTGTGCCCGAACTGCAAGGCGCCGGCAGACATTCCGCGCGAGACCCTGCTGGATGCCGGTTTCGAAGAGGACGATGTTGACGGCACCTGGACGCCTTACCGCCCGGTGGGCTGCTCGATGTGCAACAGCGGCTACAAGGGCCGCGTCGGGGTCTACCAGGTGATGCCGATCACCGATGAAATCCAGCGCATCATCCTGCGCGACGGCAGTGCGCTGGAAATTGCCGAGCAAGCCGCCAAGGAAGGCGTCAAGAGCCTCAGGGGCGCCGGCTTGCACAAAGTCAAGACGGGCATGACCTCGCTGGAGGAAATTCTGGGGTGTACCAATGTTTAGGAGCCAGCCTCCCAGGCCCGTCACGCCATTCCGGCCCGTCCGGCGCGGCACACGCCCCGGGCTCCCATCATCCTGCACGCACTAGCAAGAAGGCAACATGGCAACTGCAACATCCAGGGACGTCAAGGAATTTGTCTTTGAGTGGGAGGGAAAGGACCGCAACGGCAAGCAGGTCCGGGGCGAAACCCGGGCCGTCGGCGAAAACCAGGTCAAGGCCTCGCTGCGCCGGCAGGGGGTGTTCCCGACAAAAATCAAGAAGCGCAGCATGCGCTCGGGCAAGTCCATCAAGCCCAAGGACATCGCCATCTTCACCCGCCAGCTGGCGACCATGATGAAGGCCGGCGTGCCACTGTTGCAGTCGTTTGACATCGTCGGGCGCGGCAACGCCAATGCCAGCGTCACCAAACTCCTCAATGACGTGCGCACCGATGTGGAAACCGGCACCTCGCTGAGCGCGGCGTTCCGCAAGTACCCGCTGTATTTCAATGCGCTGTATTGCAACCTGGTGGAAGCCGGCGAGGCTGCCGGTATCCTGGAAGCGCTGCTGGACCGCCTGGCGATCTACATGGAGAAAACCGAAGCCATCAAGTCGAAGATCAAGTCGGCGCTGATGTATCCGATTTCGGTGGTGGTGGTGGCTTTTGTGGTGGTGGCCGTGATCATGATTTTCGTGATCCCTGCGTTCAAGCAGGTGTTCTCGTCGTTTGGTGCGGACCTGCCGGCGCCCACCCTGTTCGTGATTGCCATCAGTGAATTTTTTGTGGCGTACTGGTGGCTGATTTTTGGCGGTATCGGCGGCGGCATCTACTTTTTCATGCAGGCCTGGCGCCGCAACGAAAAGATGCAGCGCGTGATGGACCGCATCCTGCTGAAGGTGCCGGTGTTTGGCGTGCTGATCGAAAAATCGTGTATTGCCCGCTGGACCCGCACGCTGTCGACCATGTTTGCGGCCGGCGTGCCGCTGGTCGAGGCGCTGGATTCGGTGGGTGGCGCCTCCGGCAATTCCCTGTACGCCGATGCCACGGAAAAAATCCAGCAGGAGGTCTCGACCGGCACCAGCCTGACGGCGGCCATGGGCAACGCCAACCTGTTTCCCACCATGGTGCTGCAAATGTGCGCCATCGGCGAGGAATCCGGCTC
>PNNC01000054.1 GCA_013824015.1 Polaromonas sp.
CCAGCGCCAGGCCACCAAGGACGCCGGTCGCATCGCCGGTCTGGACGTCAAGCGCATCATCAACGAGCCCACCGCCGCGGCGCTGGCCTTTGGCCTGGACAAGCAGGAAAAGGGCGACCGCAAGATCGCGGTGTACGACCTGGGCGGCGGCACCTTCGACGTCTCCATCATCGAGATCGCCGACGTCGATGGCGAGAAGCAGTTTGAAGTGCTGTCCACCAACGGCGACACCTTCCTGGGCGGCGAAGACTTCGACCAGCGCATCATCGACTTCATCATCGGCGAGTTCAAGAAAGACCAGGGCGTGGACCTGTCCAAGGACGTGCTGGCCCTGCAGCGCCTGAAGGAAGCCGCCGAAAAGGCCAAGATCGAGCTGTCATCCTCGGTCGCGACCGACATCAACCTGCCCTACATCACCGCCGACGCCTCCGGCCCCAAGCACCTGAACATCAAGCTGTCGCGCGCCAAGCTGGAAGCCCTGGTGGAAGAGCTGATCGAGCGCACCATCGCGCCCTGCCGCATGGCCATCAAGGACGCCGGCGTGAGCGTGGGCGAGATCCACGACGTGATCCTGGTCGGCGGCATGACCCGCATGCCCAAGGTGCAGGAAAAGGTGAAGGAATTCTTCGGCAAGGAGCCACGCAAGGACGTGAACCCCGACGAAGCCGTGGCCGTGGGCGCCGCCATCCAGGGCCAGGTGCTCAGTGGCGACCGCAAGGACGTGCTGCTGCTCGACGTGACCCCGCTGTCGCTCGGTATCGAAACCATGGGCGGCGTCATGACCAAGATGATCGCCAAGAACACCACCATCCCGACCAAGTTCAGCCAGGTCTTCTCCACCGCCGAAGACAACCAGCCGGCCGTGACCATCAAGGTGTTCCAGGGCGAGCGCGAGATCGCTGTCGGCAACAAGGCGCTGGGCGAGTTCAACCTCGAAGGCATCCCCGCCTCGCCGCGCGGCATGCCGCAGATTGAAGTGACCTTCGACATCGACGCCAACGGCATCCTGCACGTGGGCGCCAAAGACAAGGGCACCGGCAAGGAAAACAAGATCACCATCAAGGCGAACTCCGGTCTTTCTGAAGCCGAGATCCAGCAGATGGTGAAAGACGCCGAGCTGAATGCCGCCGACGACAAGAAGAAGGTCGAACTCGTTCAGGCCCGCAACCAGGCCGAAGCCATGGTGCACAGCGTGAAGAAGAGCCTGGGCGAACACGGCGACAAGCTCGACGCGAGCGAGAAGGAGGCCATCGAAGCCGCGTTGAAAGACGTGGAAGAAGCCGCCAAGGGCGAAGACAAGGCCGCCATCGAAGCCAAGACCGAAACGCTCATGACCGCCAGCCAGAAGCTGGGCGAGAAGGTGTACGCCGCCTCGCAGGCCGAAGCCGCCGCCGCTGCGGGTGGCGGCGCGGGTGCCCAGCAGGCCGATGCCGGTGCCGCCTCGCCGAACGCCAAGGACGACGACATCGTGGACGCCGAAGTCAAGGAAGTGAAGAAGGGTTGATCGCCCGCAGGCATTAGCCAACCACCGCCGCGTCAGGGCAACCCGACGCGGCGTTTGTACTCAACAAGCACCGCACTCCAACATGGCCAAACGCGACTTTTACGAAATCCTCGGCGTGCCCAAGAACGCCTCGGAAGACGAAATCAAGAAGGCGTATCGCAAGCTCGCGATGAAGCACCACCCGGACCGCAACCAGGGTGACACGGCCAAGGCGGCCGAAGAAAAGTTCAAGGAAGCCAAGGAAGCCTACGAGATGCTGAGCGACGCGCAAAAGCGCGCCGCCTACGACCAGCACGGCCACGCCGGCGTGGACCCCAACCTGCGCGGCGGCCCGGGCGCCGAAGGTTTTGCCGGCTTCGGCGACGCGTTCGGCGACATCTTTGGCGACATCTTCGGTGGCGCGCGCGGCCAGCGCGGCGGCCGCCAGGTCTACCGCGGCGCCGACCTGTCGTACGCCATGGAAATCAGCCTGGAAGAGGCCGCCAACGGCAAGGACAGCCAGATCCGCATCCCCAGCTGGGACGACTGCGACAGCTGCAAAGGCACCGGCGCCAAGCCGGGCACCAGCGTCAAGACCTGCCCCACCTGCCACGGCCAGGGCCAGGTGCAGATGCGCCAGGGTTTCTTCAGCGTGCAGCAGACCTGCCCCACCTGCCACGGCAGCGGCAAGATCATCCCCGAGCCTTGCACCGCCTGCAACGGCCAGGGCAAGATCAAGAAGCAAAAGACGCTGGAGATCAAGATTCCCGTCGGCATCGACGATGGCCAGCGCATCCGCTCCAGCGGCAACGGCGAACCGGGCCAGAACGGCGGCCCGGCCGGCGACCTGTACATCGAGATCCGCCTGCGCAAGCACGACATCTTTGAACGCGAGGGCGACGACCTGCACTGCCAGGTGCCGGTGAGCATGACCACCGCCGCGCTGGGCGGCGAGATCGACGTGCCCACCCTGCAAGGCAAGGCCACCATCGACCTGCCCGAAGGCACGCAGAGCGGCAAGACCTTCCGTCTGCGCGGCAAGGGCGTGAAAGGGGTGCGCAGCAGCTACCCCGGCGACCTGTATTGCCACGTGGCGGTGGAGACGCCGGTGAAGCTGACCGAGCACCAGCGCAAGCTGCTCAGGGAGCTGGACGAGTCGTTCAAGAAGGGCGGCCTCAAACACAGCCCGAACGACAAGGGGTGGTTTGAGAAGGCGAAGAGCTTTTTCAGCTGAGCTCGACCGAGGGATTCAGATATGCGAAGGAGCGCCGGGTGACCGTCCCCACACTCTCACACACAGTCAGTCAGTCTCAGTCTTGACTTCTTCCCGACCGATCGATAATCTGAGCCCATGAAGTTGCCCCTTGCCACCTTGCTCCTGAGTTGCGCCGCCGCTGCACACGCAGCCCCGTCGGGTGCAGGTCATGACGACATAAACGCTCTGTTGATCGAAAAAGGCCTGATTTCCCGCCTGGGCGGACAGATCCAGCAAGCCCGGGATTCGGTGGGCGAAAAAGCATCTTCCCTGGTCATGAATGCCATGGGTTTCCTCGGCGTGCCTTACAAATCGGGTGGCAACAGCGCCGAATCGGGCGGGTTTGACTGCAGTGGTTTCGTTCGGGCGGTTTATGAGCAATCCCTGGGCAAGGTTCTTCCGCGTCGCGCGAGCGACCAGGCCGCAGCCACCCAGACCATCGACCGCAGTGAACTCAAACCCGGTGACCTGGTGTTTTTCAACACCATGAAACGCGCCTTCAGCCATGTGGGCATCTATGTGGGCGAGGGCAAATTCATTCACGCTCCGCGCTCCGGCGCTCAGGTGCGCGTCGAAGACATCCACGTGGCCTACTGGCAAACACGCTTCAATGGCGCGCGCCGTGTCGCCCCGCTGGCCGAACCGGTCGCCAGCTCCCCGCTGCCAGCGCTGAACTGACAGTCAACGCCCGACCGGGCACCGGCTGTCGCCGCATCACAGCGTGTCGAACCGATCAGCCGCCGATGCTCCGCCTCAAACGGCGAACCCTTTCCCGCCTGATCAGGACCGCCCACCCCCAATAGACCACCGCATAGGCGGCGGTCCCCAGCACCAGACCCGCAAGGGGAAACCCCACCAGCAATGCGGGGCCCCAGGACACAACCTGTTCCCAGAACGCTGATGGCCAGGTCGTTGGTGAGGCCCAGTGCCAATTGTCAAGCGCTGGGTTGGGGATGGTCGGTGCGTCTTGCGACACGAGGAAGGAAACCGTTCGGTCTTGCTGTTGTGTGTTGTGCAAGAGGCCGCTTACTCGCTTACTTCTTCGCAGGCGGCAGGTCGGTACACGATCCGTGCGCCACCTCCGCCGCCATGCCGATGCTCTCGCCCAGCGTGGGGTGCGGGTGGATGGTCTTGCCGATGTCGATGGCGTCCGCGCCCATTTCGATGGCCAGCGCGATCTCGCCGATCATGTCGCCCGCGTGCGTGCCGACCATGCCGCCGCCCAGGATCTTGCCGTGGCCGTGCGCTTGCGGGCTGTCGTCGAACAACAGCTTGGTCACGCCTTCGTCGCGGCCGTTGGCAATGGCGCGGCCTGATGCCGTCCAGGGGAACAGGCCCTTTTTGACCTTGATGCCCTGCGCCCTGGCCTGGTCTTCGGTCAGGCCGACCCAGGCCACCTCGGGGTCGGTGTAGGCCACGCTGGGGATCACGCGGGCGTTGAAGGCCGAAGATCGAAGTTTTTCGGCCAGCTCCTTGTTGTCCTGGATCAATTCACCGGCAATCACTTCGGCCGCCACGTGCGCCTCGTGCACCGCCTTGTGCGCCAGCATGGGCT
>PNNC01000094.1 GCA_013824015.1 Polaromonas sp.
CCATCAGATCTTCACCTTGCCGGTCCAGATGTCCTTGTACATGACCCAGTCGCCCATGAAGCTGTAAAGCGGGCGCTTGAAGGACGCGGGTTTGTTCTTTTCGAACCCGAAATGGCCGATCCAGGCAAAGCCGTAGCCGCAAAGCAGGCCGGCCAGCAGCCACCAGGGGTTGCGGGTGATCAGCGCCGTGGCCAGACACAGCAGCGACAGCGTCGAGCCGGCAAAGTGCAGGCGGCGGCAGGTCCGGTCGCTGTGTTCGCTCAGGTAAAAGGGATAAAACTCCGCGAAGCTTCGGAGCGTTTTGGCGTCGACGGGCGTGTTGGGCGCTGCAGGGCTGGCTGTGGTCATGGCTTGTCTCCGGAGGATTCAGCATGATAGCCACAGCGGCCCCACCGGATCAAGCGATGGAAAACGGCGCCTTCAGAAAGCCCCGGAAGCGCGCCCGGCCGCCACGTGTCGGCGAGGTGTTCAGCGCGTAGTCCGGAAAGCGCTGCAGAAAACGCCCGACCGCAATCCGGCCCTCCAGCCGCGCCAGGCTCAGGCCCGCACACTGGTGCACGCCAAATCCGAAAGCCAGATGGCGGTTGTTTTCGCGGCCCAGGTCCAGTTGCTCGGGCTGGTCGAACTGCGCCGGGTCGCGGTTCGCCGCGCCTATACACAGGGTCAGCAGCGTGCCGGCCGGCAGGTCCACACCGCCGACATTGCAGGCCTTGACGGCGCGCCGGTTGCTGAGCTGGTTGGACGATTCAAAGCGCAGGAATTCGTCGATTTCCGAAGTCAAATCGGCCTCCAGCCCATGTCCAGACTGCGTTGATAGCTGCAATTTTGATAGCAACTGGGCTTTGGCCCCTGGCCATTCCTGCAGCGCCACCAGCGCATTGCCGATCAGGTTGGTGGTGGTTTCATGGCCGGCGTTGAGGATGAAGATGCAGTTCTGCAGCAGCTCGGTTTCGCTCAGGCCTTGCCCGGCACCGAGCCCCTCGGGCGAGTCGCTGTTTTCGCCCTGGATCAGCCGCGTCAACACATCGTGCTCCGGGTCGCCCGGACGTTGGCGACGCTCGTCCACCAGCGTCTGCAGGTAGCGGGTGAACTCGCTGACACTGCGGTTGCCCAGGGCTTCCTGTTCAGGCGTGAGGCTGGGCTCCAGCGCGCCCAGGATCGCCAGCGACCAGTCGCGCAGCGGGCCGCGTTCGCTGTGCGGCACCCCGAGCAGGTTGCCGATGATCTCGACCGGTATCGCCGACGCGAAGTCTTCAATCAGGTCGCCACCGCCTTGGGCTTCGATGGCATCGAGCAGGCCGTCCACCAGCGTGATCAGGCCGGGCTCCATGTCGGCGATCGCGCGGCGTGTCAACGCGCCCATGATGAGCTTGCGCACGCGGGTGTGCAGCGGCGGGTCGTTGAACACCAGGCTGGTGGTGTGGTGTTCGAGCAGCGGCGCACCTTCGCCGTACTTGGGCGTGAACTCGACTTTCTTGTCCGAACTGAAGGTCGAAGCATCGCGGTACACCGCCACGATGTCGGCGTAACGCGTCAGGAAATACGAGCCATCGGGCATGCGCCGCACCGGTTCATGCTGGCGCAGCCAGGCATACACCGGGTAGGGGTTGGCGTAAAAATCGGCGGGCAGCGCACGCAGGTCAAGGCTGGTCGCGATTTCGCGTGCGCGCGCGGCTGTCATGGGTGGCGTGATGGCGTATGTCATCCGGTAATTCTGTCATGCGCCGCGGGGGTGTTATTGGCAGGCCGCGCCCGCATTAATTCCATTGCCGCTGCCCTTGCGGCGTCCTAGGCTGCTTCTTGCAGGCGCGCGCGCAGTCGCGTGCTGCACGGAGCAACCGTTCAACCCAAGGAGAGCGAAATGAGTAAACATGCATGGCTGTTGTTCATGGTGCTTGGCGCAGGTGCGGTACCCCCAGCAATGGCGGCCGGGCGTTGTCCCGCCGGTGACATGGGGTGTACGCAGGAGGACTATGAGCAGAAGGTGAAGGACCGTGTCGAACAGGGCAAGAAGGACGTGAAGGAGGCCTCCGGTCCGATAGAAAAGGTCAAGGCCGTGGGCAACACTGTCAAGGACTGCGCCGACTGCGGCATGAAGGTCATCAAGGATGCCATCAAAGGCGCAGGCAAGGACGACTGAGCAGGGGCCCGCAGCGCCGCAGCGGGCAGGCGGCGTCATTGGCGGGACAGAAAGTCCCGCATCGCAAACAGCGTCTCTTCCGGCGCCTCGGTCATCTGGTGGTGGCCCACCGGCACCTTGACCAGCTTGACGGTTTTGCCGCTGGCCTGGGCTTTGTCGATCAGCGGCTGCGCGGCCTTGGCCTGCGTCATCTGGTCCTGCGCACCGAGCAGGAACAGCACCGGGCAGCTGATTTGCGTGATCGCGGTATCGCCGTTGGCATAACGGTCGCAGGCCTGGAAGCCGCGGTGGAACACATTGACCTGGGTGTTGCTGGCAATCACGCGCCGGCCCAGCGCCATGCTGGCGCCGTGCACCCAGGTGCCCGGGCCGAGTGCCGACGGTGGCGGCGCCAGCGTGCTGCGCGAAAAAATGTTGACCATCTCGAGCGCCTTCATCGGCTGGTTCAGCGCGGCGTCCAGCAGCGCCGCCGACACCTTCATCGGGAAGGCGGTGCCCACCAGCACCAGGTGGCTGACACGCTCTTTCAGTTGGGCAGCTGCCTCCAGCGCAATCAGCGAGCCCCAGCTGTGGCCGACCAGCGCGGCACGCTGAAGGCCGGCGGCATCCAGCAGCGCCGCGACAAACGCCGCGCCTTCCTCGACGCTGGACGGCGCATCCCCTTCACTCCGGCAGTGGCCGGGCAGGTCCACCGCCAGCACATTCCAGCCGTGATGCGCCAGGTAGCGGCTTTGCAAAATCCAGACACTGTGGTCGTTGATCACGCCGTGGATGAACACCACGGTGGGTTGGGCGGCATCGAACGCCTTGCCGCCGGTGTAGCAGTAGGTGCGGTGGCCGTTGACTTGCAGATACATTTTTTATCCTGTCCCGTGTCTTGCTATCTTTGAATTTGTCATCCCGGACCTGATCCGGGATCCATGCCGCGTTCTCGGGTGGTGTGCAGCATGGATGGCGGGTCAGGCCCGCCATGACACCGGCGAGTTCAAGCCGCTTTTTCGGCCGCCTTCAGCGCGCGCTTCAGGTCATCGATCAGGTCATCCGGATCTTCCAGCCCGATCGACAGGCGAATCGTGCCCTGGGTGATGCCGCCGGCGGCCAGCGCTTCGTCGCTCATGCGGAAGTGGGTGGTGCTGGCCGGGTGGATCACCAGGCTGCGGCAGTCGCCGACATTGGCCAGGTGGCTGAACACCTTGAGCGCTTCGATGAAGGCCTTGCCCTGTTCGCGATGGCCCCGGATGTCGAAGCTGAACACCGAGCCGGCGCCGCGCGGCAACAGCTTTTTCGCGAGCGCATGGCTGGCATGCGATTCCAGCATCGGGTGGCCGACCCGCGAGACCAGCGGGTGGCTGGCCAGAAAGGCCACGACTTTTTCGGTGTTGCTCATGTGCCGCGCCATGCGCAGCGGCAGGGTTTCGATGCCCTGCAGGATCAGCCAGGCGGTGTGCGGGCTCATGCAGGCGCCAAAGTCGCGCAGGCCTTCGCGGCGCGCGCGCAGCAAAAACGCGCCGACCGTGCTTTCCTCGCTGAACACCATGTTGTGAAAGCCGTCATAGGCCTGGCTCAGTTCGGCGAATTTGCCGGATTGGTCCCAGTCGAAACTGCCGCCGTCGACCACGATGCCGCCGATGACGGTGCCGTGGCCGCTCAAAAACTTGGTCGCCGAGTGATAGACGATGTCGGCGCCATGTTCGAAGGGTTTGATCAGCCAGGGCGAGGTCAGCGTCGAGTCCACCAGCAGCGGCACGCCCGCCTCATGCGCGATGGCCGAGACCGTGGGCATGTCCAGCACGTCCAGTCCCGGGTTGCCGACGGTTTCGCCGAAAAACAGCTTGGTGTTGGGCCGCACCGCGGCGCGCCAGCCGGCGATGTCGCCGGGCTTGACGAACGTCGTTTCAATGCCGAAACGCCGCATCGTGTAGTGCAGCAGGTTCTGCGAACCACCGTAGAGCGCGGTGGACGCGACGATGTGGGAGCCTGCCCCCATCAGCGTGGCGATGCTCAGGTGCAGCGCGGCCTGGCCGCTGGCCGTGGCGATGGACCCGATGCCGCCCTCGAGCGCGGCCACACGCTGCTCCAGCACCGCATTGGTCGGGTTGCTGATGCGTGAGTAGACGTGGCCGGCGCGCTCCAGGTTGAACAGGCTGGCC
>PNNC01000046.1 GCA_013824015.1 Polaromonas sp.
AGACCGGGCGCAGCGCCGAGGTGGTGGCCGAAGGCTTCATCAACATCGCGGTGCAGCAGATGGCCAATGCCATCAAGAAAATTTCGGTGGCGCGCGGTTATGACGTGACGCGTTACACGCTGCAGTGTTTCGGCGGCGCCGGCGGCCAGCATGCCTGCCTGGTGGCCGATGCGCTGGGCATGACCCGTGTGTTTGTGCACCCGCTGGCCGGTGTGCTGTCGGCCTATGGCATGGGCCTGGCCGACCAGAACGTGATCCGTGAGCAGGCGGTCGAACTCAAGCTCTCGGACGCGGCGCTGCCCGAGATCGCCGGCAAGCTCGACGGCCTGGCCGCCGCGGCCGAGGCCGAGTTGCAGCGCCAGCAGGTCAGCACCGGTGTCATCACGACACACCGTCGCGTGCATGTGCGTTACGAAGGCAGCGACGCCGCGTTGATCGTGCCCTTTGGCAGCCTCGCCAAAATCGAGGCCGGCTTTGAAGCCGCCTACCGCCAGCGCTTTTCCTTCCTGATGCAGGGCAAGGGGCTGGTGGTCGAGGCCGTGTCGGTCGAGGCGGTGGTGGCGGGCGACGCGCCGGCCGAGCCGCGCCATGTCACGCACGAGCCGCGCGAGGTGCCGCGCCGCGAGACCGTGCGCATGTATTCGGGCGGCCAGTGGCACGATGCCGCGCTGGTGGTGCGTGAAGACCTGCAGCCGGGCGACATCATCAGCGGCCCGGCCATCATTGCCGAAAAAAATGCCACCACCGTGGTCGAACCCGGCTGGGAAGCCGCGTTGACCGCGCTGGACCACCTGGTGCTGGACCGCCGCGCGGCCCGCGCCGTCAAGTTTGCGGCCGGCACCACGGTCGATCCGGTGCTGCTCGAGGTGTTCAACAACCTGTTCATGAACATCGCCGAGCAGATGGGCCTGCAGCTGCAGAACACTGCCTACTCGGTCAACATCAAGGAGCGGCTGGACTTCAGCTGCGCGCTGTTCGACACGGCGGGCAACCTGATTGCCAACGCGCCACACATGCCGGTGCACCTGGGCTCCATGGGCGAAAGCATCAAGACGGTGATCCGCGAGAACACCGGCAGGATGCAGCCGGGCGACGTCTATGTGCTCAACGACCCTTACCACGGCGGCACGCATCTCCCCGACATCACGGTGATCACACCGGTTTACCTGGGCACCGGCGACACCCCGACCTTTTATGTCGGCTCGCGCGGTCACCATGCCGACGTCGGCGGCACCACGCCGGGCTCCATGCCGCCGTTTTCCACGCGCATCGAGGAAGAGGGCGTGCAGATCAACAACGTCAAGCTGGTCGAGCGCGGCGTGTTGCGCGAAGCCGAGATGGTGGCGCTGCTCAAAAGCGGTCAGTACCCGAGCCGCAACCCGCAGCAGAACATGGCCGACCTGAAGGCCCAGATCGCCGCCAATGAAAAAGGCGTGCAGGAACTGCGCAAGATGGTGGACACCTTCAGCCTGGACGTGGTGCAGGCCTACATGGGCCATGTGCAGGACAATGCCGAGGAGTCGGTACGCCGCGTCATCACCCGGCTGAAAGACGGCCAGTTCACGCTGCCGCTGGACAACGGGGCGCATATCAGTGTGGCCATCCGGGTGGACACACAAAACCGCAGCGCCGAGATCGACTTCACAGGCACCTCGCCACAGCAGACCAACAACTTCAATGCGCCGACAGCCGTCTGCATGGCGGCGGTGTTGTACGTGTTCCGCACGCTGGTGGACGACGACATCCCGCTCAACGCCGGTTGCCTGAAGCCGCTCAAGGTCATCATCCCGGCCGGATCGATGCTGAACCCGAACCCGCCGGCCTCGGTGGTGGCGGGCAACGTCGAGACCTCCACCTGCATCACCAATACGCTGTATGGCGCCCTCGGCGTGATGGCGGCGGGCCAGTGCACCATGAACAACTTCACCTTCGGCAATACGCGCTACCAGTATTACGAGACAATTTCCGGTGGCTCCGGCGCCGGCGGCGTGCTCGATGCGGACGGCAACATCGTCAAGGGCTTCGACGGCACGTCGGTGGTGCAGGCGCACATGACGAATTCGCGCCTGACCGATCCCGAGGTGCTGGAGTTCCGCTTCCCGGTGCGGCTGGAGAGTTACGAGATCCGCGAAGGTTCGGGCGGCGCCGGCCGCTGGCATGGCGGCAACGGCGGCGTGCGCCGTGTGCGTTTCCTCGAAGCCATGACCGCCAGCATCCTGTCCAACGGCCGCAAACACGGGGCTTTCGGCATGGCCGGTGGCCAGCCAGGGCAGGTGGGTCGTAATGTGGTGGTGCGCGCCGATGGCCGCATTGAAAACCTGGACCACATCGGCCAGGCCGAGATGGCGCCGGGCGACATTTTCGAAATCCACACGCCGGGCGGGGGCGGTTTCGGCAAAGCCTGAGCAAGGGCGCCAGCGTCCGCCCTGCTTTGCTGTATTCTTGAGTCAAATCGGCCTCCAGCCCCTATCGTACAAGGACTGGCAGCTATCAATTCAGGAGTAAGGGGCAACCATGGACGCCACGTTTCTCGACAACTACCGCTTCCTGGCCCGCTACAACCGCTGGATGAACCAGCGCCTGTATGCGGCCTGCGAGCCGCTGGGCGACGCGGAGCGCCAGCGCCAGCGTGGCGCGTTTTTCGGCTCCATCCACCATACCTTGACGCACCTGTTGCTGGCCGACAGGTTGTGGCTGCAGCGCTTTGCCTCGCAGCCGACCCGGTTCGCGGCACTGGACGCCGCTGTGCTGGCCCTGCCGCCCGGCGTGGATTACGTCAGCGTTGATGCCTGTCCCGACTGGAATGAGCTGCGGCAGGCGCGCGATGCGCTGGACCAGCGGATCGAGTCGTGGCTGGCTGAAATGACGCCTGACTTCCTGACCAGCACCATGGTGTATGCGAATACCAAGGGGGTGCAACGCGCCCACCCGGCCTGGCAGGCGATGACGCATTTTTTCAACCACCAGACGCACCACCGCGGCCAGACGACGACGCTGCTGATGCAGGCCGGCGTGGACGTTGGCGTCACCGACCTGGTGGCGCTGCTGTGAATCCTTAACAGCAGCCCGCCGGCCCGCAGACGCTGGCGCTGCCGCCCGGCGCACCGTCAAACGGCAGGCTGGTGCCGCAGCCTTCAAAAATGCCGTAGTGCGTGTCGAAGTTGCCGATGAAACTGAAGTGCGGCGCCAGCCGTGTGCCCTGCAGCATGTGCCAGGTGTTGCCGCAGACCGGGAACACCTTGCCGGTCTGGATGTCGTGGTGTTTGTCGAGCACAAAGCGGCCGGGCTGGCCGGGGATGCTGCCCTGGTAAATCACCGCCTGGCCATAGTCCTCGCACGCCGACTCCAGCGCGGCCAGCTTGAACAGCCGCCAGGTGGCCGAATAAAAACGCAGGTTGCCGGTGCGCGACGCCAGTTGCGGATCGGTGATGTCCAGCGGCCGGTCGTCCACCAGGCGCGGGTCGGCAAAACCGTGGCTGTGCGCCAGGCGTTCGAAATCTTTCCAGTACAGCGCGCCGCCCAGGCATTCGCCGTACAGCACCGGGTCGTTTTTCACCGCGGCCGGCACGCGGCGATCGGCATAGACGTCGGAAAAATAGAACTCGCCGCCGGGCTTGAGCAGGCGCTGCACACCGGCCAGCACCGCGTCCTTGTCGGGTGAGAGGTTGACCACGCAGTTGGAAACGATCACGTCGAAGCTGCCGGGCGCCAGGCCGAGTTCGTCCAGCCGTTCGATGTAGCCGTGCAGGAAGGCCACGTTGTCATAACCGAACAGCGCGGCGTGGTGGGCCTGGTGCGCACGCGCCACGGCCAGCTGTTCATCGGTCATGTCCACGCCGACCACCGAGCCGGTGGGCCCGACCAGCTGGGCCAGCGCATAGACGTCGCGGCCCGAGCCGCAGCCGAGGTCGAGCACGCGGCAGCCTTCGAGCAGCGGCGGGCAGACCAGGCCGCAGCCGTAATACCGCGACAACACCTCGGGATGGATGCGCGCCAGCAGCGGCTTGAGCCACTCGGGCATGCTGCTGACGTCGCAGCAGGCGCTGGTCCTGAGGTCGGCCGTGCCCTGCAGCTG
>PNNC01000103.1 GCA_013824015.1 Polaromonas sp.
ACCCGAGGCATTACCCGCCGTGACGCTGCCCTCGGGCCGCACCGCGCCCTTGAGTCTGGCCAGCGCCTCCATCGAGGTTTCGCGCGGATGTTCGTCCTTGCTGACCACCACCGCGTCGCCCTTTTTCTGCGGGATGGTGACCGGCGTGATCTCTGCGTCGAAAAACCCGGCCTTCTGCGCGGCGACCGCCTTGAGTTGCGATGCCAGCGCCATCCGGTCCTGGTCCTCACGGCTGATCTTGTACTCGGCCGCCACGTTTTCCGCCGTCTCGGGCATGGCGTCGGTGCCGTATTTTTCCTTCATCAGCTTGTTGACGAAACGCCAGCCGATGGTGGTGTCGTACATCTGCGCGGCGCGGCTGAAGGCGCTTTCGGCCTTGGCCATCACAAACGGCGCGCGGCTCATGCTTTCGACACCGCCGGCAATCATCATGCGGGCCTCGCCGGCCTTGATGGCGCGGGCCGCCGTGCCGACCGCGTCCATGCCGGAGCCGCACAGGCGGTTGATGGTGGCGCCCGGCAA
The DNA here is from genome assembly GCA_013824015.1 of Polaromonas sp. Taxonomy (GTDB): domain Bacteria; phylum Pseudomonadota; class Gammaproteobacteria; order Burkholderiales; family Burkholderiaceae_C; genus Polaromonas. The sequence continues at coordinate 523 of PNNC01000103.1, forward strand.
TTCCAGCGGCAGGCCGGCGAGCAGCGTGGCCATGTGCGCCACGTTGCGGTTGTCTTCGCCCGCCTGGTTCACGCAGCCGTAAATCACGTCGGTCACGGCCAGCCAGTCGACGTTGGGGTTGCGCGCCATCAGGGCCTTGAGCGGCACGGCCGCCAGATCGTCGGTACGCACGCTGCTGAGTGCGCCGCCGTAACGGCCGAAAGGGGTGCGGATGGCGTCGCAGATGAAGGCGTGGGGGGTCATGCGGGGAATCTCCTGAATGGTTCGAAAAAATGCGTTGAGGGCAATGCGCTTCGTGCAGCTTACTCGGGCCAGCCTGCCACGGTGGGCCGGACCCACACGTCATGGATCCCGGATCGTGTCCGGGATGGCAGCTCAGGCGGCGACAGGCAGGCCGAGCAGCTTTTCCAGCTCGGCATGGTCCAGGCCGTCGACCTTGTCGATCAGCTTGAGGCCCTGCGGCGTGCACGCGAGTGTCGCCAGCTCGGAGTAGATGCGCTTGACGCAGCGGATGCCGGTCAGCGGGTAAGTGCAGGTCTTGACGACCTTGCTTTCCCCGTTTTTTGTCAGCAGGTCCATCATGACCCATGTCTCCTTGGCGCCGATGGCGAGATCCATCGCGCCGCCGACCGCGGGAATCGCGCCCGGCTCCCCGGTGCTCCAGTTGGCGAGGTCGCCGGTGCTGGAGACCTGAAATGCGCCGAGCACACAGATGTCGAGGTGGCCGCCGCGCATCATGCCAAAGCTGTCGGCATGGTGAAAAAATGCGCCGCCCTTGAGCAGGGTGACCGGCTGCTTGCCGGCATTGATCAGGTCGTAGTCCTCATCCCCCGCGGCCGGTGCCGGTCCCATGCCGAGGATGCCGTTTTCGCTGTGCAGCAGCACCTCGCGCGTGGACGGGATGTGGTTGGCCACCAGGGTCGGCATGCCGATGCCGAGGTTGACGACCGCGCCTTCACGAATGTCCTGGGCGACACGGGCGGCGAGCTGGTCCTTGCTGCGTTTCTGGTAGCTCATGTCATGCCGCCTTCTTGAAACCGCCGGCCTGGGTGGCGGTGCGGTCGATTTTGACAATCTGGTGCACATAGATGCCGGGCGTGACGATGTGCTCGGGCTCCATGTCGCCGAGTTCGGCAATCTCGTGAACAGTGGCCACCGTGAGCCGGGAGGCTGTCGCCATCACCGGGCCGAAGTTGCGCGCCGCCTTGCGGTACATCAGGTTGCCCCAGCGGTCGCCGCGCTCGGCCTTGATCAGCGCCACGTCGCCGTGAATCGGCATCTCCAGCACGTAGCCCTTGCCATTGATCTCGCGCGTTTCCTTGCCTTTGGCCATCTCGGTGCCGTAACCGGTCGGTGAGAAAAATGCGCCTATGCCGGCGCCGGCGGCGCGTATGCGCTCTGCCAGGTTGCCCTGGGGCACGAGCTCGAGTTCGAGCTTGCCGGAGCGGTAGAGCTCGTCAAACACATGGCTGTCGGCCTGGCGCGGAAAGCTGCAGATGATTTTGCGCACCCGGCCGGTCCGGAGCAAGGCCGCGAGGCCGGTGTCCCCATTGCCGGCGTTGTTGTTGACAACGGTCAGGTCCTTCGCACCCTGCGCGATCAGCCCGTCTATCAGTTCATTCGGGATGCCGGCCGTGCCGAAACCGCCAATCAGCACGGTGGCGCCGTCCTGCACACCGGCCAGCGCCTCGGCCACCGACCCGGCAATTTTGTTGATCATGAAAGCTTTGTCCCCATTGAAAAAGCGTGCGCCAAATTTGTTCTTATATCGAACAAATGTTCGTATAATGAATTTTAGGAGATTTTGGCAGCCATGGCAATTGCGGCATCCCCCTTGCGCCCATCCTCAGCACCCGGTCCCGTGCCGGGTGACAGCTACGTGCAGTCGTTTGCCCGCGGGCTCGAAGTCATCCGCTCCTTCAGCGCCCAATCGCCGCGCCAGACCCTGAGCGAAGTGGCGGCCCGCAGCGGCTTGAGCAGGGCCGGCGCGCGGCGCATCCTGCTGACCCTGCAAACCCTGGGCTACGTGGAAAGTGACGGCAAACATTTTTCGCTGACCCCGCGCATCCTGGACCTGGGTTTTGCCTATTTGTCTTCGCTGCCGATCTGGAACCTGGCCGAGCCGGTGATGGAAGGCCTGGCCGGGGATGTCGGGGAATCGTGTTCGGCCGCGGTGCTGGACGGCACTGACATCGTCTACGTGTTGCGCGTGTCCACCCACAAGATCATGAGCATCACGCTGGGCGTCGGCTCAAGGCTGCCCGCCTATTGCACCTCCATGGGCCGCGTGCTGCTGGCCGCCTTGCCGGAGGAACAGGCCCTGGCCCGCCTGAAGGCAGCCCGGCCCGAAGCGCTGACACGCCATACCGTGACGGACCTGGATGCCTTGCGCCAGAAACTCGCGCACACCCGCAAGCAGGGCTGGTGCCTGGTGAATCAGGAGCTGGAGGAAGGTCTGGTGTCGATGGCCGCGCCCATTCATGACCGGAGCGGGCGCACGGTGGCGGCCCTCAATATCAGCGGTCAGGCCAACCGCACCAGCGCCAAGATCATGCAGGAGACCATGCTGCAGCCGCTGCTGCAGGCCGCGCAGACGATTTCGCGCCTGCTGGCGGTTCAAGGCAACTGAGCCGGACGGCGGGTTGCCGGCGGGGGCTCAGGACTTGCGTGAACCCATCACCAGCACCACCGCGCCCAGCACCACAGCACCTATGCTCAGCCACTGCGGGAAGTTGACAGTTTCCTTTTCCTTGACGACCAGCTCGAGCGGACCGAGCTTGGCTTTGGACGTGTCTTTGGTGAAGCTGAAGCCACCGGTGAAAAAGCCGGCCAGGCCCAAGACGATCAGGACAATGCCTGTGATTCTCATTGCATTCATGGAGTTCTCCTCGCCGGATGTGTTTATTGATCGCCGGCGCGCTTACCGGGTCGCACTGCCGTGGCTGGAATTTAAGCCAGGGCCGGCGGATGCCGCGTAGGACATTGCCGCCTGACGGTGCGGCGTGCCTGAAACACCACAGTCTGAACGGGAAAACAGGCCGTGCTACGCTTGCCCCATGTTCACGCCCTCGCAAGCCGACGTCCGCCGGTTTTTCTGCTCTGTTTATGCCAAGACCCTTGCCGGACAACCGCTGGAAGCTATCGAAACCATAGCAAGCCTGTGGCTGGAAGAGCACCCGGAATACCACCCCGACCTGGCCGACACCGACGCTGCCCTGGCGAAAATCTACGAAGTGGAAGGCGGCAAGACCAACCCCTTCCTGCACCTGTCCATGCACCTGTCGATCAGCGAGCAGTGCTCCATCGACCAGCCGCGTGGCATCCGCCAGGCGGTCGAATTGCTGGCCGCCAGGCGCAATTCGCTGCACGATGCCCACCATGAAGCCATGGACTGCCTGGGCCAGATGGT
>PNNC01000095.1 GCA_013824015.1 Polaromonas sp.
GGAAGACGCCCGCGAATTTGTCAGCAGCTTCGACCGGCCCAACATCCGCTACACCATCGTCGAAAAAACCAACGCGACGCACCAGTTGCTGCGTTTCATCGAAAGTGAACACGCGGGCGAGGCCGGCATTGTTTATTGCCAGTCGAGGAAACGCGTGGAGGAAGTCGCCGGCATGCTGGAAGACGCCGGCCTGAAGGCCATGGCCTACCACGCCGGCCTGGACAGCGCGCTGCGCCAGCAGCGCCAGGACCGCTTCCTGCGCGAGGAAGGCATGGTGATGGTCGCGACGATCGCCTTCGGCATGGGCATCGACAAGCCCGATGTGCGTTTTGTCGCGCATCTGGACATGCCCAAGAACATCGAGGGCTACTACCAGGAAACCGGCCGCGCCGGCCGCGACGGCCTGCCAGCCAATGCCTGGATGACCTACGGCCTGCAGGACGTGGTCAACCAGCGCCGCATGATAGACACCAGCGAGGCGGCCAGCGAGGAGTTCAAGCAGGTGATGCGCGGCAAGCTCGACGCGCTGCTGAGCCTGGCCGAAGACACACGTTGCCGGCGCGTCGCCCTGCTGCATTATTTCGGCGAAGACAGTTTGCCTTGTGGCAACTGCGACAACTGTTTGTCGCCGCCCAAAGTCTGGGACGCCACCGAAGCGGCGCGCAAGATGCTCAGCTGCATCTACCGCGTGCAGCAGGCCAGCGGCATCAGTTTCGGCGCCGGCCACCTGATGGACATCCTGCGCGGCAAGGCCACCGAAAAAGTGCTGCAGCACGGCCACGACAAACTCAGCACCTTCGGCATCGGCGCGGACCTGGCCGAGGTCCAGTGGCGCGGCGTGTTGCGCCAGCTGATCGCCAAGGGCATGGTGCGGGTTGATCCCGACGCCTTCAACACCCTGCAACTGCTGCCCGACGCGCGCCAGGTGCTCAAGGGCGAGGCCAGCGTGATGCTGCGCGAGCAGGCGGCGGGCGCTGCGGGCGAGCGGCGCAAAAAAAGCAGCAAAACCTCGGTCAAGGGCATGGCCGAAGCCGCGCTCAACGCCGGCGCACTCGAGCGGCTGGCCCGGCTCAAGGCCTGGCGCGCCGAAGTGGCGCGCGAGCACAACCTGCCGGCTTTTGTGATCTTTCACGACGCCACCCTGCGCGCCATCGCCGAACGCGCGCCGCAAAGCACCGCCGACCTCGAAGGCATCAGCGGCATCGGTGTCAAGAAACTCGAAGCCTACGGCCAGGAAGTGCTGCGCGTCTGCACCGCGGGATCATGATCAAATCGGGCCCCAGCCCATGTCCGGCAAACGTTATTTGCTACTGAATTTGTAGCATTCGGCGGGCCCCGCAGGGCCGGCCGGCATGCGCCGCACCGCCGGTCACGCCGGCAGCCCCGGCAGTCTGTCAACAGGCGGGCCGGGAAAGGCTTGTTGCACAATACCCGCCTGTGGGAGCCATCAAACAGTCTGTCGCCGCGAGAGCGATCGCCGCATTGACCCGGGCGGTGCTGGCCGCGCTGTGCCTGCAGGTGGCGCTGCTGGCTCCCGCCGCCGCCAGCGACTTGCTGGCGCTGGGCAGCAGCCCCGGCCCCATCCCCATGGTGGCCTCGCTCGAGACCTGGCTGGACACCAGCGGCCAGACCACCGTGGAACAGGTGGAAGCCGGCGCCTTGTCCCTGGGGTTCAAGCCGCTGCGCATCGGCGAGCCGCAGGTGCTGGACGATGCGGCGCTCTGGCTGCGCTTTGATGCGGTCAGCCAGGACCCGCGCCATCACTGGAAGCTCGAACTGCCGATGTCCGGCGTCGACAGGATCAGCCTGTATTACCGCGACAGCCTGGGCCGCTGGGTGGTCCAGCAGGCCGGTGACACCCTGCCGATGAGCGCCTGGCCGCTGCCCGGCCGTTACCCGGCGATGTCGCTCAGCCCCGAACTCGGGCAGTCGACCCGCTACTACCTGCGCATCCAGCACGCCCGCGTGCCCTTCTCGGCGATTCCGCGCGTGGTCGCCGACTCGCAACTCACGGCAACGCGCCAGCTCGACCACGTGCTGCTGGGCGCCTACTTCGGACTGGCCTTTCTGGTCAGCCTGCTCGCCGTGATCAACGCCGTCGCCTACCGCGACTGGGGGTTTGCGAGTTACGCGCTGTATGTGGCCACCTTTGCGGGTTCGCAGGCCGCGTTCACCGGCATGGCCGGCCTCTACATCTGGCCGGAACTGCCGGCACTGAACAATCCTGCCGTTTTTGCGCTGCCGCTGGCAGCAGCCGCCACCGCCATGCTGTTTGTGCGCACCGTCACCACGCCCAAACGCTTCTTCCGCGCGCTGGACTGGTTGCTGATGGCGATGTTCGGCCTGCTGCTGAGCATCGCGCTGATCGACGGCGCCATCCCGACGCCCGAAAGTTTTGCGGTGGCCAATGTGCTGGTGAGCGCCGGCATCCTGATCCTGCTGCTGGTGGTGGGCGTGTCCCTGTTCGAGGGCGACCGGCACGCGCGCTGGATCGCGCTGGGTTTTCTGCCCATCATCCTCGCCACGCTGTTCCCGCTGGGGCGCAACCTGGGCCTGCTGCGGGCCAGCTTCCTGACCGAAAACGCCTTGCTGCTGGGGTCGGCGCTGGAAGCCCCCATCCTGTTTTACGGCCTGCTGCGCCGCGTCACGCAGCGGCGCGAATCCGAAAGCCGGGCCACCACGCTGCGCACCACCGACCCGCTGACCGGCCTGGGCTCGGCACGCATGCTGCTCGGCAAGCTGCGCCAGGCCCTGAGCACCGCCGGTCGTTACCAGCAGCCCTGCGCGCTGCTGCTGATCAACCTGACCAACCTCGCCGCGCTGCAGCAACAGCACGGCCGCGAAACCGGCGACCGTGCGATGGTCATGGCCGCCTCGCGCATACGCGCCGCGGCGCAGACCACCGACACCGTGGCGCGGGTCGGCGACAGCCAGTTTGCGCTGCTGATGGTCGGCCCGATGACCGCCGACTCGGTCAACGACGTGGCGACCAAGATCCTCGCCAGCGGCTTGCGCCCATCGCGCGAATTGCCTGACGCCGACCCGCTGATTTTCCACATCGCCATCGGCTACATGCCGGAGCCAGCCCGGCTGGCGAAATCCGAAGCGCAGGCCTACCTGAGCCGCATGATGCAGGCGGTGAAGGACATGAACGACGGTTCGCGCAAGGCGATACGGATGATTCAGATTTGAGAGTTGAGGGTTCGACCCGGCTGAAAGCTCCCCACTCCGACCGCTAGCCCCTGCCTCGCCGCGCTGGACGATGGCGGGGAACTTCATAGGGCCGCGTGCGCTGCGCTCGCTTGCAAACATGACGGTCTGCTGGGATTCCCGTGCACGAAGCGCTGCGCGCCGCCAGACCATAGCGTCGCTTTTTTTGGTGACTTTCTTTTGGAGAAGCAAAAGAAAGTGAGTTGCCCCCGGGCACCCCCGGCCAACAGACGTACATCAACTACCAGCCGTCCAGGCAACCAGAGATGGATCCCGGATCGAGTCCGGGATGACAAACGGGGAGCGCCTGCCTGCAGAAGCTACTGGATAAACCCCATGCCCCGCGCCTGCCGCACTTCCGGCTTGATCCGGTGCTCCGCTTCGAGCTGGCTGAGGAATTCATCGGCTGTGAATTCCACCGCCAGGATGTCGGTCTGGCGTTTGACCGCCGCGAAGTCGCCCGGGCACAGTTGCTCCAGCCGGGCCAGCCGCTCGCGCAGCGCGGTGCCCAGTGCGGTGGCCTCACCGGCCAGCGCTTCGGTGACAAACATTTTTTCGCGCTGGGCCGCCGTCAGCGGCATGAATTTGATCTTGAAGGTGAAGCGCCGCAACGCCGCCTGGTCCAGGCTTTCCAGCAGGTTGGTGGTGCAGACAAAAATGCCGTTGAAGCGCTCCATGCCCTGCAGCATTTCGTTGACCTCGGT
>PNNC01000067.1 GCA_013824015.1 Polaromonas sp.
TTCGAACTCGCGCAGGAATTCGCCCTTGGGCAGGCCGCCGAGGAACATCGCTTCATCGACCTCGATGTTCCAGTCCATCAGCGTGCGGATCGCGCGTTCATGCGCCGGCGCGCTGCGTGCGGTGACCAGCGCCGTGCGTATGCGCATGCGTGAGGTGCCGACGCTTTGCAGCCGGTGCAGCGCCTCCAGCAGCGGCTTGAACGGGCCGGCCAGCAGCGGTTGGCCGGCCTTGTCGCGTTCATGCGCCTGGAAGGCCGACAGGCCCTGGGCCTGGAACACCCGTTCGGCCTCGTCGGAAAAAATCACCGCGTCGCCGTCGAAGGCGATGCGCACCTCGTGGGGGTGTGCGTCGCTGGCGTGCGCGGACTGCGGGTAGACCTGGGCGGCCGGCACGCCGGCGGCCAATGCATCGCGCACATCGCTCAGGTGGGCCGACAGGAACAGGTTGGCGTGCAAGGGCTTGAGGTAGCGCCAGGGCGCCTCGCCGCGGTTGAAGGTGCCGCGCTGGATGTTCAGTCCGTAGTGCTGGGCCGAGCGGAACACCCGCATGCCCGAGACCGGGTCGTTGCGCGAGAGGATCACCACCTCGACGCGCTGCGCCAGCTTGGCCGCAGGGGAGGCGTCGTCCAGGCTGTCCGGGGCTTCGTTGAAGGCCAGCAGTTTTTTGACCAGCGAAAAGGCCACGCCGGGCTTGGCGGGCACGTCGAGCCGGTCCAGTTGCAGCCGCATGTAGGCCGCGTCTTTTTTGGCGCCGGGCACGGGCGGCTGCACCAAACCGTCCTCGAACACGCGGTTTTCTTCTTCAAAGTCGAACAGCGCGCGCGATGAAATCGCCACCACCAGTTGTCCGTCCAGAGTTGCTGCCATGATTTGCCTGTGTTTGCCTCAGCGGGAATGTATCGACGATAGCTCAAGTGTGCGCCATTGGCCGCAGGCTGTCGCGTCCAGCGGCCACTGGTCGGCACGTTCGACCTCGCGGATGCCCCGGGCCAGCAGCAAGGCGGCGCGGATGATGCCGGCGTGCGTGACCCAGACCGCGTCGGCGTCACGTGGCAGGCTGTCGAACGCCTGACCCACGCGGTCCATCACCGCCCGCACGCTTTCGCCGTGGCCGCCCACCAGATGGCCGGCAAAGTCCGCGGTCCAGGCATCGAACTCGCTCCGGGCAATCGCGTCCCAGCGCCGGCCTTCCCAGTTGCCGAAGTTCATTTCCTGCAGTCGCTTGTCAACGGCAAGCGTCAAATCGGGCCGCAGCCCATGCAGCGCCTGGGCCAGTTGCTCACATCTTTGTAGCGGGGAGGTGATGATGCGCAGGCCCTGCGGCAGCACGTCGGCCAGGGCTTGCGCAGATGCGCGGGTTTCGGCGTCGTCCGCCGGTACATCCAGCGCGCCGTAACAACTGCCGGGCGCCAGCAGCACGGGGGCGTGGCGGACCAGCCAGAGTTTCATGCGGCAATTTTCCGCAGGGCCGCCCCAGGGAAAATCAGCCCCCGAGGGGCTGGAGCCTGCGGCTCCAAGCCTGCTTGAGCAGGTTTGGACCGGCGACAGAGGCGAAGCGTCTCGCGAGCCGCGGCCTGCAAGGCCTCGAGCGCTACCCGCAGTGACGCGAACGTGGGGGTCATGTTCAGATTCCGACGGCCAGGCCGAGGTAAAACGCGATCTCGCAAACCTGCTGCGTCGCGCCCAGGCAGTCGCCGGTGAAACCCCCGAGGCGGCGCGAGAACAGCCGCCCCATCCACAGCAGCGCGATCACGGCAAAGCTGCAGGCCGCTATCAAAGCGATAGCGTCCAGTGCATAAGCAGCAAGGGCCAGGGCCATGAAACACCATAAAAAAGCGGCGCCCAGGCTGCCCAGGCTGATCTGGTCGGCCAGGGGTTTGGACTTGGACGTCGCGGTGTCGCCCACATGCGGCAACACGCGGATCAGCAGCAGCGGCAGGCCGCGCGAGACCACGTGCGCGGCCAGCAGCGCGGCGGGCACCAGCCAGGGGTCCAGCAGCAGCACGATGTCCTCGCCGTCCTGCACCCCGGTTTCCAGCGAGCCCAGCAGCGCGATCAGCGGCAGCTTGCAGGCCAGCACCAGCACCAGCGCCAGCGCACCAAAGGCGCCGACACGCGAGTCCTTCATGATCTCCAGCGCGCGCGCTGCCTCGCTGCTGCCGCCGAGGCCGTCGCAAACATCGGCCAGCCCGTCTTCATGGAAAGCGCCGGTCAGCAGCACGGTCGCCACGGTGGACAGCGCGGCGGCCACCAGCGGCGTGAACACGCCCGGCGGCAGCAGCGCCACCAGCAGGGCATACACGCCCGCCGCGACGGCGCCGACCAGCCAGCCGATACCGGGAAAGTGCGCGGCGCTGGCGCGCAGCATGGCCGGGCTGTAGCCGACCCAGGTCGCCAGCGTCCCGGTCACCGGGATGCGGGTGAAAAACTGCACGGCAAGCAGGAAATGACGCAGGAACTGGCTCATGGCATGGCGCCGGCCGGAATTGTCATTGCGGGCTTGACCCGCCATCCATGCTGGATCACTGGGCCAGTCGGTTCATGCTGCATGGATGCCGGATCGGGTCCGGGGTGGCGGAAGACAGAGATCACTGCGTCAACCACGGCTTCAGGTCTCCGTCTTTCCGCTGACCCCGGCGGAATCAAAACTCGCCATCTCGGCCAGAAACAGCGATGCCGACTGCAGCAGCGGCCAGGCCAGCAGCGCGCCCGTGCCTTCGCCCAGGCGCATGTCCAGGTCCAGCAGCGGCGTGGCCTGCAGTTGCGCCAGCAGCAGGTGGTGGCCACGCTCGGCCGAGCGATGGCAAAACACCAGGTAGTCCTTGGTGACCGGCTGCAGGGCGCAGGCCAGCAGCGCGGCCGCGCCGGCGATGAAGCCGTCGACCAGCACCACGCGGCGTTCGCTGGCGGCCTGCAGCATGGCGCCGCTCATCATGGCGATTTCAAAACCGCCCAGCGCGGCCAGCACCGCCAGCGGCTCCTGCACCTCGGCGTGGCGGGCCAGCGCGCGTGTGAGCACCGCCTGCTTGTGCGCCAGTTGCACGTCGTCGAGGCCGGTGCCGCGTCCCACGACATCGGCCAGCGGCAGCCCGGACAGCCGGGCCAGCAGCAGTGCAGCGGGCGAGGTGTTGGCGATACCCATTTCGCCGAAGGCCACCACATTGCCGGGCAAGTCTTTCACCACGGCCATGCCGGCGTGTAGCGCCTGCACCGCCTGCGCCATCGACATGGCCGGGCCTTCGCAGATGTTGGCGGTGCCCGGCGCGATCTTGCGTTGCAGCAGTTGCGGATGCGCGGCCAGATCCGCAGCCACGCCGGCGTCCACCACCTGCAGCGCAAAACCGTGCTGGCGCGCAAAGACATTGATGGCCGCGCCGCCGGCCAGCATGTTGCCGACCATTTGCAGGGTCACGGCCTGCGGGAACGCCGAGACCCCTTCCGCGGCGATGCCGTGGTCGGCCGCAAAGACCACCATCTGCGGCGCATCGAAGGCAAGGGCCTCACTGCGCTGGATCAAACCGAGCTGCAGCGCGAGTGTTTCCAGCCGGCCGAGTGCGCCCGGCGGCTTGGTCTTGTTGTCGATACGCTGCTGCAGCCGTGCAGCCAGCACGGGGTCGGCAGTGGGTTCAATCGGCGGCAGGAGAAGGCTTGTGTTGTCGGTCATCGGTGATCTGCTGGAGGCAGGCGGGGCAAAAGCAGGAGGCTTGCGGCATGCCTGTGGATGAAAGTGCGCCGGAAGGGACCGGCAGGATGTGAGGCAGCTGGACACACCAGCATTCAGTATCTCCGCCGACCATGCCACAGCGAAAAGCGGCCCCGCAGCGCGGGCATGAGGAGTTGGCCGCTGCAGCAGTCATGGCAAGCCGCCTCAGGCCTGCAGG
>PNNC01000052.1 GCA_013824015.1 Polaromonas sp.
CACTCCAGGAGATAACGATGGATTTCAACTTCACCCCCAAGGTCCAGGACATGCAGGCCCGCCTGCTGGCCTTCATGGACCAGCATGTGTATCCGAACGAGGCGCGTTTTTTCCGCGAAATTGCCGAGAACCGCGCCAAGGGCAACGCCTGGGTCCCGACCACCCTGATCGAGGAGCTCAAGCCCAAGGCGCGCGCCGCCGGCCTGTGGAATCTGTTCCTGCCGCATTCGCCGCGCGCGCCCGAAGGCCTGTCCAACCTCGAATACGCGCCACTGTGCGAAATCATGGGCCGCGTGCCGTTTGCGCCCGAGATCTTCAACTGCTCGGCGCCCGACACCGGCAACATGGAAACCATTGCGCGTTACGGCTCCGAAGCCAACAAGGACCGCTGGCTGGAGCCCTTGCTCAAGGGTGAAATCCGTTCGGCTTTCCTGATGACCGAGCCCGAGGTGGCCTCGTCGGACGCCACCAACATCCAGTGCCGGATCGAGCGTGATGGCGACGACTACGTGATCAACGGCCTGAAATGGTGGTCGTCGGGCGCCGGCGACCCGCGCTGCGCCATCTACATCGTGATGGGCAAGACCAACCCCGACGCCGGCCGCCATGAGCAGCAGTCAATGATCCTGGTGCCGGCCGATGCACCCGGCATCGAGGTGATCCGTCCGCTCAGCGTGTTCGGTTATGACGACGCACCGCACGGCCACATGGAAGTGCGGCTGACCAATGTGCGCGTTCCGGTGGGCAACCTGCTGCTCGGCGAAGGCCGTGGTTTTGAAATTGCGCAAGGCCGCCTTGGCCCCGGACGCATCCACCACTGCATGCGCAGCATCGGCATTGCCGAGCGCGCGCTCGAGCTGATGTGCAAGCGCCTGAACACCCGCATCGCCTTCGGCAAGCCGGTGGCGCGCCAGTCGGTCTGGCATGAACGCATCGCCGACGCGCGCTGCATGATCGACCAGGCCCGGCTGCTGACGCTGAAAGCCGCCTACATGATGGACACCGTCGGCAACAAGGTCGCCAAGGCCGAGATCGCGATGATCAAGGTGGTCGCGCCCAACATGGCCTGCCAGATCATCGACTGGGCGATCCAGGCGCATGGCGGCGGCGGCGTCTCCGACGACTTCCCGCTGGCCTACGCCTATGCGCACCAGCGCACGCTGCGCCTGGCCGACGGCCCGGACGAGGTGCACCGGGCGTCGCTGGCCAAGCTGGAACTGGCCAAACACCTGGGCCTGCCCGGCGAGGTCGAGATGCCGATCACGCGCGGCAGCTGAACCGCCGGCGAACCAGGGGCCTGTTCACAGGTTTCGAATCGCTATCAAAATGTGAGCTGTCGCCGCCCGTCGGGTATGGGCTGGCGGCATTTTTTATTGAAATTACTCAAGCAGGATGTCGGTGTTCAAACCGGCCAGCGCCGCATCGCAGGCACTGGTGTAGGTCACCGCGGCGTGCTGCAGCGTCGCGATGTCGCCCGACACGTACTGCATGCGCAAGTAGGCCTTGCCGCGCAGCAACATCAGGATGAAGGGTGTGTCGGCATCCGGACCCGGCTCGGGCCAGGACAGCAGCAGCTCGGCCAGGTTGTTGTCTATCCAGGCCAGCGCATGTTCGCGCCGGTCGGCCAGCACCGTGTAGCGCTCCCAGAACTCCGGCACCAGGCTGCTCCAGCCGAACTCCTCGTACATGGCCAGCCAGCGCATCTCTTCGGGCAGGCTGGGGTCGGCGGTGGTCTGCAGCGAGTCGGTGTAAATCGCGTAAGCGCGTTTTTCGAGCGACTCCTTGAGCGGGCGGTTCATGATCAGCACCGCCGCATCGCCATTGACCCCCAGCTCCGCGCGGGCCCGCAGTTCCTCGCCAAGGATGTAGTCGCGCGTGGACGGTCCGCACTCCAGCTTCCAGGGCTTGCCGCGCACCTGCCCGGTCAGCAGGAAGCCCTGCCCCTTGTCCTGGTGGAAATAGCTGAAGCCCTGGGTGCCGGCCCATTCCGAAACGGACGACAGGCCCGAGCTGCTCTCGGACGGCCGGGCAGCCCGTGATTCAGGCTCACCCCGCGCGAAAACCTTTTTCAGGCGATCAAACATGGTTGCGGCTTTTGTTGAAGTCCAGCAAAGATCATATGTTGAAAACCCGCGCGCCGGCTCAGGCTTTGTCCATCAGACGGGCGGGAACGCCGGGTCTGCAGCTTTTCTGCGGAAAGCAGGCGTTCGGCGCGCTATCGCACAGTGCCGCCACCGGTATTGCGCTACGGTAGGGAATGCTCCATGACTTTCTTTCCTTGCACCGTAGCGCGCTGATTGAGCGCTGTATCGCAAAAACCGCCCGAAGATCCCCGTCCAGCGCCCACAACAAAGACCTCGAATTCGGGATCCCGCTTTTTCTGGACCAGGTGATCAAGACTCTGGAGGTCGAGCAAAGCGCCTCGGCCCAGCAAAGCATGGCCGTTTCCGGCGTCGCCGGCGGCCCCTCCCAGTTTTCCGAGTTGGGCGCTGCTGCCACGCGGCATGGACGGGAACTGTCGCTGAAGGGATTCACGGTGGAGCAGGTGGTCCACGACTATGGCGATTTGTGCCAGGCCATCACCGACCTGGCCTCGGAACTCGACAAGCCGATCGAAACCTGGGAATTTCGCACCCTCAACCGCTGCCTGGACAACGGTATTGCCGATGCGGTGACGGAGTTCTCGCACCGCCGCCAGATGATCAGCGATGACCGGGAAAGCCAGGCGCTGAACCAGCGCCTCGGTTTTGTTGCCCATGAACTGCGCAACCACATCAATACCGCCATGCTGGCCGTGGCGTACATCAAGGCCGGCACGGTCGGTCTGACCGGCGCGACCGGTGGCGTGCTGGACCGCAGCCTGCTGAGCCTCAAAAGCATCGTTGACCACTCGCTCGCCGACGTGCGGATGACGGCAGGTTTGCCGTCTCGCTCGAGGCGGATCAACCTGGCTGATTTTATTGCGACCATCCAGTCCACCGCAGCGCTGGAAGCCCAATCCCGGGGGTGCGAGCTGATCGTGTCGGAGGTGGACCCGCGCTTCTTTGTGCAGGTGGAAGAGGAATTGTTGTCCTCGGCGCTCGGCAACCTGCTGCAGAACGCCTTCAAGTTCACCAGGCACGGCACGCGCGTGTCCCTGAGCGTGAACGTCATCGGGGACCGCATCCGCCTGGATGTGCAGGATCAATGCGGCGGCCTGCCACCCGGCAACCCGGAAGAGCTGTTCCTGCCGTTTCAACAGAGCAGCGCCGACAAATCCGGTGTGGGTCTGGGTTTGTCGATTTGCAGGCGCAGCGTGGAAGCCAACAACGGCGAACTCAGCGTTCGTGACCTGCCCGGCTCCGGTTGCGTTTTCTCCATCGACCTGCCCCTGCGTTAGGGGAGGACCGGCGATTTCCTGACCGCCCTGCCCGGTCTCGCAAATAAATCGGGGCCCCACGCCAGTCCTGCCGCGCTTCGGGCTATAATCTT
>PNNC01000090.1 GCA_013824015.1 Polaromonas sp.
TGCCGCGCGAGGCGAGATCCATGGCCAGCGTCAGGCCGACCGGGCCGGCGCCGACGATCAGTACTTCGGTGGTGATGTCTTCACGTGGGGTCATGGTCAATCCAGTTTGGTGCCCGAGGTCTTGATGACCCGGGCCCATTTCACGGTTTCGGACTTGATGTAGGCCTCGAACTCTGCGGCCGTGCCCGGCGCCGGCTCGACGCCGAGGTTGCGCATGCTGGCCTTGATCTCGTTGTCGTTGAGCGCCGCCGTGATTTCCGCGTTCAGGCGGGTGATCACCGGCGCCGGCGTGCCGGCCGGCGCCACCACGCCGAACCAGCCGGTGGAGTCATAACCGGTGAGCCCGCTTTCCGACACCGTCGGCACCTCCGGCAGCATCGGCAGGCGTTGCGGGCTGGTGACCGCGTAAGCGATCAGCTTGCCGGCCTTGATGTGTTGCAGCGCCGACGGCAGGTCGACAATCGCCAGCGGCACCTGGCCCGCCAGCACATCGAGGGCGGCCGGGCCGGAGCCGCGGTAGGGGACTTCCACGAACTGGGCACCCGACATCTGCCCAAACAATTGTGCAGACAAATGCATGGCCGTGCCATTGCCGCCATGGCCAATGGAGAGCTTGCCGGGTGTCGCTTTCGCCAGTGCGATCAGCTCGCGCTGGGTTTTGGCGGCCACGGAAGGGTGGCCGATCAGCACAAACGGGATCGCGGCCAGCATGGTGACCGGCTTGAAATCCTTGATCGGGTCGAAAGGCATCTGCGCATAGAGGCTGACATTGGCCGAGAGCCCGCCTGCCGCGCCGACACCGAGGGTGTAACCATCGGCCGGCGCGCGCGCCACCGCGGTCAGGCCGATGTTGCCACCGGCACCCGGCCGGTTGTCCACCACCACCTGCTGGCCGAGTTTCTCGTTGAGCCGGGGCACCAGCATGCGCACCACGACATCGGTGCTGCCGCCGGGCGGAAAGGTCACGACCATGCGGATCGGCTTGTTCGGGTAGTCGGCGGTTTGCGCCTGGCCGGGGCCGGCCATGAGTGTCAGGCCGGCGCTCAGCGCCAGCAGGGTGCGGGCAAAGGTGTTCATGGTGTTTGTCTCCTGGTGGTTGTCATGTCAGGCTGGATCTGCCGTCCAGGTCCAGCTATTGGAGCGCAGCTTGATTCATTCGCATAACGATAAATTGCGAATGATTTATGATTTTGTTTCATGAATAACTCCTTCATGCCGACCTTGCGGCAACTGCGTGCTTTTGTCGCCGTCTACCAGCTGGGCAAACTCAGCGCGGCAGCCGAGCAGCTGTTCGTCACGCAGTCGGCGATCAGCGTGCTGATCCGCCAGATGGAGCAGGGCCTCGGTGCGCGCCTGTTCGACCGCACCACGCGTTCGCTGCAGCCGACCCAGGCCGCCAAAGAAGCACTGGTGGTGGCCGAGCGCATCCTGCGTGACGTCGAGTCCATGGGCAGCAGCTTCCGGGACCTGAGCGGCCTGCGGCGCGGCCGCGTCTGTGTGGCGGTGACGCCGACGCTGGCGGCTTTTGTGATGCCGCCGGTGATCCGCCGGTTTGCGGCCCTGTATCCCGACATTCGCGTGGTGGTGGACGACTGCGCCCCTGACCAGTTCATGTCACGGGTGATCGGCGAGCATGTGGATTTCGGTATCGGCACGCCGGAGAAGATGCTGGCCGATGCCGACACGCGCATGCTGGTGCCCGACCAGCTGGCCTTGGTGTGCCGGCCCGACCATGTGCTGGCCCGCAAAAGAGCCGTGCGCTGGGCCGATCTCGCGGGCCATCCGGTGATCACGGTGCGCCCGGGCTACGGCATCCGCCCGATGATCGATGCGACCGCCGCCGGCGCGGGTGTGTCGCTGAACGTGGTCAACGAGGTGTCCTTTCTGTCCACCGCGCTGTGGATGACGGCCAGCGGGATGGGGGCCTCCATCATGCCCTCGGCATTTGCCACCCATGGCGCCGAGCCCGGCATGGTGATCAGGACCCTGACGCAACCCCGCGTGTCGCGTGACATTTCGGTGGTGACCAAGCGTGGTCGCTCGCTGTCGGTGGCCGCCCAGGGCTTTGTCGAGGTGATGGTGGCGGTGCTGGGCAAAAAACCCGGCGCGCGTGCTCAGGCGAAGTGATCGAAGGAGGCGAAGTCGCCGCTGACCGGCTGGCCCGCGGCATCGACCAGGCGCAGGCCGGGCGCGGCTTCAATGCGGCCTATGCAGGTGACGGTGGTGCGCGCCTCGAGTGCGGCGGCTTGCACCGCGGCGCGCGCCGACACCGGTGCGGTGAAGGCCAGCTCGTAGTCGTCGCCGCCGGCCAGCACGCAGGCCAGCCGCGCTTCGTGGTGAACAAGGCCGTCCGGCACGCGCCCATCGAGATCGCCCGCCAGCAAACCGGCTGCCACGGCGGTGTCGATGCGCGCACCCACCCGCGAAGCGCTGAGGATGTGGCCCAGGTCGCCGATCAGGCCGTCGCTGATGTCGATGGCCGCGCTGGCAACGCCGCGCAGCGCCAGCCCCAGCGCCACCCGCGGGGTGGGCTGCTCCAGCCGCGTGCGTGCGGCGCCCATCCAGCCCGACGGCAGCGTGAGCTTGCCGCGCAGTGCCTCCAGCGCCAGCCGCGCATCGCCCAGCGTGCCGCTGACATAAATATCGTCGCCAGCACGCGCGCCGGAGCGCAGCAGGGCCTGGCCGCGCGGCACCTCGCCGAACACGGTGATGCAGATGTTCAGCGGACCGCGCGTGGTGTCGCCGCCCACCAGTTCGCAGCCGTGGGTATCGGCCAGCGCGAACAGGCCGCGCGAAAACGCCGCCAGCCAGGCCTCGTCGGCGCGCGGCAGCGCCAGCGCCAGCGTGAAGGCCAGCGGCTGCGCGCCGCAGGCCGCGAGGTCGCTGAGGTTGACCGCCAGCGCCTTGTGCCCCAGCGCGGAAGGATCCACATCGGCAAAAAAATGCCGGCCCTCGACCAGCATGTCGCTGGAGACAGCCAGTTGCATGCCGTCTGCCGGCTGCAGCAGCGCGCAGTCGTCGCCCACACCCAGCACGGCGCGGGTTGTGGGGCGCTGGAAGTAACGCGCGATCAGGTCGAATTCACCCATGGGGTGAGCATAACGGTTAAGGGGGGCTGGCCGATGTCGTCGGCGCCCCCGGTTTGATACGGGATCCATCGCCGGCTTGTCCGTTCTCGCGCCTCGTTGCCAACCGGGTTAGCCTTTGGCAGCAGGACCTGACTCCCCACTCCCTCCCCTAACCCCTCCCTCGCCCCGCTGGGCGATGGCGGGGGACTTCATGTGGCCGCGTGCGCTGTGCTCGCGTGCACACATGACGGTTTGTTGGGATTCCCGTGCAGGAAGCGCTTGGCGCTTCCTGCACTCCGGATTTCTGTCCCCGCATTGGTTTGTCCCCCACCCGTCGGGCTGGGCCGAGGAGCGCAGCA
>PNNC01000060.1 GCA_013824015.1 Polaromonas sp.
ACCGCGGCGTATTGCGCTTCCAGCACGATTTCATACAACACGCGCTGGGCCGGTGTGAATTTGCCGTTGGCCGGGAAGGTGCGGGTGATGTCGCTGGCGTAACCGTCGAGTTCGCAGCCGGCGTCGATCAGGCACAAATCGCCGCTTTTCAGTTCGGCGTCGCCGGCACGGTAATGCAGCACACAGGCATTGGCGCCGGCGGCGACGATGCTGGTGTAGGCCGGCCATTGCGAGCCGTGGCGGCGGAACTCGTGCAGCAGTTCGGCTTCCAGGTGGTATTCGCGCAGGCCGCCCGCCACCGGCTCGCGCAGCATGGCGGCCGAGGTCTGCATCGCACGCACATGGGCACCGGCCGAGATTTTTCCGGCGCGCCGCAAGATCGCGACCTCGTGGGCGTCCTTGAGCAGGCGCATCTCGTCGAGCACCTTGCACAGGTCGTGCTGGCTTTGCGGGCATTCGGCGCCAAAGCGGATGCGTGCGCGCACCTTGCCGAGCCAGCCATCGACCTGTGTTTCCAGCCCGGCATGGGTCGCAAACGGGTACCAGACGGCTTGCTGGTTCTGCAGCAGCAGCGGCATTTTTTCGTCCAGCGTGTCGATGCTGAAGGCGGCGCTGACCCCCAGCGCGTCCGGCGCGGCCTTGGGGCCGAGGCGGATGCCGTCCCAGATCTCGCGTTCCAGGTCCTTGGGCCGGCAAAACAGCGTGCTGCGGCCGTCGGCCGTGATGACCAGCCAGGCGCCAGGCTCGCTGAAGCCGGTCAGGTAGTAGAAATAGCTGTCATGCCGGTAGGCAAAGTCGCTGTCGCGGTTGCGCGCCCGTTCCGGGGCGGTGGGCAGCACGGCGATGCCGCCACCGGCGGATTTGAGGGCGCGGGCAACGGCGGCGCGGCGTTTTTCGTAAATGGTCATGGCGGGGTGCGTTTCAGCGTGTGGTGTTCAGTTCGGCCAGGCGTTCGGGTGTGCCGACGTCGGTCCATGGGCCTGAATATAGCGCCGCCGTGACCTGGCCGTCCTGCATGGCCTGGCGCAGCAGTGGCGCCAGTGCGGCCTTTTGCCCGGCCGGCGTGTCCCGGAACAGGGCCGGCTGGTACAGACCCAGCGTGCTGTAGGTGAATTGCTGCGCGGCGCGTGACAGCGCCCGGCCATCCGGGCCGATGCCGAAATCGCCCCCAGGGTTGTGTGGCGGATTCGGCACCAGGTAAATATGCGCCAGTGCGCCGGAAGCGGCGAACTGCTGCGCGTCGGCTGCCGGAAAGCCGAACTCCGGCATGAAGACATCGCCGGCCACCAGCCAGAACGGCGCGTCCCGCAGCAGCGGCAGGGCGGTGGCGATGCCGCCGGCGGTTTCCAGTGCAGCGCCAAATTGCGCGCCTTCGTGCGAATAACGGATGTGCAGGCCGAAGGCGCTGCCGTCACCGAGCGCGGCCGGAAACTGCTGTTCCAGCCAGGCGGTGTTGATCACCACCTCGGTCACGCCGGCGGCGGCGAGTTTTTCGAGGTGCCAGGCGATCAGCGGCTTGCCCTGCACCGGCAGCAAGGGTTTGGGGGTGGTGTCGGTCAGCGGGCGCATGCGGTCGCCGCGGCCGGCGGCCAGGATCAGGGCTTGGGTGCTCATGGGTCTGGATTATCACCTTTATGCACCAAATCGGCCTCTGGCCCATACCAAACGGGGGTGTGCAGCTATTGAATTCATAGCATCCCGCAGCCGCCCGGGCTGCAGCGGCCGGCTGCCGGCTGCCGCAGGTCGCATCCCGTAAAATCTGGGGTTTTCCCGTGTCTTCTGGCGTTCTTCCACGCCTGCCGGATGCGGGAGCTGCCCCACGCCTCCTCACCCACCTGATCTGGACCCCAAGCAAATGGCTGACACCACTTCCTCCCTCATGGCCAACGCCATCCGCGCCCTGGCCATGGACGCCGTGCAACAGGCCAACTCCGGCCACCCCGGCGCGCCCATGGGCATGGCTGACATGGCGGTGGCGCTGTGGGGCCGGCACCTCAAGCACAGCCCGCACAACCCGCGCTGGTTCGACCGCGACCGTTTTGTGCTGTCCAACGGCCACGGCTCGATGCTGATTTATGCGCTGCTGCACCTGACCGGCTACGACCTGCCGATCAAGGAGCTGAAAAACTTCCGCCAGCTGCACAGCAAGACCCCGGGCCACCCCGAGTAC
Organism: Polaromonas sp.; assembly: GCA_013824015.1. Lineage (GTDB taxonomy): Bacteria > Pseudomonadota > Gammaproteobacteria > Burkholderiales > Burkholderiaceae_C > Polaromonas. The sequence goes on from PNNC01000060.1 coordinate 2,171, forward strand.
GGCTACACCGCCGGCGTGGAAACCACCACCGGCCCGCTGGGCCAGGGCATCAGCAACGCGGTCGGCATGGCGCTGGCCGAAAAACTGATGGCGGCCGAGTTCAACCAGGCCGACCACACCATCGTCGACCACCACACCTATGTCTTCATGGGCGACGGTTGCCTGATGGAAGGCATCAGCCACGAAGCCTGCGCGCTGGCCGGCGCCTGGAAGCTCAACAAGCTGATCGCGCTGTACGACGACAACGGCATCTCCATCGACGGCCAGGTCACGCCCTGGTTCATCGACAACACCGCGCTGCGTTTTGCCGCCTACGGCTGGAATGTGATCGGCCCGATCGATGGCCACGACACCGACGCGGTGGACCGCGCGATTGCCGACGCCAAAAACAGCGCCGACAAACCGACACTGATCGTCTGCAAGACCCACATCGGCAAGGGTTCGCCGAACCGCGCCAACACTGCCAAGGCCCATGGCGAGCCGCTGGGCGCCGAAGAGATCAAGCTCACCCGCGAAGCGCTGGGCTGGACCCATGCGCCGTTCGAGCTGCCGAAGGAAGTCCACGAAGCCTGGGACGCCAAGGCCAGGGGCCTGGCGCTGGAAGCCGCCTGGGACGCCAAATTCACCGCCTACAAGGTGGCGTATCCCGAGCTGGCCGCGGAGTTCACCCGCCGCATGAAGGGCGAGCTGCCGCGCGCGTTTTCGCAGACCGCGGTGGATGCCGTGGTCGGTGCGCACACCAAGGCCGAGACCGTGGCCTCGCGCAAGGCCTCGCAGCTGTCCCTCGAAGCCTTCACGGCGGCCCTGCCTGAAATGCTGGGCGGCTCGGCCGACCTGACCGGCTCCAACCTGACCAACACCAAAAGCACGCCGGCCCTGCGTTTCGACCTGGCCGGTGATGTGGTGAAGACCGACAGCGCCGACGGTGCCAAAGTGATCGGCCGCCACATCAACTACGGCGTGCGTGAATTCGGCATGGCCGCCATCATGAACGGCATTGCGCTGCATGGCGGCTACATTCCTTACGGCGGCACTTTCCTGACCTTCAGCGACTACAGCCGCAACGCCATTCGCATGGCCGCGCTGATGAAAATCCGCGTGGTGCATGTGTTCACCCACGACTCCATCGGCCTCGGCGAAGACGGCCCGACGCACCAGTCGATCGAACATGCGG
>PNNC01000176.1 GCA_013824015.1 Polaromonas sp.
CGCGCACCCCGACCTGCCCCGGTTCTAGCGATGCAAGGTCTGCGCGGCCTGGCCTGGCTGCTCTTGCTGCAGTCCCTCGGCGAGCTGCTGTCGCGCGCGCTGTCCCTGCCGTTTCCCGGCCCGGTGGTCGGCATGATGTTGCTGCTGCTGGCGCTGAACTGGCCGCTGGTGCGCGAACCGGTGGCCGCCTGCGCTGACTTCCTGCTGGCGCACCTGTCGCTGCTGTTTGTGCCGGTCGGTGTCGGCGTCATGACCCATCTGTCGCTGATCGGTCAATACGGCGGCCGCCTGCTGCTGGTGATTGTGCTGTCGACGCTGGTCGGCCTGCTGGTGACAGCGCTGGTGCTCAACGTCCTGTGGCGCAAGGGCGATGCCGAAATTCGTTGAGCTCTGGGTCTACCTGTCCGCCACGCCGCTGTTCGGCCTGACGGCGACGCTGGTGGTTTATGTGCTGGCCCAGGCTGCGTACACGCGGCTGGGACAGGCCGCCTGGGCCAATCCGGTGGCCTGGACGGTCGCGGTGATTGCCGCGGTGCTGCTGGCCACCGGCGTGTCCTACCCGACTTATTTCGCCGGCGCGCAGTTCATCCACTTCCTGCTCGGGCCGGCCGTGGTGGCGCTGGCCTGGCCGCTGTGGCAGCGCCGTCGCGAGTTGCGCCAGCGCTGGGGCCGGCTGCTGCTGGCGGCGCTGGCCGGCGGCGCGGCGACCATCAGTTCGGCGCTGGTGCTGGGCTGGGCCGTCGACCTGCCGCTGGAAGTCTTGCTGTCGCTGGCGCCCAAATCGGTCACCGCGCCGGTGGCCATGGGCATCGCCGAAAAAATCGGTGGCATCCCGGCGCTGGCGGCCGTGTTTGCGGTGATGACCGGCCTGGTCGGGGCGCTGGCCGGCAAGTACTTGTTCGACCTGTGCCGCATTCCGCTCGACGGCGCCGGCTGGGCCGCCCGCGGTTTTGCGCTGGGCACGGTGTCGCATGGCATAGGCGCGGCGCGGGCGCTGCAGGTCAATGCCGACGCCGGTGCCTATGCGGGCCTGGCGCTGGGCCTGCAGGTGGTGCTGGCCTCGCTGCTGCTGCCGCTGCTGTTTCGCTTTTTCTAGCCTCGCGCGCTATTATTTTTATAGCTGTCAGCCCATGTCAATCATGGGCTGGAGGCCAATTTGCCCTCCACCCGGGCGGAGGGCCGATCACCACGGATCGACAAAACGGGTGCCGGCGTCTGGCCGCACCCGCGCCGACAGCAGCCCGCGTGCCAGCCAGTCACGGGTCTCGGCCGGATCGATCACCGCGTCGATCTCGAGCGTGGCGGCCATCTGGATGGCGCTGCCTTTTTCGTACTGGCTCGCCACCAGGCGTTGGTACAGGGCGTCACGCTCGGGGCCCGCGGGCGCCGCCTCGAGTTCCTTGCGGTAACCCAGTTTCACCGCGCCCTCCAGCCCCATCGCGCCGAATTCGGCGGTGGGCCAGGCGACGGTGAACATCGGAGAATGAAAACCGCCGCCCGTCATGGCCATCGCGCCCAGACCATAAGCCTTGCGCAACACCACGCTGAAAAACGGCACCCGCAAGGCCGCAGCCACCACAAACAGGCGGCTGACATGGCGCACCTGCGCCTGCGCCTCCATCTCGGGGCCGACCATGAAACCCGGCGTATCGACAAAACTCACGATCGGCAGGCCGTGGCTGTTGCACAGCTGCATGAAACGCGCGGCCTTGTCGGCGGCATCGGCATCGATGGCGCCGCCCAGGTGTTGCGGATTGCTGGCGAGCATGCCGACCGGCCGGCCCTCGATGCGCGCCAGCGCCGTATGGATGCCGGCGCCGAATCCGGTGCGCAGAAGCAGCAGGCTGCCGCTGTCGGCCACGCCCTGCAGTACGGCCCCCGTGTCGTACACCCGCAGCCGGTTGTCGGGAACCCCATCACGCAGCGCGGCGGCATCCGGCGCCAGCCACGCCTGCAGCGCACCCTGGAAAAAAGACAGGTAGTGCCGCGCGACGGCCACCGCCTGCACCTCGTCGTCGACCAGCACATCGATCACCCCGTTGGCATGCTGCACGCCACTGGGGCCGATCTGCTCCGGCGTGAACACACCGAGGCCACCACCTTCGACCATGGCCGGCCCGCCCATGCCGATGTTGCTGCCCCGGGTGGCGATGATCAGGTCGCTGCAGCCCAGCAAGGCCGCATTGCCGGCAAAACAGCGACCCGCCGCGATGCCGATCACCGGCACTTGGCCCGACAGCCGCGCATAACTGGCGAAGGTGGCCACATGCAGGCCGGCGACGATCGGCATGTCGGTGTCACCGGGCCGGCCGCCGCCGCCCTCGGCAAACAGCACCACCGGCAGTTTGTTCTGCAGCGCAATGCCCAGCATGCGGTCGGTCTTCTGGTGGTTGCGCAGGCCCTGGGTGCCGGCCAGCACGGTGGCATCGTAGGCCAGCACCACCGCGCGGCTGGCCTCTGCGCCGAACAGCGCACCATTGATGCGGCCGATGCCGGTGACCATGCCATCGGCCGGCGTGTTGGCGATCAGGTCGTCCTCGCTGCGGCGGCTGCGCTGGGCCGCCACCGCCAGCGCGCCGTATTCGGTGAAGGAAGCTTCATCGCAGAGATCGGCGATGTTTTCGCGCGCGCTGCGCAGGCCCAGCGCGTGGCGTTTGGCCATGGCCTCGGGCCGGCTGGCATCGGTGGTCCGGGCTTGGCGGTCCCGCACGCGCTGCAGGTCGGGCCGCAGCGGCGCGGCGGCCGACCCGGCGGCAGGCGCGGGCGCAGGGGCAGGCGCCCGCGCGGACGCGTCCGTCACGCCGGTGTGCAAGCGGGTGAGCAAGGCGCCCGCTTCCACCGCTTCATCGGCCGCGAAAAAAAGCTCGGCGACCTGGCCGGCCACCGTCGCGCGCACCTCGTGTTCCATCTTCATGGCGTCGAGAATCAGCAGCAGGTCGCCGGCGGCGACAAGGTCGCCCGGCGCGACCATCCACTGGACAATGCGGGCCTGCAGGGGGGAATGGACAGCGCTCATGCGGCGATTGTGCGCCGCGGGCACGGGCGGATGCGTCAAGCCGGCGACAGAACGCGCGCCTCCCGGGCGTGCGAAAACCCAGGCCGCTTCCTGCCCGGTTCAGGCCCGGTTCATGGGCTCAGGCGACTTGCAGGCCCGGCTTGCCGACCAGCGCGGCCTTGGTGCCGGCCACGGCGCCGTAGAGAATCTCGCCGGCCAGCTGGCCGCCTTCCTCGATCACCAGCTTGCCATAACGGATCTTGCCGGTGACCTTGCCGGTCGCGTAAATCACCAGCTTCTGGCGCACCGTGAGGTTGCCGTCAAAC
>PNNC01000064.1 GCA_013824015.1 Polaromonas sp.
CTGCTGGACACCGCTGCCGTCATGGTGGCCGAGGGCGGCATCGAGGCCTGGAGCAAGGCCACGGCCGAATCGCTGATCGGCGCCGATGCGGAGTTCTACACCAAGAGCAACGACATCCTCGACGTCTGGTTCGACTCCGGCACCACGCACTACACCGTGCTGCAGAAAAGCCATGCGGCCCAGTCCACCTGGCCAGCCGACCTCTACCTCGAAGGCCACGACCAGCACCGCGGCTGGTTCCACTCCTCGCTGCTGACCGCCTGCGCGATGTACGACCACGCGCCCTACAAGGGCCTGCTGACCCACGGTTTCACGGTGGACAGCCAGGGCCGCAAGATGAGCAAGTCGCAGGGCAACGGCGTGGATCCGCAGGAAACCAGCAAGAAGCTGGGCGCCGAGATCATCCGCCTGTGGGTGGCCGCCAGCGACTACTCCGGCGACATCGCCGGCGACGACAAGATCCTCGCGCGGGTGGTGGACACCTACCGGCGCGTGCGCAACACGCTGAAGTTCCTGCTCGCCAACATCAGCGACTTCGACCCGGCGACGGACGCGGTGCCGCTGGACCAGATGCTGGAGATCGACCGTTATGCACTGAGCCGCGCGGCGCAGCTGCAGGCCGATATCCTCGCGCATTACGAGGTCTACGAATTCCACCCGGTGGTGTCCAAGCTGCAGATCTACTGCAGCGAGGACCTGGGCTCCTTCTACCTCGACATCCTGAAGGACCGCCTCTACACCACCGCGCCGAAATCACTGGCCCGGCGCAGCGCGCAAACCGCGCTGCACCAGATCACCCAGGCCATGCTGCGCTGGATGGCGCCTTTCCTGAGCTTCACCGCCGAGGAAGCCTGGAAAGTCTGCGGCGCGTCCGAGTCCATCTTCATGGAGACCTATGCCGAACTGGCGGCGCCCGACGAAGCGCTGCTGGCGAAGTGGGGCCGCGTGCGCGAACTGCGTGACGGGGTCAACAAGGACATCGAGGCACTGCGCGCTGAAGGCCAGGTCGGCTCGTCGCTGCAGGCCAATGTGGCGCTGGAAGTCGGCCCGGACGACCACGCGCTGCTGGCCAGCCTGGGGCAGGACCTGAAGTTCGCCTTCATCACCTCCGCTATTGAATTGATAGCTGCCAAAGACCTGTCGATAAGGGTCAGGCCCAGTTCAGACACCAAATGTGAACGTTGCTGGCACTACCGCGCCGATGTGGGGCAAGACCCGGCGCACCCCACGATTTGTGGCCGCTGCACCAGCAACCTGTTCGGTGCTGGCGAAGACAGAAGGTACGCATGATGGCCAAAAGCACCTTCGGAAGCACCTCGGCCAGCCTGCTCCCCTGGCTGGGCCTGGCGCTGATCCTGCTGATCGCCGACCAATTCACCAAGGTGCTGATCCTGGGCTACTACCAGCTGGGCGATGCGACCTACGTGACCAGCTTCTTCAACATCGTGCGGGTGCACAACAGCGGCGCGGCGTTTTCCTTCCTGGCCTCGGCCTCGGGCTGGCAGCGCTGGTTTTTCACCGTCATCGGCATAGCGGCTGCCATCTTCATTGTGTGGATGCTCAAGTCGCACGCCGGGCAAAAGCTGTTCTCGTTTGCGCTGGCCTGCATTCTGGGCGGCGCGATCGGCAATGTGATCGACCGCCTGCTGCACGGCTATGTGGTGGACTTTCTCGATGTTCACTACGCCGGCTGGCACTTCCCGGCCTTCAACATCGCCGACGCAGCCATCACCGTGGGCGCCGTCTGCCTGATCCTGGATGAGCTGCTGCGCGTGCGCAAGGCACGCTAAAACGGCGCGCAGCTGGCCTGTTCCCTGCTTGAGGGGAGACGCACGGCAGGGTGCCGCGGACCTGCGGGCCCCTGCAAGCGGCGCGTGGACGTTATAGTGAACTCTCTTTTATGAAGCATCTGTTGAATCTGCTGGCTGCCATCGCGCTGCTGGTCTGGGGCACCCATCTGGTCCGAACCGGCATCCTGCGCGTGTTCGGTGCCAACCTGCGCCATGTGCTGGCGCGCAGCATCAGCAACCGCTTCAACGCCGCACTGTCCGGCATAGGCGTGACCGCGCTGGTGCAGTCGAGCACGGCGACGGCGCTGATTGTGTCCTCGTTTGTCGGCCAGGGGCTGATCGCCCTGCCGCTGGCGCTGGCGGTGATGCTGGGCGCCGACATCGGCACCAGCCTGATGGCCGTGGTGTTTTCCTTCGACCTGTCCTGGCTGTCGCCGCTGTTCATTTTTTCGGGTGTGGTGCTGTTCATTTCACGACAATCGACCAATGTGGGACGTGTCGGCCGCATCCTGATCGGGCTGGGCCTGATGCTGCTGGCGCTGCGCCTGGTCACCGATTCCACGGCGGTGCTGACCTCGAACTCGGCCATCAAGGCCCTGCTGGGCACACTGAGCAGCGACTTGCTGCTCGAGATCACCGCGGGCGCGGTGCTGGCCGTGGTCTCCTATTCCAGCCTGGCCATCGTGCTGCTGACCGCCACGCTGGCCGCCTCCGGCGTGATTCCGCCGGACGTCGCGCTGGGCCTGGTGCTGGGCGCCAACCTCGGCAGCGGCCTGCTCGCGGTGCTGACAACGGCCCGCTCGACCATCGAGGTGCGCCAGGTGCCACTGGGCAACCTGGTGTTCAAGCTGCTGGGCGTGGCGGCGGCCGCGCCCTTTCTGGGCCTGTGGCTGCGCCATGTGGCGCCGCATCTCGGCGAGACCGCCACCATGGTGGTGCTGTTCCACCTGATGTTCAACACGGCCGTGGGTCTGGTCTTCATCGGCTGGACCCAGGTGGTGGCCCGCTGGGTCGAAAAATTCCTGCCGCGTCCGGTCAAGGGCGCGACCGCCGGTGGCCGGCCCCACCACCTCGATCCTTCGGCGCTGGCCACGCCCTCGCTGGCGATTTCGTGCGCGGCGCGCGAGGCGCTGCACCAGGCCGATATTGTCGAAAGCATGTTGCTGGGCGTGCTCGAAGTGATCCGCAAGAACGACCTCAAGCTCGCCGAAGACCTGCGCAAGATGGACGACACCGTCGATGAGCTGTATTCGGCGATCAAGTACTACCTGACCAAGATCTCGCGCGAGGCGCTGGGTGAGGAAGAAAGCCGGCGCTGGACCGACATCATCAGCTTCACCATCAACATGGAGCAGATCGGCGACATCATCGAGCGTGTGCTGATCGACATCGAGGACAAGAAGATCAAGCCGGGCCGCAATTTTTCGGAAGCCGGCATGGCTGAAATCTGCGAGCTGCACCAGCG
>PNNC01000167.1 GCA_013824015.1 Polaromonas sp.
AAGGTGCTGACCGTCAACATCCACAAGGGCTTCACCTTCTTCAACCGCAAGTTCATCCTGCATGAGCTGCGCGAAGCGGTGCGCACCGTGGGCGCCGACGTGGTGTTCCTGCAGGAGGTGACCGGCACCCACGCCCGCCACGAAAGCAAGGTGGCCAACTACCCGGCCACACCGCACTACGAATTCCTGGCCGACAGCATCTGGCCGCAGTTTGCCTACGGCCGCAATGCGGTCTATACCAACGGGCACCACGGCAACGCGGTGCTGTCCAAGTTTCCGATCGTCAGTTTCGAAAACCGCGATGTCTCGATCAGCGGCCCCGAGCGGCGCGGGCTGCTGCATTGCGTGTTGCAGATCCCCGGCCGCGAGACCACGGTGCATGCCATCTGCGTTCACCTGGGCCTGGCCGAATCACATCGCCTCAAGCAGCTGGGCATGTTGTGCGACATGGTGCACCAGGACATTCCGCCGAGCGCGCCGGTGATTGTGGCCGGCGACTTCAACGACTGGCGACTGCGCGCCCATGATGTGCTCGAGCAGGGCGCCGGCCTGCACGAGGTGTTTGTGCAGGCCAACGGCAAGGCGGCACGCACCTTCCCGGCGCGTTTCCCGGTGTTGCGGCTGGACCGCATTTATGTGCGCAATGCCATCGGCCACGCGCCGGTGGTGCTGCCGCCCAAGCCCTGGTCGCACCTGTCGGACCATGCGCCGCTGGCGGCCGAAATCGAAATCTGACCAGAAGCAGGAGTTGGCGATGCGCGGACGGTGGGTGCCAGGCAACAAGTTCACCTTGCTGGAAAACGGCGAGGACTTTTTCCCGCGGGTGTTCGAATGTATTGCCGCCGCGGAACGCGAGGTGCTGCTCGAGACCTTCATCCTGTTCGAGGACAAGGTCGGCAAGGCGCTGCACGAAGCCCTGCTGACCGCCGCCCGCCGCGGCGTGCAGGTGGACATCACCATCGACGGCTACGGCTCGCCCGATCTGTCACCGGGCTTCATCTCGGCGCTGACCTCGGCCGGCGTGCGCGTCCATGTGTTCGACCCGAGCCCGCGGCTGTGGGGCTACCGCACCAACCTGTTCCGCCGCATGCACCGCAAGATCGTCGTGATCGACGGCACGCGCGCATTTGTCGGCGGCATCAACTATTCGGCCGACCACCTGTCCGACTTCGGGCCCGAAGCCAAGCAGGACTATGCGGTCGAGGTCGAGGGCCCGCTGGTCGCCGAGATCGGGCAGTTCGTGCGCGCCCAGCTGCAGCTCGGCCAGCAGCCACCGGACGGGCCGCTCAAGCGCCTGCTCCGGCGAAAACCGGTCCAGCCCGCGCCGGGCGCGCTGCCGGCCGCCGGCGATGCCGATGCCATGCTGGTCACACGCGACAACCGCGACCACAGGAACGACATCGAGCGCCATTACCGCATCGCGATCCGCGGCGCGCGCCAGCGCATCATCATTGCCAACGCCTACTTCTTTCCGGGCTACCGCCTGCTGCGCCAGTTGCGCAAGGCCGCCAAACGCGGCGTGGACGTGCGCCTGATCCTGCAGGGCGAACCCGACATGCCCATCGTCAAGATTGCCGCGAGCATGCTCTACCACCACCTGCTGGGCGCTGGCGTCAAGATCTACGAATACAGCGACCGGCCGCTGCACGGCAAGGTCGCGCTGACCGACAACGAATGGTCCACCGTCGGCTCCAGCAACCTCGATCCGCTGAGCCTGTCGCTCAACCTCGAGGCCAACGTCATCATCAAGGACCGCGCCTTCAACCAGCACCTGGCGGACAACCTTGAAAAGCTGATGCAGGCCAGTTGCCGGCAAATTCGCGCGGCCGATCTCCCCGAATCGCCGATGTGGGTCAAGCTGCGCAGCTTTTTTGTGTTTCACCTGCTGCGCCGCTACCCGGCCTGGTTCGGCTGGCTGCCGGCCCACCTGCCGCGCCTGACGCCGGCTGAAAAGCTGCTCGGCGAGCCCGGGGTGGACCACATCAACGAAGGCCAAGCCTCATGACGGCGGCAGCCGCCACCGGCGCGCAGGCCACGCGCAGCGGCATCACCGGCAAGCCCTGGTGGCCCTGGCTCAAACGCGCCGCCACGCTGGTGTTTTTTGGCCTGGTGACCTGGCTGCTGGTCGAACAGGGCCGCGCCATCGACTGGCCGGAGGTGTTTGCCGCGCTGCGCGCCTACCCGACGGCGCTGCTGCTGGGCGCGGTGGCGCTGGCGGCCACCAGCTTTGTGCTGTACAGCTGCTTCGACCTGCTCGGGCGCCACTACACCGGCCATCGCCTGCGCACCCCGACGGTGATGCTGGTGACCTTCATCAGTTATGTCTTCAACCTGAACCTCGGTTCGCTGGTCGGCGGCGTCGCCTTCCGCTATCGCCTGTATTCACGGCTGAAGCTGGACACCGCCACCATCACCCGGGTGCTGACCCTCAGCATGCTGACCAACTGGACCGGTTACCTGCTGCTCGGCGGCCTGGTGTTCACCTTCGCCACGCCCGACCTGCCCCCGGGCTGGAAAATGGGCAGCGGCGGCCTGCAGATCCTCGGCGGCGTGTTGCTGGCCGGTTCCGCCGCCTACCTGCTGCTGTGCGCGCTGTCGCGCCAGCGCAGCTTCACGCTGCGCGGCCACACGCTGGAGCTGCCCTCGGGCCGGCTGGCGCTGCTGCAGGTGGCCATGGGTGCGGCCAACTGGCTGGTCATGAGCGGCCTGATGTTTTTGCTGCTGCAGCAAAAAGTGGCTTTCCCCACCGTGGCCGGCGTGTTGCTGGTGGCGGCGGTGGCCGGCGTGGTGGCCCACGTGCCTGCCGGCCTGGGCGTGCTCGAGGCGGTGTTTGTGGCGCTGCTGTCGCACCAGATTCCCACCCACCAGCTGCTGGCCGCGCTGGTCGCCTACCGCGTCATTTATTACCTGGTGCCACTGGTGATTGCCACCGTGGCCTACCTGGTGACCGAGGCCAGGGCCAAATCGCTGGCCAGCGCCACAGCGCAGACCCGACCTGCCTGAGCGCCCTGCCGGCCGCCCCGCTATTTGGGCATCATTTTGACCCTCAGCCCATGTCCAGTGGGCCTTGTCAGCTATCAATAGCGTAGCAAACATGGCCGGGTTGTGAACAGGGAAAAGCTGTGCATCCATACAGCAAAACCCGGATTTACTGTATATTGG
>PNNC01000001.1 GCA_013824015.1 Polaromonas sp.
TGCGCCGAAGGCACAAACGATCAGCCAGATCAGGCCGGCGTACCAGCGGTCGCGTTCGGGCATCCAGACCATCAGCTTGCGGAACAGGTAACTGAGCACGGCAAAGGCCGCCAGAAAGCCGGCCTGCCGGCCGACACGTTCCCAGTCCATCAGGATCAGGGCCAGCACGCCCCAGATGGCGATGTCGTCCAGGCTGGCGTAGCGCAGGATGCGCTGGCCGATGGGCTGGCGCAGGATGGCAAGTTTTTCCATCAGCAAAATCAGGATGGGCAGGGCGGTCACGGCGCAGGCCATGCCAACGCCCATGACAAACTGCCAGCGCATGCCCTGGGGCCCGACCCAGCCCTCGTACATCAGCATGCCGGCGGCAGCCACGCAGCCGAACAGCAGCGGGGTGCCCAGCGCCAGCCCGGCGGTGATGGTGCTCTCGCGCCGGTGCGCCCAGGCTTTTTTCAGGTCCAGCTCGATGCCGGCGATCCAGACAAACACCATGACGGCCCACCAGGCGATGCCGTTGAGCGACTGCACCACCGGCGCGCTGAAGACAAAGGCGTAGTAGTCGGGATACAGCTTGCCGAGAATGCCGGGACCGAGCAGGATGCCGGCAATGATCTGCACCACCACCAGCGGCGCATAGTAGTCGGTCCTGAACAGGCGCCAGATCAGGTAAGGCACCGTGAAGATGATCGCCATGGCGATCAGGTAGATCTCGGTGGTGGTCATGGCGTGCATGGCTTTCCCTCGGTATTGTTGTTGAGGCGCGGGATCGCACCGACCGTGATCCTAACCAGTCAGGCGGCGGGGCAGGGGGTGCCTGCCATCAAGGCAGGAAAATCAGCGCCGCGCGGCCTGGTACAGCGGCATCACCGTCGGCAGCAGGGACTGGATCTGTTGCACCCGGCTGCTGTCGCTGGGGTGGGTGCTGAGGAAGTCAGGGGTGCCGCCGCCGCTTCCGGTGGCGCTGCCCATCTTCTGCCACAGGCTCACGCCGGCCTGCGGGTTGTAGCCGGCACGGGCCATCAGCTCCAGGCCGATCCGGTCGGCTTCAGTTTCGTGGGCGCGGCTGAACCGGCTGGCGACCAGCGCTTCGTAGGCGGCGCCCGTGAGTTGTGACGCGCCGCCGCCGAGTCCCAGCAACTGGGTGCCAATGCCGATGGCGGTCTGTGCAGCAGCAGCCTGCGACACCTGTTCGCGCGAGTGTTCGCGCAGCGCGTGGGCAATTTCATGCCCCATCACCACGGCAATCTCCTCGTCGCTCAGATTGAGTTTGCGCACCAGGCCGGTGTAGAACATGATTTTGCCGCCAGGCATGCAGAAGGCGTTGAGTTGATCGCTCTCGATGATGTTGACTTCCCACTTCCAGCCGGGCGCATCGCCGCGAAAGACCGCGGTCTGCGGCTGGATGCGTGCAGCAATGGCACGAACGCGTGCCAGTATCGCCGCGTCGGTATTGAGTGCGCCTTTGGCCGCGGCATCTGCCTTGAGCTTGGCGTAGGCCTGCTCGGCCATGGTGTTCAGTTCCGCGGACGACACCAGCAGCAACTGGGAGCGGGAAGCGCCGACGGCGCCGCTTTCCGTGGTGCTGGAGCAACCGGCAAACACCAGCGTCAGGGCCAGCAGGACAGGGGTCAGGACGGATGTTTTCATGGGATCTCGCAGAAGGAGGAAGGTGGCTGCAGGCAGGCAGTCGCCGGGAAAGCCCATTGTCGGCAGCCTCGCATCGCTGCAAGTAGGACGGGTGGTTCAAATCCGGTAGGCGCAAGTCGCCAGGAGGCGTTGGCGCTTGAAGGCATTTTCCGACAGCGGGGCGCGCATTTGCCTGTTGCCGCCGGGTGGCGGCGGGTCTAGGATCAGGCTTCACTCTTCAGAACGGAACCCCCATGAGCATTCTCGGCAAAATCTTCGGCAAAATTTTTCCTTCGGCACGCGCTGAAACCACGTCGGCGCCCACAGGCGGCGGCTCCCTGTCGCCCGAAGAGGCTGCTGCGGCAACCGCCGCGTCGGATGCAGCGTCGCGGGCTGCGGGCGCTGCTGCGGCGGCGTCTGCCACGATGGCAGAGGTGGATGTGAAGGCCTTGCTGGATGACATGGCCAGCAAAAATTCGCAAAAACTCAACTGGAAGACGTCCATCGTCGACCTGATGAAATTGCTGGATCTGGACAGCAGCCTCGGTGAACGCAAGGAACTGGCCAAGGAGCTGGGTTACACCGGCGACATGAACGACAGCGCCACCATGAACATCTGGCTGCACAAACAGGTCATGAACAAGCTGGCTGCCAACGGCGGCAAGGTGCCGGCCGATCTGCGGGACTGAGCCGGCGCTCAGGCCGACCAGATGCGCGGGCTCGGTGCGGCCTGCGCCCAGAAGTGCTGGCGCCAGCTTTTCCAGACCTGCTTGAGCAGGCCCATGGCAGGCTCGACCAGCGGCGACAGCACACGCACCACCACCACCTGGGCATCCGGGCTGGTGGCGCCCGCCGTGGGGGCGAGGGCATGGTTTCCCATCACGTCGCGTGCCACGTCCAGTGCTCCTTCGCGGCGCTTGCGCTCGAGTTTGCTGCCGCTGGCAAAAAACAGCGTGGCGACGCAGCGCTGACCTGCCAGGCCGAGCGGGCTGTCCAGCAACAGCAGGTCGTCCGCGCGGATGTGCGCACGCTCGAGCCAGATGCCCGGCAGCTCAATGTGCTGGCAAAAGCTGCCTGCGACAAAGGGCTGGCCGGCGACCGGCAGGCCCAGGGCCGTGACGTCCCAGCCCATCAGCTCGGCACCGGGCGCGAGGTCCAGGGTCAGGTGGTTCTCCGCCAGGCAGCCGCTGTAACACAGGGCTTCCATCGGCAGCCATTCGGCACGTGCGCCGGCCTCCAGCCGCACCCGTGTGCGTTGCAGCGCGGTTTCGCCGAGTGATTTGTAAAAGCGTGTGGCGCCGGGCGTGGTGATCAGGCCGTGGCTGCCGGCGGCGCCCGTGACCGCGATATCCAGCGTGTCGCCGCCGACCAGACCGCCGGGCGGATGCACCAGCACGTTGTGGCAGACCGCGTCGCCTTCCGGGTAGAGGCTTTGCAGGATGCGCAGCGGGCCATCATGGCGGAAGTGCGCAATCGTCTTGCCGGCCTGCAG
>PNNC01000107.1 GCA_013824015.1 Polaromonas sp.
TGATGGAGTCGCCGATGCCCTTGATGGCCGGGATGTTCAGCTCGCCCGGGCCTGCCGTGTGGGCATAACCCCAGGCGCCGAGGCGGATCGCGCGTTCGTAAGCCGCCTTGGCGTCCTGCACCCGGAAGGCGATGGCGCAGACGCTGGGACCGTGCTGGCGCGCAAAACGCTGGGCAAAGGAGTCCGGTTCGGCATTGATGATGAAGTTGATGCCGCCCTGGCGGTACAGCGTGACGTTTTTGTGCCGATGTTTCGCAATCGGCTTGAAACCCATGCGTTCGAACAGCGCGCCCATGGCGGCCGGATCGGGCGCGGCGTACTCGATGAATTCAAAGCCGTCGGTGCCCATGGGGTTGTCCCAGGCGGTGGCGGCGGATGGCGTGGCGGCTTGGCGGGTCGAAGTCATGGTGTCTCCAGGGGAATGCGGCTGGTGCGGATACAGATCACTTCACTGTAACGGCGCCGGCCCTCATGTTTTATGCAAATCAAGGCGCAGATCCTGATGATGGCGCAATAAACCTGCAAAATAGAGGCTATGGAAGCATTGGACAAGCTGGATCGCCTCATATTGCGCAGCCTTCAGGCAGACGGTCGCGCCACCTATGACCAGATCGCCGATCAGGTCAGCCTGTCGCCCAGCGCGGTCTTGCGCCGCGTCAAGCGGCTGGAGGAAAGCGGCGTGATCGACCGTTATGTGGCGCTGGTCAAGCCCGAGTCGGTCGGGTTGGGGCTGACCGCCTATATCAATGTCCGGCTGGAAAAACACACGGAATCGCACAAGCGCAACCCGATGGACCTGTTCCGCGCCAGCGTGCAGACGTGGCCCGAGGTGGTCGAATGTGCGGCGCTGACCGGCGAGATGGACTATTTGCTGCGGGTGGTGGTGGCCGACATGGGCCATTACAGCCGCTTCATCATGGACACGCTGCTCAAACACCCCAGCGTGCAGGACTGCAAAACCAGCTTTGTGCTGGACCGGGTGAAAGCGACAACCGCCGTGCCGGTTTGACGCCAGCTGCCCGCCCGGCTTGTTTTTGCGGGCGCCTGGGCGCCTAATCCGGGATGAATTAGGGGCAGCTACCCGTTTGGGTGTGGTGTTATGCCTGTGCTGCGCCACCCTGGAGCGGTCACTTGCTCCTAATTTGATAGCTAATGGGGACCGCTGGACATGGGCTGGCGACGAATTTGGCTGAAAATTTGAAGTTCCTGAGGAGCCCACCCTGCGCAGAGCCCCTGCGGGCTGGATATCCTGGGGAAAACCCTTATATTGGACACATGGTTAGCCCCGGCACATTTTTGAAAGCATCCCTGAACGCAGGCAAGGAGTTCTTCCGTCCGCCTGTCATCGAGGGCGAGCCCCCGGCCTACCGGGCGCCCGTGATGGTGCCCATCCGTTCCATCGGCCCCAGCCACGGCGAGCGGATTGAGCGGCATCTGCTGGCGCTGGAGCCGCACGACCGCTACCTGCGCTTCGGCTACGCCGCGAGCGATGAGCAGATCCGCCGTTACGCGGCCAGCCTCAACTACGAGCGTGATGAAATTTTCGGCATCTACAACCGCCGGCTCGAACTGATCGCCATGGCCCACCTGGCGCTGTCGGTGGATCCGAACCTGACCAGTTGTGCCGAGTTCGGCGTGTCGGTGTTGCCACATGCGCGCGGGCGCGGCTACGGCGCCCGGCTGTTCGAGCGCGCCGTCATTCACGCCCGCAACGAGGGCGTGAGCATGATGTTCATTCACGCGCTCAGCGAAAACACCGCCATGCTCAACATCGCCCGCAAGGCCGGTGCGGTGATCGAGCGTGACGGCTCCGAGAGCGAGGCCTACCTGAAGCTGCCGCCGGCCGACCTGGACTCGCGCATGACCGAGATGGTCGAGGAGCAGATCGCCCAGACCGATTACCGCCTCAAGGTTCAGGCCCGGCAGTTCTGGGACATCCTGGCGATGGTGCAGGAAGTGCGGCGCGGCGTGCGGGACAGCCGCGACCGCATGCCGATGTAGCTAGGGACCCTCTGCATAACTCCCGCGGCGCGAGTTATGCAGAGGGTCCCTCACGCCCGCCAAGCCGCCGCGCGCTGCTTCCGTGCCGCCGGTCGGCCAGCGGCAGGCCGTCCTGGCCGGCCAGGATGTCGGCACGCTGCTGCAGGCGTTCCAGCATCTCGCCCAGCGTCGCTGTTTCAGCGGGCGTCAACGCTGCCAAGACCTCGCGGTTGATGCGGCTGACCAGCGGGAACAGCTCACGGTGCAGGGCCACGCCGGCGGGCGTGAGTGCCAGCTCGATCTGCCTCGCGTCCCCGGCACGGCTGCTGCGGTTGATCAGCTTTTTGGCGGCCAGCGCGGTGACCGCCTTGGAGGTGCGGGGTCGATCCAGATGGGCCTGCGCTGCCAGCGCCGACGAGCCCAGCGGCCCGCTCGCCGCCAGCACGGCCAGCACGCGCCACTCGCGCCGGGTGATGCCGAACTGGCCTTCGCAATATCGCACCACCACGCTGCCGGCCGTGGCATGCAGGCGGCTGAGCCGGTACAGCAGCAGGTCGTCGAGAATTTCTGGCTGCGCCAGGCGTGGCACGTCCGGAGAAGGGCTGGGCATGAGGGTTATTACCGGTGATGATTGATTTCCGCAATCAATGGCTGTCTCGGGACAATCGTGGCTCACAAACCGGAGAATCATCATGCCACAGCGCCCTGCGACCGCACCGCTCGTCCCCAGCCGCCGAACCCTGCTGACTCACTGCGCCGCTGCGGGAGCGCTCGCCGCCAGCGTGGGCATGCCGCGCTGGGCGCGCGCCCAAAGCGGGCCGATGCGCATTGTGGTCGGTTACCCGCCGGGCGGAGGCACCGATCGCGCGGCCCGGCTGGTCGCCGACCGGCTGCAGACCCTGCTCAAGCGTACGGTGCTGGTCGAAAACCGCGTCGGCGCCGGC
>PNNC01000170.1 GCA_013824015.1 Polaromonas sp.
AACAGCCGGTAGACCGGGTTGTCGGTCTCTTCCACATGCGGGTAGCCCAGGGTGTCGAGAAAGGCCTTGAAGGCCTTGTTGTCGGCCTTGGGCACCTGCAGGCCGACCAGGATGCGGCCATAGTCGGCGCCCTGGTTGCGGTAGTGGAACAGGCTGATGTTCCAGCCGGGCTGCATGGTGGACAAAAACTTCATCAGCGCGCCGGGACGCTCGGGAAACACAAAACGCAGCAGGCGCTCGTCTTTCGACAGCGCCGTATGGCCGCCGACCATGTGGCGGATATGTTCCTTGGCCAGGTCGTCGTGGGTCAGGTCCAGCGCCTTGAAGCCGTGTTTGCTGAAGTTGTTGGCGATCTTCAGGCTCTCGCCCTTGCCGTGGGTGGTCAGGCCGACAAACACATGGGCCTGGCTGGCGTCGCTGATGCGGTAGTTGAACTCGGTCACGCTGCGCGGGCCGCCGGGCAGTTCGCCAATCAGCTCGCAAAAGCGGCGGAAGCTGCCGCGTTCCTCGGGAATCGTCACCGCAAACAGCGCCTCACGTTCCTCGCCGACCTCGGCGCGTTCGGCGACAAAGCGCAGGCGGTCAAAGTTCATGTTCGCGCCGCACAGGATGGCGGCGTAGGTTTCGCCTTTGGTCTTGTGGGTGGCCACGTACTGCTTGATGGCGGCCACACTCATGGCGCCGGACGGTTCAACGATGCTGCGCGTGTCGATGAACACATCCTTGATCGCGGCGCAGACGGCGTCGGTGTCCACCGTGATGAATTCATCGACCAGCTCGCGGCTGATGCGGAAGGTTTCCTCACCGACCAGCTTGACGGCGGTGCCGTCGGCAAACAGGCCGACGTCGGACAGCGTGACACGTTTTCCCGCGCCCACCGACAGCGCCATCGCGTTCGAGTCGCTCATCTGCACGCCGATGACCCTGACCTCGGGGCGCACCGCCTTGATGTAGTTGGCCACGCCGGAAATCAGCCCACCGCCGCCGATCGCGACAAACACCGCGTCCAGCGAGCCCTGGGCGATGGTCTGGACCTGGCGCAGGATTTCCATCGCGATCGTGCCCTGGCCGGCGATCACGTCCGGATCGTCGAAGGGGTGCACAAAGGTCAGGCCGTTTTTTTTCTCCAGCGTGACGGCGTGCAGGTGGGCATCGGAATAACTGTCGCCGTGCAGGATCACCTCGCCGCCGAGTGCGCGGACGGCATCGACCTTGACCTGGGGCGTGGTCACCGGCATCACGATCACCGCGCGGGTGCCGAGCTTGTGTGCGCCCAGCGCCACGCCCTGCGCATGGTTGCCGGCCGAAGCGCAGATCACGCCCTTTTTCAGTTGCGCCGGGCTCAGGTGCGCCATCTTGTTGTACGCGCCGCGCAACTTGAAGCTGAACACCGGTTGCTGGTCCTCGCGCTTGAGCAGCACCGTGTTGTGCAGGCGCCGGCCCAGGTTTTTGGCCGGCTCCAGCGCGGACTCGACCGCCACGTCGTAAACGCGGGCGGTGAGGATTTTCTTGAGGTAGTCGGCCGGTTGAAGGGCGGCTGGCCGGGCGGCCGATGTTTTGCGGGTGGGCGATGTCATGGGGTCACTTCCTGCCGTCGATGATAGTGGGGTTTGAGGCGGTATCGGGCGCGCCCCGTCATCCGTTCGCCTGCATGAAGCGCGGGCCAGAAATAAAAAAAGCCGCCAGGTCCGAAGACCTCGCGGCTTTTGAGCTTTGAATCTCAAGCTGGCTTAAGCCAGCGTGGGATCAGAAAGCGTGGCGAACGCCCAGGTACAGCTGGCTGGCATCCTGGCCGGCGACGTTGTTAGGCGTGCCGTTCAGTGCGCCCTGGGTGTACAGAGCGTACGCACCGGCAGACTTGTTGTTCAGACGAGCGTACGACACGCCCAGCGACGTGCGCTTGGACAGGGCGTAGTCATAGCCGACAGACCACAGCGAAGCGCCGGTGTTGTCTTGCTGAGCAGCAGTCAGAGCAGGCGTTGCGAAGCCGGAAGCGCGCAGGTCACGTGCCTTGGTGTAGGTCAGCAGGAAAGTGCCGGCACCGAGGGGAACGGTCACAGGGATGGACCATGCGCGACGCTTCAGTTCGGTGGAGGCAGCACCGGCGACGCCAGTGTTGGCTTCCAGTTCGGACTGGTCGAAGGTCAGGCCAACAGTAGCCACGCCGAAGTTCCAGTCGATGAACGCGGTAGCGGCTTGCTGGTCATTGCGGGCGGTACCAACGGTACGGTTCTCGGACTTGGCATCCCAGAACGACACGCCAGCCTTCAGGGGGCCGTTGCCGTAGTTCAGGCCAGCAGCAACTGCACGACCTTTGGAAGCGTCGCCAGGAGCGCCTTCCGAACCTTGCCAGTTCGTGCTGTAGTTCAACTGGCCCTGGAAGCCGGCGAAGTTAGGCGTGGTGTAACGGATGATGTTCTGCGAACGGCTGGCGTTGGCGATGGCCTGGCCTGCGCCGGAACCATTGACGAAGCCCAGGATGGCGCAGCTGGAAGCTTGCAGAGCCGTGGCGCGCGAACCGTGCTGGTCAGAGCCCAGGCAGTAGTGGGTGTCGAGCTTGCCGAGCTGGATCATGCCCAGGCCGCCGCTCAGACCGACGAAGGTGTTACCACCAGCCAGGGGGCTGGAAGTAGGAGCTGCGCCGTTGTCGTCAACGCGATAGCGGGTGTCGATCTGGAAAACAGCTTTCAGGCCGCCACCGAGGTCTTCAGTGCCGCCGATGATGAAGCGCGAAGAACCGTCAGCAACGCTGAGGCTGCTACCGTTGACCGCAGGTGCTGCACCGTTGGAATATTTGGTTTGTGCCACACCAGCTTTGATGTTGCCGGACAGGGTCACGGAAGACTGAGCGTAAACGCCGCCAGCAACTGCGAATGCAGCCAGAGCAA
>PNNC01000062.1 GCA_013824015.1 Polaromonas sp.
TCTGGGGGTGGCCGGCCACATCGTCGAGAAAGCCGGCGCCTGGTACGCCTTCAATGGTGAAAAAATCGGCCAGGGCCGGGACAACTCGCGGGAGTTTCTGAAGGAAAACCCGGAACTCGCGATCGAGATCGAGAACAAGGTGCGCGAGTCGCTGGGCATCCCGCTGATCCAGGACGCTGTCGGCAACAAGCCGGACAAGGCCGAGAAGGCGGACAAGGCAGAAAAAGCCGACAAAGCCCCGAAAGTGCTGGCTGCCTGACGCCGGGCGCCCGGGATTTTGCATCAAATTGGCCTCCAGCCCATGTCCAGCAAGCATGAGTAGCTATCAAAACAGTAGCAACCGAGGGGCCGATTCCCGCCATGCGACCGACAAGGCGGCGCCGGTAGCGGGTTTCGGCCTGTCGCTCAAGGGCCGGGCCCTGCGTTACCTGGCCGCGCGCGAACATTCGCGTGCCGAGCTGGAGCGCAAGCTCGCTGCCCACGCGGAATCGCCGCAGCAGCTCGCCCAGGTGCTGGACGAGTTGCAGGCCAAGGACTTCATCAGCGAGGCCCGGGTGGTCGAGTCGGTGATCAACCGGCGCGCCGCGCGGTTTGGCGCGGCGCGCATACGCCATGAGTTGCAGGGCAAGGGCCTGGCGCCGGAGATGGTCGCCGATGCCGTGAGCAGCCTGAAGCTCAGCGAGGTGGAGCGCGCCCGCGAAGTCTGGCGCCGCAAGTTCGGCGAACCGGCGGCAGACGCGGCGGCTCGCGGCAAACAGATGCGTTTCCTGGCAGCGCGTGGGTTCGGGGCGGAGGCGATACGCCGGGTTGTGTCGCAGGCCGACGAGGATTGACCTGGCATCCCCGGTTTACAGTAAAAAATGCCGCCAGCCCTTGACTGGCATGGGCTGACAGCTATCAATTGAATAGCGCACAGCCGGGGGTAAACGCAAGCCTTACAGACCCAGCATCAGTTCCAGGTTTTGCACGGCGGCGCCCGATGCGCCCTTGCCGAGGTTGTCCAGCCGGGCAATCAGCACGGCGTGGCGGAACTCCTCGTTGCCGAACACCCGCAGCTCCATCTTGTTGGTGTCGTTCAGGCCCAGGGCATCGATGGACGTGTTGTCTCCGACCGGCTCCACCGTGACCCAGGGGCTGCCGGCGTAGTGGCGGGCCAGCACATCCTGCAATTGCGCCAGCGTCGGCTGGCCCGGCAGCAGGTCCAGGTGCAGCGGCAGTTGCACCAGCATGCCCTGCTTGAAGTTGCCCACCGAGGGTGTGAACACCGGGCGGCGTGTCAGCCCCGTGTATTTCATGATTTCGGGCAGGTGTTTGTGTTTGAGGTTCAGGCCGTAGACCTGGTACAGCGGCGCCTTGCCGGCTTCGTAGTCCTCGATCATGGTGCGGCCGCCGCCGGAGTAACCGCTGACCGCCGGGATCGCCAGCGGATAGTCTTTCGGCAACAGGCCGGCATCGACCAGCGGGCGGATCAGCGCGATCGCGCCGGTCGAATAACAGCCGGGGTTGGCGACCCGGTCGGCGTTGGCCACCGCATCGCGCTGGCCGGCGGCGAGTTCGGGAAAGCCGAACACCCAGCCCGGCGCCGTGCGGTGTGCGGTGGAGGCGTCGATGATCTTCGGGCCTTTGTTGCCGCTGACGCGGGCCAGGTCGTCGATCATGGCGACCGATTCACGTGCCGCGTCATCGTGCAGGCACAGCACCACCATGTCGACCGTGCCCATCAGGGCGCGTTTGGCCGCCGCATCCTTGCGCAGCTCGGGCGCGATGCTCACCAGATCAATGGCCGGCATGGCTTGCAGGCGTTCCCGGATCTGCAGACCCGTGGTTCCTGCTTCACCGTCGATAAAGACCTTGGCCATGTCGCTTGCTTTCTGTGGAGGTGCTCGAAAATTGCCCGTCGGGCGCGCACAATAATTGTGCATCGCAACATGATACAGTTCTGCGCTGCTGCCTGCAGTGATCGAAGGCGTTACATTTTGGTGATTTCTGCGAAATGTGGCAGATCCACATCACCCGCGCTGACGCCCCTTTTTACCGACTCCTGGAAGTAATTTCATGAAAATTCACGAATACCAAGGCAAGGAAATCTTGCGCAACTTTGGTGTCCCCACGCCACGCGGCATTCCTGCCTTCACCGTGCAGGAAGCTGTGGAAGCTGCCCAGAAACTCGGCGGTCCGGTCTGGGTGGTCAAGGCCCAGATCCACGCGGGTGGCCGCGGCAAGGGCGGCGGCGTCAAGCTGGCGCGCAGCATCGATGAAGTGAAAAAACTGGCCGGCGAAATCCTCGGCATGCAGCTGGTGACGCATCAGACCGACGCTGCCGGTCAAAAAGTCCGCCGCCTGCTGATCGAAGACGGCGCTGACATCAAGAAAGAGTATTACGTGTCGGCGGTGACCGACCGCGCCACCCAGAAGGTCGCTTTCATGGCGTCTTCCGAAGGCGGCATGGACATCGAGGAAGTGGCACACGCCACGCCCGAAAAAATCATCAAGGTGTTTGTCGACCCGGCGCTGGGTCTGACTGACGCCCAGGCCAAGGAACTGGCCGATGGCATGACCGTGCCGCCGGGCTCCACCGCCCAGGCCGTGGACGTGCTGCAAAAGCTCTACAAGTGCTACATGGAAACCGACTGCAGCCTGGCCGAGATCAACCCGCTGATCCTCGAAGGCAACGGCAACATCAAGGCGCTGGACGCGAAGTTCAACTTCGACCCGAACGCGCTGTTCCGCCACCCTGAAATCGTCGCCTACCGCGACCTGGACGAGGAAGACCCGGCCGAAGTCGAGGCCAGCAAGTTCGACCTGGCCTACATCAGCCTGGACGGCAACATCGGCTGCCTGGTCAACGGCGCCGGTCTGGCCATGG
>PNNC01000044.1 GCA_013824015.1 Polaromonas sp.
GCTGCATGCACGTTCAGCACGCCGAGTTTTTGCGACAGCGCGCGCCGCAGGCCGCTGTCGCCCATCGGCTCGCCGTAACTCAGCGAAAAATCGCGCAACGCACTGCCGCTGGTGACCTTGCGCACGGCGGCCGGCATGAAGCTGGTGTCCAGCCACTCCGGCGGGAACACGCCCATGCCGGGCTGCGGCTTGTTGCTGACGCGGTGAAACATGCCGCGAATCAGCGCCGAGGCATCGACCGGCGCCTGCCGCGTCGCCATCCAGGCCGAGGTGCTCCAGACCGGCGCGGCCGGGTCCCCGGCCAGGGCTGCCGGCGGGCGGTCCGGCACGCGGGCGGCGGCCTGCGCAGCAAACGCAGAGGACACATCGCGCACAAAAAAACCGCGGTTCTTGCGCGCCTCGACCAGGCCCTGGGCCAGCAACTGGTCGTAGGCCGCCACCACGGTGGAGACACTGACACCCTGCTGCTGCGCACACTGCCGCACCGAGGGCAGGCGCGCGCCCGGCGCCAGCAGGCGGCTGCGGATACGTTCGGCAAAACGCGCGCAAAGCTGTTCGGTCAGCGACTGGGCGGCGGTTTTCATCAACATGGGCATGCCTTCGGCAGATCAGTGTGCTGACAATCTAGGCAATACAGTTTCCGGTTTTGTACCCTCAACTGTACTGGTGGTGTGTTGCTTTGAACTATAAAGTC
Organism: Polaromonas sp.; assembly: GCA_013824015.1. Classification (GTDB taxonomy): domain Bacteria; phylum Pseudomonadota; class Gammaproteobacteria; order Burkholderiales; family Burkholderiaceae_C; genus Polaromonas. The sequence goes on from PNNC01000044.1 coordinate 695, forward strand.
TGACGCATGAATTGGCAAGAATTTACCGCGCTGCTGGTGCTGGCAACGGCCATGAGCTTTTCGCCCGGGCCCAACACCACACTCGCGACCGCGCTGGCGGCCAACCACGGCCTGCGCCGCGCCATGCCTTTTGTCTGCGCGGTGCCGGTCGGCTGGGGCGTGTTGCTGAGCCTGTGTGCGCTGGGTCTGGGCGCGCTGCTGCTGGCGATCCCGCTGCTGGCGCTGGCGATCAAGTTTGTCGGCGTGGTCTACCTGATCTGGCTGGCTTCAAAAATCGCACGCTCGCGCCAGCTCAGCGAGGCCGACGCCGAACGTATGAGCATCGGCTTCTGGCAGGGCGCGGCGCTGCAGTTCGTCAACATCAAGGCCTGGATGCTGGCGCTCGCGATTGTCAGCGGCTGGATCGCCGGGCGCAGCGACCCCGCCCTGCGTTTTGCCGTGGTGCTGCCGGTGATGCTGGCCTATGCCTTTGCCAGCAACCTGACCTACGCGCTGGCCGGCTCGCTGCTGCGTGAGTGGCTCAGCGGCCCGCACGGCAGCGGCCGGCGCCTGGTGGGGTTCAACCGCGTCATGGCGGCGGTGCTGGTGGCCACCGCGATCTGGATGTTGTTCTTATGAGCGCCCGACACATCACCCGGGGCCTGTGGCTGGGCCTGCTGGGCATCGCGATTTTTGCGGTGACCCTGCCGATGACGCGGCTGGCGGTCGGCACGCCGGAGGCGCCGCAGATGTCGGGCCTGTTCATCGCGATGGGCCGGGCCGTGGTGGCGGCAGCACTGTCGGCGCTGTTCCTGCTGGCCACGCGCGCGCCACTGCCGCAACGCCGCGACTGGCTGCCGCTGCTCATCACGGCGGGCGGTGTGGTGTTCGGTTTCCCGCTGCTGACCTCGATGGCCATGCGGCATGTCGAAGCCATGCATGCGAGCGTGATCGTCGGTGTGTTGCCGCTGGCGACCGCCGCCGTTGGCGCGCTGCTGCACCGCCAGCGGCCGTCGGCCGGCTTCTGGCTGTGTGCGGCGCTGGGCAGTGCGCTGGTGGTGCTGTTTGCCGTGCTGCGGTCCGGCGCAGCGGGACTGTCGATTCACTTTGCCGACGTGCTGCTGCTGGCGGCCATGTTGTGTGCGGCGGTGGGTTACGGCTACGGCGCGCGGCTGTCGCAACACATGCAGGCCGAACATGTGATCTGCTGGGCGCTGCTGATCTCGCTGCCGCTGACCCTGCCGCTGGCGCTGCTGAGCTGGCCGACCATGCCGGTCCGGGCCAGCGCCTGGGGCGGTTTTGCCTACCTCGGCGTGTTTTCAATGTGGCTGGGCTTTTTTGCCTGGTACCGCGGCCTGGCGCTGGGCGGCACGGTGCGCGTCAGCCAGGTGCAGCTGGTCCAGCCCTTTTTGTCCATGCTGTTTGCCGTGCCGCTGCTCGGCGAATCGCTGGACGCGGTGACGGTGGGCTTCGCCCTGGCCGTGATCGCCACCGTGTTCATCGGCAAACAGATGCCGGTGCATACCCCGCGACTGGAGCCCGCTGCATGAAGATGAGTCATATTCCCTTCGGCACCACCGACTGGTCGGCCATTGCGCAGACCGAACATTCAGCCCAGGCCGGCCAGGCCTTCTGGCGCACGCAGCAGTTCGGCGCCATTCGCGTGCGCATGGTCGAGTACACGCCCGGTTATGTGTCGGATCACTGGTGCAGCAAGGGCCATGTCCTGTTGTGCCTGGCGGGCGAGCTGCACACCGAACTCGACAACGGCAGCGTGTTTGTGCTGCGGCCCGGCATGAGTTACCAGGTGGCCGACGGCGCCGAAGCGCACCGCTCCAGCGCGCCCAAAGGTGCGACACTGTTTATCGTGGATTGACACAGCAAAAGACAACACCCATGGACACCAACAACATGCAATGGACCCTGGCCGCCCGCGCCGAAAAAATGAACCCCTCGGTGATCCGCGAGATCCTCAAGGTCACCGAAAAACCCGGCATCATCAGTTTTGCCGGCGGCCTGCCCTCGCCCAAAACCTTCCCGATCAGCGCCTTTGCCGAGGCCTGCGCCAGGGTGTTGCGTGAAGACGGCCAGGCCGCGCTGCAGTACGCGGCCAGCGAAGGTTACGCGCCGTTGCGCGAGATGGTCGCCGCCATGCTGCCCTGGAAGGTCGATCCGGCCCAA
>PNNC01000080.1 GCA_013824015.1 Polaromonas sp.
TTTGAGAGGTTTCCATGGAAGAGTTCATGACGGCAGGCTTCTGGCTTGCAGTTGGCCAGATCATCATGATCGACATCCTGCTGGGTGGCGACAACGCGGTGGTGATCGCCCTGGCATGCCGGAACCTGCCTCCCAAGCAGCGCACCCAGGGCATTATTTACGGCACCATGGGCGCCATCGTCCTGCGGGTGATCCTGATCGCGTTTGCGCTGGCCTTGCTGGCGGTACCCTACCTGAAGATCGTGGGCGCGCTGCTGCTGCTCTGGATCGGGGTGAAGTTGCTGCAACCTGAAGCTGAGGACTCGCACAACATCAGCTCCAGTGACAAGCTCTGGGGCGCGGTCAAAACCGTGATCATTGCCGACCTGGTGATGAGCGTCGACAACGTTCTGGCCATTGCCGGGGCCGCCCAGGGCGCGGGCCAGCAGCATCAGATGCCGCTGGTCATTTTTGGCCTGCTGGTGAGTATTCCGATCATTGTCTGGGGCAGCCAGCTGGTGCTCAAGTTGATGGCACGTTTCCCGATTGTGATCACCCTGGGCGCCATGCTGCTGGGCTGGATCGCCGGACAGATGGCCTGGACCGATCCCGCGATCAAGCCTTACCTGCCGACCTCGGCGTTGTGGGGTTATGCCGCCGCCGCCACGGGTGCCCTGCTGGTGTTCGTCGCCGGCAAGATCATGCAGGCGCGCCACAAGCCTGCCGAGCCGGCCTGAGCGCCGGTCGCTGCCAGCCATGAGTTGGGCCGCAGGGCAGCGGCGCCAATTTGCAACACAAGCCGCAAGCCGTGTGCAAAAGTCCCTTGTCCGGGCTCAAGGCGTCTGTTAACGTCCGCAGACGGGAGATTTGTAACCGCGATGTAACGTGGCCGCGTGGCCGACGGCGTCACCCCGCGGTGAGAGCGGACATGCACAGCGAACCAGGACAAAGGGCGGGACGTGGCCACATCATCAAGTAAGCGCAGGCAATTCTGGCGGGCGGACTGGTTTGTGGGCGTCCTTGTTGTGCTGGCCGTACTTGTTCTGCACGGCGCCACTGACTTTTTTGGCACGCTGGAACGCCGCTATTACGACTTTGCCAGCACCAGCACCGCGCGCCAGCCTTCGGATCGCATCGCCATCATCGCCATCGACGACCAGAGCATAGCCAACATCGGCCGCTGGCCGTGGCCGCGCGATGTGCACGCGCAGCTGATTGACCAGCTGGCTGCGGCCAAGGCCAAGACCATCGCCCATACCGTGTTCTTTTTTGAGCCGCAAACCGACCGGGGCCTGGTTTTCATCCGCAAGATGAAGCAAGCGCTGGGACCGGCGGCAGATCCGGCCACGGCCCCGGGTGGGCTGGCCGAGGAACTGGGCAAGGTGATTGCCGAGGCCGAACTGGCGCTGGACACCGACGCCAAGCTCGGGGCCAGCATGGCCAGGGCAGGCAATGTGCTGGTGCCTTCGGTGTTCGTGCTGGGTGAGCCCCAGGGCCGGCCTGACAGCCCGTTGCCCGATTACGCGCTCAAGAGCACCGTGACAGAACAGAACAATTTTTCGCTGCCGGCCGTTCGTGGCCAGCAGCCGATTCCGGTGATCGGCAACAGCGCCGCCGGCATTGCCCACCTGAACCAGTTGCCGGATGTGGATGGCGCCGTGCGGCAGGAGCCGCTGCTGATCAACTATTTCGGCAAGGCGGTGCCGTCCATGGGTTTGCTGGCGGCGGTCAAAAGCCTGAACCTCGATGCGGCGGACATCCGGCTCAACAATGGCGAGTCGGTGCAGATCGGCAAGCTGCGGGTCGGCACGGATGAGGCTGCGCTGATGTTGCCGCAGTTCTACAAAGGCCGCGACGGTCGGCCCGCGTTTGCGGTGGACTCCTTTTACGATGTGTTGTCTGGCAAGATTCCCGCCAGCAAGTACGCCGACAAGATCGTGATCATTGGCGCGACGGCAGCGGGTGTGGGTACACAGTTTCCGACGCCGGCCGGTCCCGGCCTGTCGCCGGCCGAAACCATCGCCCACATCACATCAAGCATTTTGAGCGAACATTTCATTGTCCAGCCGGGCTGGGGCCTGTGGGCCACACTGGCGGTTTTGCTGGTGGTCGCGGCCTACCTGATTGTGGGGTTGCCGCGTCTGTCCGCGGGCAAGGCGGCCCTGGTGACACTCGGGTTGTTCGTGCTGCTGCTGGTTGCCGAGTTTGGCCTGCTGTCGGCATCGGCGACCTGGCTCAAACTCGTGTTTCCCGCCGCGTTGCTGGTGATTGGCCATCTGGCGCTGACCACCAAGCGCTTCCTGATGACGGAAGCCGGCAAGATCCGCTCCGACGAGGAGTCCGCCGAAACCAGCCGCATGATGGGTCTGGCCTTGCAGGGACAGGGCCAGCTCGACATGGCCTTTGACCGCTTCCGCCGGGTTCCGTTCACCGACGCGCTGATGGACAACCTGAACAACCTGGCCCTTGATTTCGAGCGCAAGCGCCAGTTCAACAAGGCGCAGGCGGTGTATGAGTACATGGCCAGCCACAACAGCAGCCACAAGGACCTGCAGGCCAAGCTCAAGCGCGCCAAAAACCTGTCAGAGACCGTGATCCTCGGCGGCAGCGGGGCCCACCCCGGTGGCACCATGCTGCTCGATGGCGGCGGTGTTGAAAAACCGATGCTGGGACGCTACCAGGTTGAAAAGGAACTCGGCAAGGGCGCCATGGGCGTGGTGTATCTGGGCAAGGACCCCAAGATCGGGCGCGTGGTCGCGATCAAGACCATGGCCCTGAGCCAGGAGTTCGAGGGCGACGAGCTGACC
>PNNC01000123.1 GCA_013824015.1 Polaromonas sp.
ACCCGGCATGGAGTACGCCTGGTTCAACAACGTCGAAACCAAACCCGGCATCGGTTACCCCAAGGAGTGGGAAAACCAGGACAAATGGAATGGCGGCTGGGTGCGCAAGGCCGACGGCTCCATAGCACCGCGCCAGGGCGGCAAGTGGAAGCTGCTGATGCGCATCTTCTCCAACCCGAACATGCCGCAGATCGATGACTATTACGAGCCCTTCACCTTCGACTACGACCACCTGCAGTCGGCGCCCGAGATGCAGGCCACGCCGACGGCGCGGCCGCGCAGCCTGATCACCGGCAAGCGCATGGAGAAGATCGAATGGGGCCCGAACTGGGAAGAGATTCTCGGCGGCGAGTTTTCCAAGCGCAGCAAGGACGCCAACCTGGCGAACTTCGACCAGGTCCAGAAAGACATGGTGGGCCAGTTCGAAAACACCTTCATGATGTATCTGCCGCGCCTGTGCGAGCATTGCCTGAATCCGGCCTGTGTGGCGTCGTGTCCCTCGGGCTCGATCTACAAGCGCGAGGAAGACGGCATTGTGCTGATCGACCAGGACAAGTGCCGCGGCTGGCGCATGTGTGTCTCGGGTTGCCCGTACAAAAAGATCTATTACAACTGGAAAAGCGGCAAGGCCGAGAAATGCACCTTCTGCTACCCGCGCATTGAAGCCGGCCAGCCGACCGTCTGCAGCGAAACCTGCGTGGGCCGCATCCGTTACCTCGGGGTGGTGCTGTATGACGCCGACCGCATCCAGGAAGCGGCCAGCGTGGAAGACGACAAGGACCTCTACCAGGCCCAGCTCGACATCTTCCTGGACCCCAACGATCCGAAAGTGATTGAGCAGGCGCGCAAGGACGGCATTCCCGAAGCCTGGCTGGAAGGCGCCCGCCGCAGCCCGGTCTACAAGATGGCGGTGGAATGGAAGGTAGCGTTGCCGCTGCACCCCGAGTACCGCACGCTGCCCATGGTCTGGTACGTGCCGCCGCTGTCGCCGATCACCTCGGCGGCCAACGCCGGCCAGATCGGCATCAACGGCGAGTTGCCCGACATCGCGCAGATGCGTATTCCCGTGCAGTACCTGGCCAACCTGCTGACGGCCGGCGACACGGCGCCGGTGATCCGTTCACTGCAGCGCATGCTGGCGATGCGGTCCTACCAGCGCAGCAAACATGTGGACCAGGTGCAGAACCTGGCGGTGCTGGAGCAGGCCGGGCTGACGGTGGCCGAGGTCGAGGAGATGTACCACATCATGGCGATTGCCAATTACGAAGACCGCTTTGTGATCCCGAGCACGCACCGCGAATACGCCGAGAACGCCTTCGACATGCGCGGCGGCTGTGGTTTTACCTTCGGCAACGGTTGCTCCGACGGCGCCAGCGACGTCAGCCTGTTCGGCGGCAACAAGAAACGCACCATTCCCATCAAGGTGGAGGTCTGAACCATGGCACTTTTCAACAACACCCCCGCCGTGGCTTCGAAGAGCCTGCGCGTGCTGGCCCGGCTGCTTGCTTACCCCGACGCCGAGTTGCGCAGCCATCTGGGCGCGCTGCGCGAGGCACTGCACGAAGAGCTTGCCGTGGAGCCGGACAGGCTGGCCGAGCTGGACGCCCTGATCGAAGCGCTCGCGCTGGCGCCGGCTCTGGAAACCGAGGCGGCTTATGTCGAGTTGTTTGACCGGGGCCGCGCCACCTCGCTGCACCTGTTCGAACATGTGCACGGCGACTCGCGTGACCGCGGGCCGGCCATGATCGACCTGGCGCAGACCTACGAGAAGGCCGGCATGTACCTGGCCGAGGGCGAGATGCCGGACTTCCTGCCGGTGGTGCTCGAATTCACCTCGACCCAGCCGCCGCGCGAGGCGCGCGCGTTTCTGGCCGAGATGGCGCATATCTTCAATGCGATTTTTGCAGCGCTGCAGCAGCGCGAAAGTGCCTACGCCTCCGTGCTGGGCGCCTTGCTGGAGCTGGCCGGGGAAAAGGCCCAGCCGGTGCAGATCGCCGCGGAAGAAACCATCGATGCGGTGTGGGAAGAGCCGGTCGTTTTTGACGGCTGCTCGTCCAAGGGTCAGGCCAGGCCAGACCAGCCGCAGCCCATCCACATTGTGCCGCACGTGCGCAAGGCACGGCCCACCCAAGGAGTACAAGCATGAGCCCCGGACTTCACGGATTCCTCTTCGGGGTCTACCCCTACATCTGCCTGACGGTGTTCCTGCTGGGCAGCCTGATCCGCTTCGACCGCGACCAGTACACCTGGAAAAGCGACTCCTCGCAGTTGTTGCGCACCGGCCTGCTGCGCTGGGGCAGCAACCTGTTCCACGTGGGCATCCTGTTCCTGTTCTTCGGCCATCTGGTCGGCCTGCTGACGCCCCATGCGGTGTATGGTTTTTTCATGGACGCTGCGACCAAGCAGCGCATGGCGATCTACGCGGGGGGTATTGCCGGCGTCATCTGCTTCATCGGCCTGTCGATGCTGATTTACCGCCGCATGTTTGACCCGCGCATCCGTTACACCAGCCACAAGACCGATCTCGCGATCCTGTTGATCCTGTGGACGCAGTTGGTGGTGGGCCTGATCACCCTGCCATATTCATGGGGCCATGCCGATGGCAGCGTGATGCTGATCCTGGCCGAATGGGCGCAGCGCATCCTCACCCTGCGCGAGGTGGACTCTGCAGCGCTGGCCGTCCTGCCCTGGCCCTATCGCTTCCACATCGTGTTCGGCATGACCATCTTCCTGCTGTTCCCCTTCAGCCGCCTGGT
>PNNC01000216.1 GCA_013824015.1 Polaromonas sp.
GGACCACACCGGCGGTGACCATGCAGCCGGCGATCGAGCCGATCTTGCTGACCTTGAACACCTGGCGGATCTCGGCGGTGCCGATGACTTCTTCCTTCTTGTCCGGCGTCAGCATGCCCGACATCGCGGCGCGCAATTCGTCCACAGCGTCATAGATGATGTTGTAGTAACGCAGATCCACGCCGTTGTTCTCGGCCTGCTTGCGGGCCTGGGCGTCGGCGCGGGTGTTGAAACCGATCACCACTGCCTTGGACGCAATCGCCAGGTTGACGTCGGATTCGGAAATCCCGCCAACACCGGAGTACACCAGTTGCACCTTGACCTCGTCGGTCGAGAGCTTGAGCAGCGACTGGGCCAGCGCTTCCTGCGAACCCTGCACGTCGGCCTTGATGATGATGGGCAGCATCTTGACCTCGCCGGCGCCGATGTCGGAGAACATGTTCTCCAGCTTGGACGCCTGCTGCTTGGCCAGCTTGGTGTTGCGGAACTTGCCGGCACGGTAGGTGGCGATTTCGCGGGCACGGCGCTCGTCGAGCATGACCATGAATTCGTCGCCGGCCTGCGGCACTTCCGTCAGGCCCTGGATTTCCACCGGGATCGATGGACCCGCGGTCTTGATCGGCTTGCCGTTTTCGTCCAGCATGGCGCGCACGCGGCCAAAGGTCGAACCGGCCAGCACCACGTCGCCGGCTTTCAGCGTACCCGCCTGCACCAGCACGGTGGCGACCGGGCCGCGGCCCTTGTCGAGGCGGGCTTCAATCACCAGGCCCTTGGCCAGCGCATCGACCGGCGCCTTCAGTTCCAGCACCTCGGCCTGCAGCAGCACCTGCTCGAGCAGCGCGTCGATGCCGGCGCCGGTATGGGCCGACACGCCGACAAAGGGCACGTCGCCGCCGAACTCTTCGGGAATCACTTCTTCGGTGACCAGCTCGCCCTTGACGCGCTCCATGTTGATGCCGGGCTTGTCGATCTTGTTGATCGCGACCACGATGGGCACACCGGCTGCTTTCGCATGTTTGATGGCTTCACGCGTCTGCGGCATGACGCCGTCGTCGGCCGCCACCACCAGGATCACGATGTCGGTGGCCTGGGCGCCACGGGCACGCATGGCGGTAAACGCTTCGTGGCCCGGCGTGTCCAGGAAGGACACCATGCCGCGCGGGGTTTCCACGTGATAGGCGCCGATGTGCTGGGTGATGCCGCCGGCTTCGCCGGAAGCCACTTTGGCGGTGCGGATGTAGTCGAGCAGCGAGGTCTTGCCGTGGTCGACGTGGCCCATGACGGTCACGACCGGCGCGCGCGGCAGCAATTCGGCCTGCTGGCCCTGCACGTCCTCGTCGGCAAACGCTTCCGGATCGTCCAGCGACGCGGTGACGGCCTTGTGGCCCATCTCTTCCACCACGATCATCGCGGTGTCCTGGTCCAGCGGCTGGTTGATGGTGACCATCTGGCCCAGCTTCATCAGGTGCTTGATCACCTCGGACGACTTCACGCTCATCTTGTGCGCGAGTTCAGCCACGGTGATGGTTTCCGGCACATGCACTTCAATGACCTTGAATTCGGTCGGTGCCACAAACGTGGACTCGGAACGCGAATCGCGGTCCGAGGTACGGCGACCACGCGGGCCGCCCCGGAAGTTGCCGCGACCGGGCACAACAGGCGCGCCACGGGTCTTGATCTCGCCTTTTTTCTTGGCAGCGTCATCTTTCCAGGTCGACGACAGGTTCTCCGACTTGACTTCCTTCTTGCCGGCGGCGCCGGCAACGGTAGCGCCTGCGGCGGCCGGTTTGGCGGCGCCTGGCACCACCGCCGGCTTGTGCAGCGTCCCCTTGATGGCCGCTTTGGGGTCGACATGCGGCACCAGCACGCGCTTGGGCGCATTCATCATGGCGCGGATGCCGGCGGCCTCAGCCTCGGCTTTCTTGCGGCGGTCCTGCAGGTCCTGCGCCTTGACAGCGTCGGCCTGGAACTCGGCAGTGGCCTTGGCCTTGGCGGCCGCCTGGGCGGCGGTGGCTTCTGCCGCTTTGACCGCGGCTTTTTCCACGGCGGCTGCGTCATCGGCTGCAGGCGCTTCAGCAGTCACCGCCTTGGCGGCCTTGCTGGCTGGCTTGGCCTTGCTGGCCGCTTCGGCGGCCAGCGCAGCGGCTTGCGCGCTCTGCTCGGCAGCGTCGCGTTCCTGTTGCTCGCGGGCCTGGTCTTTGGCGTCCTGCTCTTCACGCAGGCGGCGTTTTTCCGTCAGTTCTTCTTCCTGGCGGCGCAGCAACTCGGCGTGGCGGCTGGCCTCTTCCTCGCGGCGAACCAGTTCGGCATCCTCCACGATCGGCGCCTGGGGCGCGGCAGCGGCGGTGCTGACTTCTTCGACCACGGGCTCGGAGCCCTCGTCACGCTTGATGAAGGTGCGTTTTTTGCGGACTTCGACCTGGATCGTGCGGGCACGTCCGGTGGCGTCGGCCTGCTTGATTTCGCTGGTGGATTTCTTGACCAGCGTGATTTTCTTGCGCTCGGCGGTGGCCGTGCCGTGGCTGGCCTGCAGGTAGCTCAGCAGCTTCTGCTTGTCGGACTCCGACAGCGGGTCGTTGGGCTGCGCCTTGGCAACACCGGCACTGGTCAATTGCTCGATCAGTGTGGCGGTGGATTTATTCAGTTCAGCTGCGAATTCAGCGACGGTAGTGGTACTGGACATATGTTTTTTTCCTGCTGGCCTCCATGATCATTACTCTTT
>PNNC01000175.1 GCA_013824015.1 Polaromonas sp.
CTGCCCAATCCCAGCGCCGAGCAGCACGAGCGCATGCTGGTGATCTTCGACATGCTGATCAGCCTGTTCGAGCGCGCCTACCTGGTGGCCTACAAAGAGCAGATGAGCCCGACCGAGCAGCGGCGCTGGAACAGTTGGGACGACTACATGCGCGAGTGGTGCCGGCGCGAGGACTTTGCCGCCGCGCTGGAGCAGCTGTTGCGCGGCGAAGATCCGGATTTTGTGGCCTACATCGAGCGCGTGGCGCGCCAGGAGCGCGAGGCGGTGCAAAGCGAAGCCGCATCCGCAGCCGACCCCGCTCGCCAACCCGAGCCTGCGGCCCACCACCGAACATCCATCCCAGCCCCCTGATTTTTGCGGGCACCGATGTTCCGCCGTTTTTTTGAAGAAGACGCAACGCGAACGGCCCAAGTTCATCAGCCGCCGTGGCGGCGTCGCCCTGCGCCCGGGCGACGGTGTGATTCACCGCTGAATCGTCTGCCGGATCAGCCCCGGGCGGGCGGGTCCGGCATGAGGCAGGCTTCGACCACCTGGAGGTCGTTGTCGCGCGCGAAATGCATGACGAAGTCCCAGGCCATGGGCTCGGCTTCGCGCAAATCGGTGTGGACCACGACCACTTTCACGCCGTTCATCACCGTGGGCACGCACCAGGGCGAGTAGGCGATGTGGCTGCCGATGCGCGCCGTGCCACCGCCGGGACGGAACTGGCTCATCACGCCGGCCAGGCGCTCGGCCCAGTCGCTTGGGCGAAAGGTGCGGCCAGCGCGGGTGACGCCCTGGATGAACACTTGCTTGGCGGTGGGGTTGGCCATCGGTGGAGCGTGGTTGGGCCTCGGGATGGAAGGCGCTGACGGGGAGCAGACCATCAGACGACCGAGGATCGCTCGGTGCTGCGGATGATGGGTATTCTATCTTATATAAGACTTCAATCGAGCTGGTCCGCTGTGCGGGCAGAACAGCGTGCAGGGCGCGAGCGACGCGGGGCTGATCCCGAAAAAAAAGCGGACCGAAGTCCGCTCTTTTCATGCCGCCAGGGTCGCTGCTTCAGCGAATGCGGCCGTAGCTGGTGCGCAGCGGATCGGCGCCGCCGCCGCCGTCACGGTTGCCGCCGCGCTGACCACCGCCACCCTTGTTCTTGTTGCGGTTGCCACTGCGCATGGAGTCGATGCTGGTGCGCAGCGGATCGGGCTGGCCGCCGGGGGCACTGCTGCTCACGCGCGGTTCGCGGATGCGCAGGCTGCCCAGATGGGCGTTCGGGCCGGGCTGGCGCTCGCTGCCCTCGCCACGCTCTTCACGCGGGCCACGGTCTTCGCGCGGGCCGCGCGCGGGGCGCTCGGCGTTGCGTGGTGCGTTGCCGCTGCGCGGCGGGCCATTGCGCGGACCGTTGGCCGGGCCGTTGCGCCCGGGGCCGCCGTTGCGGCGACCATCGGCGCGCTGGCCGTCGCGGGCGCCTTCACCACGCGGCTGACCCTCGCCCTGCGCAGCCGGGCGCTGGCGCTGGCCACCGGCGTTGCCACGGCCACCTTGCGGCGCATCGGCCTTCTTTTCGCGCACGCGCTGCAGCATCTCGGTGCGCGCGGCCTTGGCGGCGGCGGCCATCACCTCGCGGCTCGGTGGCTTGCCGGCACCGCCCCAGATGGTCTGGCGGCCCATGGCGATGGGCTCGGCCTTCTCGCCCGGCTCGGGCATGAACTCCTGGAAGATCTGCACCGGAATCTGCTGCTTGGTGAAGCGTTCGATGTCCATCATGAAGCCTTCTTCGTCCAGGCTCACCAGGTTGACGGCTTCACCGCTCTTGCCCGCGCGACCGGTGCGACCGATGCGGTGCACATAGTCTTCGCTGACGTTGGGGATTTCGTAGTTCACCACGTGCGGCAGCTCGTCGATGTCGATGCCGCGCGCCGCGATGTCGGTCGCCACCAGGGCGCGGATCTCGCCGCTCTTGAAATCGGCCAGCGCCTGGGTGCGCGCACCCTGGCTCTTGTTGCCGTGCAGCGCCATCGCCTGGATGCCGTTCTTGGTCAGGAATTCGGCCACGTTGTTGGCGCCGAACTTGGTGCGGGTGAACACCAGCACCTGGCTCCAGTTGTGCTGGTTGATGATGTGCACCAGCAGGGCTTTTTTCTTGCTGCGGCCCACCGGGTGGATCACCTGGGTGATGCGCTGCACCGTGGTGTTGCGCGGCGTCACCTGGATGCTCAGTGGGTCTTTCAGCAGGTTGCTGGCCAGGTCGCGGATTTCATCGCTGAAAGTGGCCGAGAACAGCAGGCTCTGCTTTTCCTTGGGCACCAGGGCCAGGATCTTCTTCACATCGTGGATGAAGCCCATGTCGAGCATGCGGTCGGCCTCGTCCAGCACCAGCAGCTGCACGCCGGCCAGGTCCAGAAAACCTTGCTGTTGCAAGTCGAGCAGGCGGCCGGGCGTGGCCACCAGGATGTCCACACCGCGCTTCATCGCGTTGATCTGCGGGTTCATGCCGACG
>PNNC01000150.1 GCA_013824015.1 Polaromonas sp.
CGAACACCGACAGACCGCTGTGGGCCTTGGCGATGTTGTTGATGAGTTCCATCATGTTCACGGTCTTGCCCACACCGGCGCCACCGAACAGACCCACCTTGCCGCCCTTGGCGAACGGGCAGACCAGGTCGATCACCTTGATGCCGGTTTCCAGCAGTTCCTGCGAAGGCGACAGCTCGTCGTAGGCCGGGGCCTTGCGGTGGATGGGCGCGGTCAGGGTCTGGGCGACCGGGCCACGCTCGTCGATGGGTGCGCCCAGCACGTCCATGATGCGGCCCAGCGTGGCCTTGCCCACCGGCACGGTGATGTTGGCGTGGGTGTTGGTCACCAGCATGCCGCGGCGCAGGCCGTCGGAGGAGCCCAGCGCGATCGTGCGCACCACGCCGTCGCCCAGCTGCTGCTGGACTTCCAGCGTCAGGGCCGAGCCCTCCATTTTCAGGGCGTCGTAAACGCGCGGCATCTCGTTGCGCGGAAATTCCACGTCAACCACGGCGCCGATGCACTGAACGATCTTGCCCTGAACACCGCTGTTCACTTGTAAGTTACCTTGAGACATGATGGATACCTCTGAAATTTCTCTGAATTCTGTTGAACGTCAAACGGCGGCGGCGCCGGCCACGATTTCCGACAGCTCTTTCGTGATCGCGGCCTGGCGGGTCTTGTTGTAGACCAGCTTGAGTTCGCCGATGACGCTGCCGGCGTTGTCGGTGGCGGCCTTCATGGCCACCATGCGCGCGGACTGCTCGGACGCCATGTTCTCGGCCACGGCCTGGTAGACCTGGGCTTCCACATACCGCAGCAGCAGCTCGTCGATGACGGCGGCCGCATCGGGCTCGTACACGTAGTCCCAGTCGCGGCCCTTGGCGCCGTCCTGCAGATCGCCCGCGTTCAGCGGCAGCAGCAACTCGGACACCGCCTCCTGCTTCATCGTGTTGATGAAGCGGGTGTAGCAGAGGTAGACGGCGTTGATGCGGCCTTCGGTGTACGCATCGAGCAGCACCTTGACGGGGCCGATCAGCTTGTCCAGGTGCGGCGTGTCGCCCAGGCCGGTCACGCTGGACACGACCTTGGCGTTGATGCGGTTCAGAAAGCCCAGGCCCTTGTTGCCAATGGCGACGGCTTCAGCGCCCACACCCTGGCTCTGCAGATCCTTGAGCTGGTTGGTCAGCGCACGCAGCACGTTGGTGTTCATGCCGCCGCACAGACCCTTGTCGGTCGTGACGACGACAAAACCGGCGGTCTTGGCGTCGTTGGTCTGCATGAACGGGTGCGTGTACTCCGGGTTCGCACGGCTCAGGTTGCCGGTGATCTGGCGCACTTTTTCGGCGTAAGGCCGGGCCGCGCGCATGCGGTCCTGCGCCTTGCGCATTTTGGAGGCGGCGACCATCTCCATGGCTTTGGTGATCTTCTTGGTGTTCTCCACCGATTTGATCTTGCCGCGTATTTCCTTGCCTGCTGCCATTGGGGCTCCTTGTGAAGGTCGTCGTCAATGGGCCGGATCAGTACGTGCCGGTTTTCTTGAAGTCGGCGATCGCGGCGGCCAGCTGGGCTTCGGCGTCCTTGTCCATCGCACGGTCGGCTTCCAGCTTGGCCAGCAGCGCGGCGTGCTTGTCCTTCAGGAAAGCGTGCATGCCGGATTCAAAAGCCAGCACCTTCTTGACCTCGATGTCGTCCAGATAGCCTTTGTTCACGGCGAACAGCGTGGACGCCATGATGCCGATCGACTGCGGTGAGTACTGGGCCTGCTTCAGCAGTTCGGTGACGCGGGCACCGCGGTCGAGCTGCTTGCGGGTGGCTTCGTCCAGATCGGAGGCGAACTGCGCGAAGGCCGCCAGTTCACGGTACTGGGCCAGGTCGGTACGGATACCGCCGGACAGGCTCTTGATCAGCTTGGTCTGGGCAGCACCACCGACGCGCGACACCGAGATACCGGCGTTGATGGCGGGGCGGATACCGGCGTTGAACAGGCTGGTTTCCAGGAAGATCTGGCCGTCGGTGATCGAGATCACGTTGGTCGGCACGAAGGCGGACACGTCACCGGCCTGCGTTTCGATGATCGGCAGTGCGGTCAGCGAACCGGTCTTGCCCTTGACAGCGCCCTTGGTGAAGGCTTCGACGTAGTCGGCGTTGACGCGGGCGGCGCGCTCCAGCAGGCGGCTGTGCAGATAGAACACGTCGCCGGGGTAGGCTTCGCGGCCCGGTGGGCGGCGCAGCAGCAGCGACACCTGACGGTAGGCCACGGCCTGCTTGGACAGGTCGTCGTACACGATCAGGGCGTCCTGGCCGCGGTCGCGGAAGTACTCGCCCATGGTGCAGCCGGAGTAGGCCGACAGGTACTGCATGGCAGCGGATTCAGAAGCCGAAGCGGCCACGACGATGGTGTATTCCATCGCGCCTGCCTGCTCCAGGGCACGCACCACGTTCTTGATCGACGAGGCCTTCTGGCCGATCGCGACGTAAA
>PNNC01000221.1 GCA_013824015.1 Polaromonas sp.
CGATGCGATTCGCAACAACAGGCTGATGACGATTGCGGACACCTTCAAATTCATGGACTGGAAGACGCCCAACGGCTGCGCAAGCTGCCGCCCGGCCATCAACTACTACCTGATCAGCACCTGGCCCAAGCAGGCCAAGGACGATCCGCAAAGCCGCTACATCAACGAGCGCAGCCACGCCAACATCCAGAAAGACGGCACCTACAGCGTGATCCCGCGGATGTGGGGCGGCGAAACCACGGCCAGCGAGCTGCGCCGCATCGCCGACGCGGTGGACAAGTACAAGATTCCGACGGTCAAGGTCACCGGCGGCCAGCGCATCGATTTGCTGGGCGTCAAAAAGGAGGATTTGCAGAATGTCTGGAAGGACATCGGCATGCCGTCGGGCCACGCCTACGCCAAGGCGCTGCGCACGGTGAAAACCTGTGTCGGCAGCGAGTGGTGCCGCATGGGCACGCAGGACAGCACCCAGATGGGCAAGGACCTGGAGCGCGCGATGTGGCGCATGTACGCGCCGCACAAGGTCAAGTTTGCCGTCAGTGGCTGCCCGCGCAACTGTGCCGAATCCGGCATCAAGGACGTCGGCATCATCGGCGTCGACTCCGGCTGGGAGATGTACATCGCCGGCAACGGCGGCATCAAGACCGAGGTCGCGCATTTCTTCACCAAGCTCAAGACAGCCGCCGAGGTGCTCGAGTACACCGGTGCCTTCTGCGAGCTGTACCGCCAGGAAGGCTGGTACCTGGAACGCACCGTCCATTACGTCAACCGCGTGGGCCTGGACTACGTCAAGAAAAAAATCCTCGAGGACCATGAGGGCCGCAAGAAGCTCTGGGAGCAACTGCAGTTCGCGCTCGACGGTGAACCCGATCCCTGGTTCGAGCTCAAGGAAGCCGCCGTTGACACGCGGCAGTTCTCCGCACTGCCCGCGTGAGTCGGGTGATGTCCAGGATGAACACCCGCATGAGCCCCCCTCTTCAGCGCCGCGTTTTCTGCGGCTTCGCCCTGGCAGCCCTGCTGCCAGTCCACGCCCAGGTCGCAGGACTCGGCGATGCGATCAACAAGGCCGGACGCCAGCGCATGTTGTCGCAGCGCATGGCCAAGGCCTGGTTCGGCATGGGCCAGGGCATCCAGGCCGAGTCGGCACGCCGCGTGCTGGACCAGTCCATGGCCCTGTTCGACCGCCAGCAGGTCGAACTCAAGACCTTTGCCCCGGCCGGCGACACCCGCGACACCTATGTGCTGCTGGAAGCCGCCTGGTCGGACTACAAAAGCCTGCTGGTCGGCGCCCCGCCCTCGCAGGACCGGGCCAAGGCAGTGCTGGACCAGGCCGGCAAGGTGCTGGCGCTGGCGCACAAGGGCACAGCGCTGTTCGAACAACAGGCCGGCAAACCCGGCGCCAAACTGGTCAACGTCGCCGGGCGCCAGCGCATGTTGTCGCAGCGCATGGCGCAGTTTTACCTGGCCAGCAACTGGAACGTGGACAGCGCGGCCAGCCTGCGTGAAATCAGCAAGGCCCGCGAGGAGTTTGTGCCGGCGCTGGAACTGCTGCGCAACGCACCGGAAGCGACCGCCGACATCAGGCAGGAGCTGGCGCTGGCCGATACCCAGTGGATGTTTTTTGACAACGCGCTGAAGGCCCGCGTCAGCGGCGCCAGGGCCGCCAATGATGTTTTTGTCAGCAGCGAAAACCTGCTTCAGGTCATGGACCGCGTCACCGGCATGTATGCCCGTGTGCTGGGTTAAAGAAGGAAGAAGGACAGCCTCATGAGTGAATGGAAAAAAATCTGCCTGGTCACCGACATCCCGGTGCTGGGCGCGCGCCGGGTCGCGCGGGAGCGTGGCATCGCCGTGGCGGTGTTCCGCAATGCCGACGACCAGGTGTTTGCGTTGCTGGACCGCTGCCCGCACAAGGGCGGACCGCTGAGCCAGGGCATTGTGTTCGGCACCAGCGTGGCCTGCCCGCTGCACAACTGGACGATTGGCCTGGCCGACGGCTGCGCCCAGGGCGCCGACGAAGGCTGCACCCCGAAGTTCGCCTGCAAGGTGGAAGCTGGCGAGGTGCTGCTGGACCCGGTCGAGCTCGCCACGCTGGCGCTGGACCTGGCACCGCCGCGCGCCGGTCCCTGCGCTTCCACCGGCGCGCTGGGTGACCAGACCTTCGACGTGCAGGCACCACACACCGCGTGATGACCCGCGAAACCAGATCCACCTGCCCCTACTGTGGGGTGGGATGTGGTGTGATCATCGAGTCGCAGGGCGACGAGATCACCGGCGTGCGCGGCGACCCGGAGCATCCGGCCAACTTCGGGAGGCTCTGCACCAAGGGCTCGACGCTGCACCTGACTGCCTCGCAGGCCGTCACGCGCCAGACCCGGCTGCTGCACCCGATGCAGCGTGCGCAGCGCGGCGGCGCGCCGCAGCGCATCAGCTGGGACCATGCGCTCGATGTGGCCAG
>PNNC01000002.1 GCA_013824015.1 Polaromonas sp.
CGCTTTTTTTCCAGTTGCCGTAAGCACGCCGGATGTTGGTCTCGCCAAAGGTCGACAGTTCGTTGAGGATCAGGTCGATCTTGGAGGCCGGCGAATTGTCGGCATCGATCAGCAAAGCAACGCGCGGCTTGCGTTCCATCACGCGGCCCCGTTGCTCACCAGCTTCCACGCCAGCGCCTCGCCCGAGCGCAGCGGCTTGAGCTCGGCCTCGCCAAAAGCGTAACTTTCAGGGGGCATCCAGCTTTCTCTGGTCAGCGTGATGCTGCCGCTGTTGCGCGGCAGGCCGTAGAAGTCGGCGCCGTTGAAGCTGGCAAAGGCCTCCAGCCGGTCGATCGCACCGGCGGCATCAAACGCTTCGGCATACAGCTCCATCGCCGCATGGGCGGTGTAGCAGCCGGCGCAACCGGTCGCATGTTCCTTCAGGTGGGCCGGATGCGGCGCGCTGTCGGTGCCGAGGAAAAACCGCGGGTTGCCGCCGGTCGCGGCTTCGACCAGCGCCAGCCGGTGTATTTCGCGCTTGAGCACCGGCAGGCAGTAGTAATGCGGGCGGATGCCGCCGGTAAAAATCGCGTTGCGGTTGTAGAGCAGGTGGTGCGCGGTGATGGTGGCGCCCGTGAATTGGCCGGCGTCACGCACATACTGCGCGGCTTCCTGGGTCGTGATGTGTTCGAACACGATCTTCAGTTCCGGGAAATCGCGGCGCAAGGGAATCAGCTGCTGGTCGATGAACACGGCTTCGCGGTCGAACAGGTCGATCTCGGGCGAAGTGACCTCGCCGTGCACCAGCAGCAGCAGCCCCTCGCGCTGCATGGCTTCCAGGGTTTTGTAGGTCTTGCGCAGATCGGTGACGCCCGCGTCGCTGTTGGTGGTGGCGCCGGCGGGATACAGCTTGAGCGCGACCACACCGGCCTCTTTTGCGCGTTTGATCTCGTCGGGCGGCAAATTGTCGGTCAGGTACAGCGTCATCAGCGGCTCGAAAGCCACACCGGCCGGTACGGCAGCCTGGATGCGCGCGCGGTAGGCAACCGCCTGCGCGGCCGTGGTCACCGGCGGGCGCAGGTTGGGCATGATGATGGCGCGGCCAAACTGCGCCGCGGTGTGCGGCACGACGGTGGCCAGCGCATCACCGTCGCGCACATGCAGATGCCAGTCATCGGGGCGGGTCAAGGTCAGGGACAGGGGGGTCGTGGAGGCAGCAGAGGTCATGCCCCGAATTGTCGCACCGGCGGCCGGCTTCATCCGCATCCCGACCCCACCCCTGCCCTGGATGCCTAGAGCAGGTAGTCGCCGCTTTCCTCCGGCTGGAACAGGATGTCGACGATCCTTGCCGTAGCCACCGACCCGTCCGGCGTGCGCCAGCGGGCCACTTGGCCTTTTTTCAGGCCCAGCAGGCCGGCGCCCACCGGCGACAGCACCGAGACAAAGCCGGCCGCGACGTCCGTGTCGTGCGGGTAACACAGGGTCAGTTTGCGCTGCTCGCCGGTTTGCCCGTCAGCGATCAACACCTGTGAATACATGGTGACCACATTGGCGGGCACCTTGCAGGACGAAATCAGCTCCGCACTGTGGATGAGGTCCTCCACCCCGGCCGCGGTGTCGGGCGACGGGCCTGGCCGCTGGAGCAGCTTGCTGATGCGGACATGGTCGAGCTCGGTCAGCAAACGCGCCGGCTGTTGCGAAAAAAACATGGGAACTCCTGGATCAAACGCCCGGCTTGAGGCTGCCGGGCACGCCGCGCTGAAGGCGGGGGGCCCGGTGATCCAGAAATGCGCTAGGTGAATATGAAGGAGAGGATCGCCGGGCTCAGGAATGTGCCACCGGCTGATGCGGCCACGCGGCTTCCAGCAGCGCGGATGCGCAAGGCAGGAAGAAGGTCGGGGTGGCAGGCATGTCGTCCATTGTACGGAAGAACGACCCGGCGCGTAGCGAGCGGCATGCAGCGCAAGGCGCGGGCGACGCAGTGCGCCCGCGCAGTAGCGCTGGGGTCCTTCTAGTGCGCCAGGATCTTGTTCAGGAAATCCTTGGTCCGCGCCTGGCGGTTTTCCGGATGGTTGAAAAACTCGTCCTTGGAGCAGTCCTCGAGGATCTTGCCGCCCACGTCCATGAAAATCACGCGGCTGCCGACCTTGCGGGCAAAACCCATCTCGTGCGTCACACACATCATGGTCATGCCGTCGTTGGCCAGGCCCATCATGCAGTCCAGCACCTCGCCGACCATCTCCGGGTCCAGCGCCGAAGTCGGCTCGTCGAACAGCATAGCGATCGGGTCCATGCTGAGCGCGCGGGCGATCGCCACACGCTGTTGCTGGCCGCCCGACAGCTGTCCGGGGAATTTGTCCTTGTGCGCCATCAGCCCCACACGGTCCAGGTATTTCAGGCCATGGGTTTTGGCTTCGTCCTGCTTGCGGCCCAGCACC
>PNNC01000126.1 GCA_013824015.1 Polaromonas sp.
AGCGTGTGAGCGGCCCATGTCCTGGCCCCTCAGTGCATGGGGGCCGGGCTGCTCTTGTGGAAGAGCTGGGCCAGGTCCTGCAGCCAGGGCTCGGCCAGGTGCCGGATCTCGGCATCGGTGCGCAGGATGCGCTGCATGATCAGCGCCTTCTCCTTGCGCTCCTGGGGGGCCAGCTGCAGGCTGCGCGAGCGGTAGCGCAGCTGCTCGATCAGCACCGCGCAGGCGCCTTCCAGGCGCACCACCTGATCCCAGTTTTCCTGTTGGGCCGCCTCCAGCATTTCGCGGCTGGTGCGCTCGATGGCCTTGTAGTAGTCCAGCAGTCCGTGTTCCATGGTCAGGCTCCCTTGACCACCTGGCTGCGGATGTCCTTCCAGGACTGGGCCAGGGGTTCGATGAGTGCCACGATCTCGGCCACGGCGGCGTCGTCGTTGCGCAGGTTGGCCTGGGTCAGGCGCTGCACGCAGTAGTCGTAGAGGGCGCGCAGGTTCTGCGCCAGCTCGCCACCCTCGGTCGGGTTCAGGCCGGCCTTCAGACCCTCTTCCAGGATGCGCATGGCCTTGATCAGGGCGCTGCCCTTGCCGGCCACGTCCTGCCGCGCCATGGCGCCGCGCGCCTGGTGCAGGCTCTGCAGCAGGCCGTCGTACAGCATGCCGACCAGCTGGTGCGGGTCGGCCGACTGCACGCCGGTGTCGACGGCAACGCGCTTGTAGGCGGAGGCGGATCGGGTGCTGACTGGGGTGTACATGGCGTCGGTTCCTTGTGCTTGATGATTCATGTATCGGCCGCCGGGCGCCGGACTGTAGGGTCCTGACGCCCCGGAAACAGCCGGTTTCACACCCCTTTTCAAACACCGTTCAGGACGCGTTGCAGAACGCCGCCAGACCGCCGCCAGGCGGCCTTTCGGACATCTGCGGACGAAAAAAAGCGGCAGCGCCCGAAGGCACTGCCGCCATGGTCCGGGCGCGCCCTGCGCCCGGAGGAGCCCACGCGGAGATCAGCGCAGCAGGGACAGCACGCCCTGGGGAGCCTGGTTGGCCTGGGCCACCATCGCGGTGCCGGCCTGCTGCAGGATCTGGGCACGCGACAGCGACGAGGTTTCCTTGGCGAAGTCGGCATCGACGATACGGCCACGGGCGGCAGAGATGTTCTCGCCGGCTATGTTGATGTTGGCCACGGCGTTCTCGAAACGGCTCTGCAGGGCGCCCAGGTCGGCGCGAGAGCTGTTGATCGAGTTGATGGCGGTGTCGATCACCTTCAGCGCGAGCTGGGAGTCGCCGAAGCTCTTCACATTGGCCCCGGTAGTGCCCGGATCGCCGATGGTGAACGTCGCATTAGCCAGTGCTGCGGGCGTGCCCGAACTCGTGGAGAACCCGATCAGATCGCTGGCAGCCAGGCTGTTACCAGTCGTACCGACGGGGCGATCGCTCAGGATCTCATATGCCCCGGTGGCTGAATCCGTGATCCGGGCAAACACCCCGGTCTGCGAGGACTTGGCGTTGATGGCGTCCACAACTTGAGCACCTCGTTCTGCAGCATTGGCTGCTGCGGCAATCGGACCCAGGTTTACCGGAGTGCCGCCGGCAACGGAGTTGATTCGAAGGGTGTTGTCAGTAATCGCAGTGAAGACGGTTGCCGCAGCAACGGTGCTTCGCTGGAGGGTGGTCGACCCGAGTGCGTCCGTCTTGGCACTCACGATGGAGTCGATGGAGATGCTCTCGCCGGCGTTGGCACCAACTTGGAAGGTGGCGTTGGCGAAGCTGCCATCGAGCAGCTTAGTGCCATTGAAGCTGGTGGTTTTGGCCACGCGGTCGATCTCTTTGGCAAGCTGGCTGACTTCAGCGTTCAGGGCCTTTCGGTCATCGCTGCTGTTGGAGGCGTTGGCCGACTGCACGGCGAGTTCGCGCATGCGCTGCAGCATGTCGCCGACCTTGCCCAGTGCGCCTTCGGCGGTCTGGGCCAGCGAGATGCCGTCGTTGGCGTTGCGGGCAGCGACGTTGAGGCCGCGGACCTGAGCGTTCATGCGCTCGGAGATGGCCAGGCCGGCGGCGTCGTCCTTGGCGGAATTGACGCGCAGTCCGGAGGACAGGCGCTGCATGGAGGTGGCGAGGGCGCCTTGCGATGCGCTCAGGTTGCGCTGAGCGGTCATCGACATCACGTTGGTGTTGATGGTGGTCATGACGGACTCCTGGAAGAGTGGGGATGAAGACAACCGGCTTCAGCGGCCAGGCCACGGAAAGAATGTGTGGCCTGTTGATTGCTGTATCGGTGCG
>PNNC01000097.1 GCA_013824015.1 Polaromonas sp.
GGTCGCGCTGGCGCGCGAACTCGAAGCGCTGGGCGGGCAACTGGCGATCGCGGTCGACAGCCTGGAGGGCCTGCAGCGGCTGGTGCAGGCGGTGCAGGGACAACACAGCGTGATCCGGGTGTTTGTCGAGATCGATGTCGGCCACGGCCGCTGCGGCCTGGCGCCCGGCGCCGCCGCCGTGCCGCTGGTCGCAGAAATCACAAGGCATGCCGCGCTGCAGTTCGGCGGCCTGCAGGCTTACCATGGCCGCGCGCAGCACTTGCGCAGCGTGGCCGAACGGCATGCAGGCATTGCCCAGGTGATTGCCCATGTACAGGCGACGAGAGCCGCTTTGCAGGCCGCGGGATTTGACACACCGCTGGTCACCGGCGCCGGCACCGGCACCTTTTCTCTGGAAACCGCCAGCGGCGTGTACGGCGAACTGCAGGCCGGCTCCTATCTGTTCATGGACCGCGACTACGCGAGCAATGAACACGACCCGGCGCAGCCCTCGTTTGAACATGCGCTGTTTGTCAAAAGCCAGGTCATCAGTGTCTGCGCCGATCACGCGGTGGTGGACGCCGGCCACAAAAGCCATGCCATCGATTCCGGCCTGCCGGCGGTGCATGGCCTGGCGCTCGCGTATTTCAACGGCGGCGACGAACACGGCATCCTGCGCGGCGCGGTGCTGCCGGCCATCGGCGAGACGGTCTGGCTGATTCCCGGCCACTGCGACCCGACCGTCAACCTGCACGAGCACCTGCTCGGTGTGCGCGGCGGCCTGCAACACGGCAAGGTCGAGCAGATCATCCGGGTGGATGCCAGGGGCGCCCTGACCTGAGTGCGCGGCCAGAGGCTGGATTCACGCGTCTCTTGTCAGCACCACCTCCCACAGCGCCTTGGACTGGAGGTACTTGCGCGCCACGACATGTTCCAGCGACAGGCGCTGCCAGCCGGTCGAGAACAGGGCGGTGACGGCGGCCTCGTCAAAAAATCGTTTCGGCTCACCGTCCACCAGAAAGAAGTTGGGTTCAATCGGCGGGTGACCACTGGCCCCGAAGTGATGGTCTTCGGTCGAGTTCAGGCGGCACAACAACAAGCCACCGGGCCGCAAGACCTCGCGCACGCGCTGGACAATCGCCACGGTTTCTACCCACCCGAAGTAGTGCAGCGAAAGGCTGGCCACGACCAGGCCGGCCTGCCCAGGCCCCATCGGGAACACATCCCGGATGTCCCGGCGGCTGATGCTGGCCGAAGGCACTCTTGCTTTCGCGACGGCGACGGCCGCCCGCGACAGGTCAAAGGCGGTGACCTTCAGGCCGGCTGCGGTGAGGGTGGCTGTGTCGTCGCCATGGCCGCAGCCGATTTCCAGCACCGGGTCCTGCCCGGCACGGCCAACAGCAAGAGATAACCAGCGCTGGAGCCAGGGATCAGAAAGCATGGGGCGAGGCCTTTGTGGGGTGCAGGTTTTGAAAGCCTGAAATTATCCGGCAGGAGAACCGCCGGGAACCCGCCATCAGGGTTGATGCCAGCGCCGGGCAGAGCGGAACCCCGACAGAATGGCGCCATGAATCTTTCGCCGAGCCAGATCATCGTCCTGGCAACTCCTGTTTTTTTTCTGCTGATCGCCATCGAATTCGCCTGGGGTCATGCCAAAGGCCGCAACACCTACCGGCTGAACGACGCCGTCAGCAGCATCGGTCTGGGCATGCTGAGCCAGGTCAGCGCGGTGTTCACGCGCTTGTTCCGCATCGGCATCTACACCGCGATTTATTCCAGCGTTGCGCTGTACCCGAACGCGGAGTTCTGGAACACCTGGTACGGCTGGCTGATCGCGCTGGTGTTCTACGACTTCTGCTACTACTGGCTGCACCGCGCCGGCCATGAAAGTGCGGTGTTCTGGGCCGCCCATGTGGTGCACCACCAGAGCCAGGACTACAACCTCTCGACCGCGCTGCGGCAAACCAGCAGCGGCGCGCTGCTGGGCTGGATTTTTTATGTGCCGATGGCGATGGCCGGTGTGCCGCCGCTGATTTTCGGCATCGTGGCGCTGATCGACCTGCTGTACCAGTTCTGGGTGCACACCGAACACGTGCCCAAACTCGGCTGGTTCGACCGCTGGTTCTGTTCGCCGTCCAACCACCGCGTGCACCACGCGGTCAACGACCGCTACCTCGACAAGAACTACGGCGGCATCCTGATTGTCTGGGACCGGCT
>PNNC01000184.1 GCA_013824015.1 Polaromonas sp.
GCGGCCAGCGCGGCGCCGGCGCCATAGGTCAGCATGACCATCATGGGGACGTTGATGCCGAAGGCCTGCACCAGCGCGGCGTTTTCGGTGCCGGCCCGCAGGTAGGCGCCAAGGCGCGTGCGTTCAATCAGGTACCAGGTGCCCAGACAGACCAGCAGCGACACCAGCACCACCCAGGCGCGGTAATTCGGCAGGATCATGAAGCCCAGGTTGGTCGCGCCCGAAAGCAGTTCCGGCACGTTGTAGGACTGGCCGGACGCGCCGTAGATCTCGCGGAACACACCCTCGAAAATCAGCGCCAGGCCAAAAGTCAGCAGCAGGCCGTAAAGCGGGTCCAGCTTGTACAGGTGTTTGAGGAACAGGCGCTCGATGACCACCCCGAGGACGCCCACCAGCAGCGGCGCCAGGATCAGCGCCGCCCAGTAATTGATGCCGAACTTGTCGAGCATGATCCAGGCGGCAAAAGCGCCCAGCATGTAGAGTGCGCCGTGCGCAAAATTGACCACGCCCAGCAGGCCGAAGATGACGGCCAGTCCGAGGCTGAGCATGGCGTAAAAAGCGCCATTGACCAGGCCCAGCAGCAGCTGGCCCAGAAATGCTTGATGGGGAATACCGAAAATTTCCATGGAGACCCGTCAGTTCACGCGCGAGGCAGGAGGAACAACAAAAGGGGAAAGCAACGGTGGCCGCCCGCCTGCGCGGACGGCCACCGGGGGATCAGCTTACTTCTTGATCAAGGCGCACTTGGACTCGGCGACCGTGGTGAACGCCTGCTCGCCAGGAACCTTGGCGACCATCTTGTAGTAGTCCCATGGCGTGGTGGACTCTTTCGGCGACTTGACCTGGAACAGGTACATGTCGTGGATCATGCGGCCGTCGGCGCGGATCTGGCCCTTGTTGTAGAAATCGTCGATTTTCATGCCCTTGAGCGTGGCCATGACCTTGTCGCCGTCCGTCGTGCCGGCAGCCTGCACCGCCTTCAGGTAGTTCATCGCGGCCGAGTAGTCGGCAGCCTGCAGGCTCGAAGGCATGCGTTTGTACTTGTCGAAGAAACGCTTGGCAAATGCACGGGACGCATCGTCCTGGTTCCAGTACCAGCTGTCGGCGAGCTGCAGGCCTTCGGTGTTGGCCAGTCCCAGGCTGTGCACGTCGTTGATGAACACCAGCAGACCGGCGACCTTCATGGTCTTGCCGATGCCGAATTCCCGGGCAGCCTTCATCGCGTTGGTGAAGTCACCGCCGGCGTTGGCCAGGCCCAGGATCTGGGCTTTGGACGACTGGGCCTGCAGCAGGAAGGACGAGAAGTCGGAAGCGTTCAGGGGATGGCGCACGGCGCCGGCAACCGTGCCGCCGTTGGCCTTGACCACGGTCGAGGCATCGGCTTCCAGCGAGTGGCCGAACGCATAGTCGGCCGTCAGGAAGTACCAGTTCTTGGCGCCGGATTTCACCAGCGCGCCGCCGGCCACCTTGGCCAGGGCCACGGTGTCGTAGGCGTAATGCACGGTGTACGGCGAGCAGGCTTCATTGGTCAGGCGGGCCGAGCCGGGGCCGATGGCGATGAAGGGGCGTTTCTTTTCCTGGGCCACCGTGGCCATGGCCAGCGCGGTGCCGGAGTTGGTGCCGCCAATCAGCATGGACAGGTTGTCCTTGTCCATCCATTCACGGGCCTTGGAGCTGGCCACGTCGGCCTTGTTCTGGTGGTCGGCGGACAGCACCTCGACCGGGCGGCCCAGCACCTTGCCGCCGAAGTCCTGCACCGCCCACTTGACCATTTCAGCGCCGGCCGGTCCGTCAATGTCGGCATACAGGCTGGACATGTCGGTGATGAAGCCGATCTTGACCGGGCCGGTGTTGGCGGACTGGGCAAAAGCGGTGGCACCGAAGCCGATGGCCATGGCGGCGACGAGGGTCTTGAGTTTCATGGGGTCTCCTTGGGTTGTGGTCGAAAGCGTAAAAAAAGGGTCAATGGACACTGCGCTGGTCAGACGCCGAGGTATTCCTGCAGCATGCCCATGTTCTGGGTCAACTCGTTCTGGGCAAACTGCTTGACGATGGTGCCGTGCTCCATCACGTAGAAACGGTCGGCCAGCGGCGCAGCGAAGCGGAAGTTCTGCTCGACCAGCACGATGGTGTAACCCTTGGCCTTGAGCGTGAGGATCATCTCGCCGAGCTTTTGCAC
>PNNC01000037.1 GCA_013824015.1 Polaromonas sp.
AAACACTGCGGTGAGGACTTCCGCCCACAGCGGCAGCGCGGTGCTCATTCGATCACCTCGCCGCGCAGCAGAAACTTGGCCACCACCGTGGAGCCGACAAAGCCGAACAGCGCGATCAGCATGGCGGCTTCGAAATACACGTTGCTGGCATAGACGATGCCCAGCACCAGCATCATCAGCATGCCGTTGATGTAGAGGCAGTCCAGCGCCATCACGCGGTCCTGCGCAGTGGGCCCGATCAGCAGCCGGGCCACCGCACACAGCATGGCGACGGCCAGCAGGAACAGGGCGAGCTTGAGTCCCCAGAAAAGAAAGTCGCTCATGATTCGAAAATCTCCATCAGTGGCGCTTCGTAACGCGTCTTGATCAGCGTGATGAAAGCGGCCTCATCCTTCATGTCGAACACGTGCAGCAGCAGGCGCGACCGGTCGAAGGACAGCTCGCCCCAGGCCGTGCCCGGCGTCAGGCAGCAGATCATGGCCAGCATGGCCAGGGCATTCGGGTCGCGCACATCCAGCGGGATTTCCACAAAGCTGCAGTGGATCTGCGCAGTGCGCCGGGTCAGCAGCAACTTGCCGACGGTCAGCGCCGAGTACAACATGTCGCCCAGCGCGCGCCCGGTCAGGCGAAGGGCGACACCGGGCTTGCGCATGTGCACGGTGGCCGGACGCAGGCTGCGCGTCAGCAGCGGGACGATCACGGCAAACAGCGCCGCCAGCAGCAGGGTGGCCAGGTCCAGCGTCTGGTTCAGCAACAGCCAGACGACAAACAGTGCCAGCGACAGCGGCGGCGAGGGCAGCCAGCGCCGCATCATGGCGACACCTCGCGCGCCGGCGGATTGGGCACCTGCCGCGCGCCCATCACGGCGTTGCGGTAGGCCACGGGCCGGAACAGGCCCTTTGCGGTATCGCCGGCATGGTGCATCACGGGGCCGGCCTCGATGCTCAGCGCCACGCTGGCCAGCAGCAGTGCCGCCACCGGCAACACCTCCAGCGCCCGCAAGGCCGGCATGCTGCTCATGGGTTGGGTCCAGAAGTAACGGATGCCGGCCCGGCTCAGTGCCACCAGCGTCAGGAAGCCCGACAGCAACAGCAGCGCCAGGAAGCTCCAGTTGGCCGGTGAAATCACCGGCGTGTCCAGCAGCGCCGACAACATCGCGAACTTGCCGATAAAACCCGACAGCGGCGGCAGGCCCGCCAGCAGCAGGGTGCAGGCCACGAAGGACAGGCCGAGGAAGGCAATGCCCGCCGGTATCGCCCGGCCGTACAGCGCCTGCTGTTCGTCGTCGAGGTTCACGTTGTCCATGGCTTTCAGGTCTTCCGACAGAAACGGCGCATTGCCCGCCTGTTCGTGGGGGGCGATGCTGGCGCCGGCATTGCGCCAGCGTTCGATCATGTCGATCAGCAGGAAAAAGGCGCTGGCCGCCAGCGTCGAACTGAGCAGGTAATACAGCGCGCCGGCCCAGACCGCGGGCTGCCCCAGCCCGATGGCGGTCAGCAAGGTGCCGGCCGAGATCAGCACCGCATAGCCGGCCAGGTGGGACAGGCGCTGCGTGCCGGTGATGCCCAGCGCGCTGACAAACAGCGTGGACAGGCCGATGGCCAGCAACACCTCCTGGCCAAACTGCGCCGAGGCGCCGGTGTCGGGCGCGAACAGCACGGTCCACAGGCGCAGCAAGGTGTAGATGCCGAGCTTGGTCAGCAGCGCAAACACCGCGCTGACCGGCGCCACCGCCGCGCTGTAGGCCGGCACCAGCCAGAAGTTCAGCGGCCAGGCGCCGGCCTTGGCAAAAAAGGCTGTCGCCAAAATGGCCGCGGCCGCGTGGACCAGGCCGCGGTCGGCCGCATCCAGGTTGGCAATGCGCAGGCCCAGATCGGCCATGTTGAGCGTGCCGGTCACGCCGTAGAGCAAGGCCGCGCCGACCAGGAACAGCGAGGACGCGGCCAGGTTGATCGCGATGTAGTGCAGTCCGGCGCTCACCCGCAGGCGCCCCGAGCCATGCAGCAGCAGGCCGTAGGAGGCGGCCAGCATCACCTCGAAAAAGACGAACAGGTTGAACAGGTCGCCGGTCAGGAACGCGCCATTCAGGCCCATCAGCTGAAGCTGGAGCAGCGGGTGAAAA
>PNNC01000203.1 GCA_013824015.1 Polaromonas sp.
AACAGGGCCGCATCGATGTGGGCTGCGAGTTCTGCGGCGCGCAATATGGCTTTGATCCGGTCGATGCCGCGCAGATTTTCACCAGCCCGGCGGTACAGTTGCCGCCGGCGCCCACCGTGCAGTGATCACGCCGCCGTCTGACGTGCGGCCAGCAGGTCGCTGAGCAGGCGGCGTTCGCACTGCGGGTCGCTGCAGTTGTCGCAGGCCCAGACCCAGTGTGCACGGCTGGCGTCACCCTCGGCCGTTTGGCCGGTGCTCTGCAGCGCAGCCAGCGCGCTGCGCAAGCGCTGCTCGCCCTGTCCGTACACCACCTGGTAGCTGATGCCGGCTTGCGCCAGCGTGTCGCGCAGCGCGCGGTCGGCGGCCTGCTGCACCTCCGCAGAAGCGGGAAGCGCTGGAAGATCCAGACCCATCAGCAGGGTGGTACAGCCCGTCGGGCCGGGGTGAGGCAAGGCCGGGTCGTCTTCAACGGTGAACAAGGGCCCGTCGTGTTTCCCGGCCGACAAGGCTTTTGCCAACGCCGCCGCCAGCCAGGTCTTGCCGGTGCCGGGCGCACCCAGCAGCCGGATGTGCACCGGTGCTGCCGCCTCGTTTTTCAATGAAAAAGGCCTCCAGCCCATGTCGGAAATGGGCGAGTAGCTATCAAAATCATAGTGAATTCAGGGCGGCCAGAGTGCTGCCGACGAGCAGGTTCAGGGCGTGACCTGGACAAAAATTTCATTGGGCTTGACCATGCCCAGTTCCTCGCGCGCCTTTTCCTCGACCATCTCCAGGCCTTCGCGCAGGTCCTTGACCTCGGCCGAGAGGCGCGCATTGTCGACCTCCGCCTGGGCGTTGGCTGCCGCCTGCTCGCTGAGCCGGCGCTGCATCTCGTTGACGCTCGGAAGGCTGCCCCGGCCCACCCAGAGTTGTGCATGCACGATGATGAGCAGCACAATCAGCAGGGCGGGGACGACGCGGCTTCCCACGATCAAAGTGCTGGTTAGCGGAGGTTGTAGAAAGCCGCGCGGCCCGGATAGGTCGCGATGTCGCCCAGGTCTTCCTCGATGCGCAGCAGCTGGTTGTACTTGGCCATGCGGTCGGAGCGGCTCAGCGAACCGGTCTTGATCTGGCCGGCGTTGGTGCCCACCGCAATGTCGGCAATCGTGTTGTCTTCGGTCTCGCCGGAGCGGTGCGAAATCACCGCGGTGTAACCGGCGCGTTTGGCCATCTCGATCGCGGCAAAGGTTTCGGTCAGCGTGCCGATCTGGTTGATCTTGATCAGGATGGAGTTGGCAATCGACTTGTCGATGCCTTCCTGGAGGATCTTGGTGTTGGTGACAAACAGGTCGTCGCCGACCAGCTGCACTTTTTTGCCCAGGCGTTCGGTCAGGATCTTCCAGCCGTCCCAGTCGCCCTCGTGCATGCCGTCCTCGATGCTGATGATGGGGTATTTGTCACACCAGGTGGCCAGCATGTCGGTCCACTGCTGGGCATTGAGTTGCAGGCCGCCTTCGCCTTCGAGCACGTACAGGCCGTCCTTGTAGAACTCGCTGGCAGCGCAGTCCAGCGCCAGCGCGATCTGCTCACCGGCGGTGTAGCCGGCCTTGTCGATGGCTTCCAGGATCAGCGCAATGGCGGCTTCATGGTTTTCCACGCTGGGCGCAAAGCCACCTTCGTCGCCGACGGCGGTGCTGATGCCGCGGTCGTGCAGGATTTTCTTGAGCGCGTGAAAAACTTCGGCGCCCCAGCGCAGGGCTTCACGGAAGCTGGGCGCGCCCACCGGCACGATCATGAACTCCTGCAGGTCCAGGCTGTTGTTGGCATGGGCGCCGCCGTTGATCACGTTCATCATCGGAACCGGCATCTGCATCGCGCCCATGCCGCCGAAGTAGCGGTACAGCGGCAGGCCGGCTTCCTCGGCGGCAGCACGCGCCACCGCCATGCTGACGGCCAGCATGGAATTGGCGCCCAGGCGCGACTTGTTCTCGGTGCCGTCCAGGTCGATCAGCGTGCGGTCCAGGAAGGCCTGCTCGCTGGCGTCCAGGCCCAGCACGGCCTCGGAAATTTCGGTGTTGATGTATTCGACGGCCTTGAGCACGCCCTTGCCGAGGTAACG
>PNNC01000104.1 GCA_013824015.1 Polaromonas sp.
GGCCTGCCGGCCGAAAACGCGGCCATGAAAAATGGCGTGCCGCCGGCCAGGTGGACCTACGACAACATCGCCTACATGAAAAAGCAGATGCAGGCGATGGGTCTGGCGATCGACTGGAGCCGCGAAGTCGCCACTTGCGATCCGACGTATTACAAGTGGAACCAGTGGCTGTTCCTGAAGATGCTGGAAAAAGGCATTGCCTACCGCAAGACCCAGGTCGTCAACTGGGACCCGGTGGACCAGACCGTGCTGGCCAACGAGCAGGTGATCGACGGCAAGGGCTGGCGCACCGGCGCGGTGGTCGAAAAGCGCGAGATCCCGGGTTATTACCTGAAAATCACGGCCTACGCCGAAGAACTGCTCGACAGCGTCAGCCACAAGCTGCCAGGCTGGCCCGAACGCGTCAAGCTGATGCAGGAAAACTGGATAGGCAAAAGCGAAGGTGTGCGTTTTGCGTTCACCCACGACATCCAGGGCGCCGACGGCCAGTTGATCGGCGACGGCAGGATGTATGTCTTCACCACGCGCGCCGACACCATCATGGGCGTGACCTTCTGTGCCGTGGCGCCAGAACATCCGCTGGCCATGCATGCAGCAGCGTCGAATCCTGAACTCGCGGCCTTCATCGAGGACTGCAAGTCCGGCGGCACCACCGAGGCCGAACTCGCGACGCAGGAGAAAAAAGGCCAGCCCACCGGCCTGTTTGTGACCCACCCGCTGACCGGCGACAAGGTCGAGGTCTGGGTCGGCAACTATGTGCTGATGAGTTACGGTGATGGCGCGGTCATGGGTGTGCCGGCGCACGACGAACGTGACTTCGAGTTCGCCCAAAAATACGGCCTGCCGATCAAACAGGTCACCGACGTGGCCGGAAAAACCTACAGCGCCGAAGCCTGGGCCGACTGGTACGGCGACAAGCAGCAGGGCGTGGCCATCCACTCCGGCAAGTACGACGGGCTGGCCTTCAAGGCCGCGGTCGATGCGGTCGCGGCCGATCTGGCTGACAAAGGCCTGGGCGAGAAAAAAACCACCTGGCGCCTGCGCGACTGGGGTGTGAGCCGCCAGCGTTACTGGGGCACGCCGATTCCCATCATCCACTGCGAGGAACACGGCGCGGTGCCCGTGCCTGAAAAGGATTTGCCGGTGGTGTTGCCGCAGGACTGCGTGCCCGACGGCTCCGGCAACCCGCTGCACAAACACGAGGGCTTTCACGCCGGCGTGACCTGCCCGGTCTGCGGCAAGGCGGCGCGGCGCGAGACCGACACCATGGACACCTTCGTCGACAGCTCCTGGTACTTCATGCGTTATTGCGACCCGAAGAATGACGAAAAAATGGTGGCCGAAGGCGCCAACTACTGGATGCCGATGGACCAGTACATCGGCGGCATCGAACACGCCATCCTGCACCTGCTGTACGCGCGTTTCTGGACCAAGGTCATGCGCGACCTGGACCTGGTCAAGGTCGACGAGCCGTTCACCAAACTGCTGACCCAGGGCATGGTGCTCAACCACATCTACTCGCGCAAGGGCGACAAGGGCGGCATCGAATACTTCTGGCCGGCCGATGTGGACGACATGCACGACGAACACGGCAAGGTCACCGGCGCGAAGCTGCGCAAGGACGGTTCGCTGGTGAACTACGAAGGCGTGGGCACCATGAGCAAGAGCAAGAACAACGGCGTCGATCCGCAGGACCTGATCGAGAAATACGGCGCCGACACCGCGCGCCTGTACACCATGTTCACCTCGCCGCCGGAGGCCACGCTGGAGTGGAACGACGCCGGCGTGGAGGGCTCCTACCGTTTCCTGCGCCGCGTCTGGAATTTCGGCGTCAAGCTCGATGCTATGAATTTGGGAGCCAAAAGTCCAAAGCCGGCAAGGGGTGGCGTGGTTTTTGACAAGGAAACGCAGGCCTTGCGCCGCGAGATCCACACGGTGCTCAAACAGATCGACTACGACTACCAGCGCATGCAGTACAACACCGTGGTGTCGGGCAGCATGAAACTGCTCAATGC
>PNNC01000187.1 GCA_013824015.1 Polaromonas sp.
GCGTGCCGTTGAAGTACTGGCGCATGTCGAGCACCGGTTTTTCGGCCGCGTAGTCGCTGATCTGCGGGCCGGCGCAACCGGCCAGCACGGACAAACACAGGGCCAGCGCAGCGGCGCTGCGGAAGAAAAAACGATTCACGGCAAGACCTCTTGAGGATGTTTGATGACCAGGAAATACAGGCAGCTGGCTGCCGCCAGCTTGAGCAGACAGGGCAGCACGCAATACGCCACCAGCAGCGCGTCCAGCGCCTGCGGATCACGTGCGCCGGGCGCATAGCCGAACAGGCCCAGCAGCGGCAGCGCCAGCCCGGCGGCGAGCGCCAGGTTCAGCTTGATCGCAAAATTCCACCAGCCGAAGTAGGCGCCCTCGGCCCGCCCCGACTGGCCATTGGCCTGGATCACGCCGGCCAGCAGCGCACCCGGCAAGGCCAGGTCGGTGCCCAGCGCGATGCCGGACAGCGCGCAGACGATCACAAACGCCGTGGTCTGCCCGGCGCCGACCTGGGTGGCCCAGCCAAAGGTGGCGATCGCCAGGCCCATGCCCAGCAGCCAGGCGGGCGCCAGGCCCACGCGTTTGACCACCGCCAGCCACAGCGGAATCGACAGCGCGGCGCTGAGGAAGTAGCTGCCGAGGAACAGCGGCTCCTGACTCTGCGGGGCCTGCAGCCGGTCCTGGATGAAAAACAGCACCAGCGTGGCCGGCACGGCGCTGGCGATGCCGTTGAGCATGAACACCGTCAGCAGCCGGCGAAAGCCCGCATGCCGGAACGGCAGCCAGATCGACGGGCCCTTGCCGCCATACAGCGCCGGTTGCGGCAGCGGCCGGTCGGCCCGGGTCCAGGCCAGCCAGCCCAGCGCCAGCACGACAAAAAACAGCCCGGTGGTGACAGGCAGGCCGAAGGCCACCGGCGACACCGAGGCCAGCACCACGCCGAGCAGGCCCAGGCCCTCACGCCAGGCCACGATGCGGCTGCGCTGGCGCTCGTCGCCGCCCAGCATCGCGCCCCAGGACTGGTGCGACACGCTGAGGGCGCTGTAGCCGGCGTAGGTCAGCATCAGCATCACGCTGGCCCAGGCCACCAGTGCCGCCGGCGTGTCCACCGGCGGGAAAAACAGCAGCGCAAAACCGGCCGCCAGCAGCAGCGCAGCAAAGGCACCCATGGCGAGCACGGCGCCCGGTGAACGTGCAAACAGCCGGTCGCTCATGCGGCCCAGCAGCACCGCGCCCAGTGTGGCCAGCGGCACACCGAACTCGCGCGCGTAGTGGTTGGGCAGGATCACATACAGCGGCAGCGCCACAAAGGCCAGCGGCAGGCCCAGCAGGCCGTAGGCCAGTCCATTGCGCGGGCCGAAAGTATGGCGGCCGCCGGGTTTCAAGGGGCGGCCCCGGCCAGCAGCGCGGTGCGCAGGCCGGGCTCCGAGGTGGTGGGCGCCAGCCAGATGCCGAAAAACAGCCGCGCGAATTCAGCGTCCCGGATTTCTCCCAGGGGTTTGCCGTTCATCCAGAACGATGCGCCGACGCCGGGGCGGTGCACCCCCATCACGCGGTCGCCTTTTTTGACATCGGGCAACACCCGCGCCATGGCGCTCATCCACTTTTCAGCCGTCACCTCGCTGACCGGCGCAGCCCGGCGCATCTCGCTGATCGAGCGTTCGGCCACCGCCTGGCTGTCGAAGTCGCGCAGGTAGGCCAGCTCCAGCGCCAGCGGCTGGGCCGTGAAACTGCCGGCCCCGAAGCCGGGGTTGGCCCACAGCCGCGCGTCGTAGACCTGGAAACCCCAGAAGGTCAGCCGGCCCTTGCCGACAAGCTGCGCCTGCGGAAGGACCTGCTGCAATTCCGCGCGTGTGTCGTCGGCCGCGGGCTGCGCCAGGGCCGGACCGGCCGCGGACAGCAGGACCAGCAGCGCGGTGATCAGG
>PNNC01000088.1 GCA_013824015.1 Polaromonas sp.
AAAGGTGCCCGACTGGCGCAGCAGCTGGTCCACCATGGTGGTTTTGCCGTGGTCAACGTGGGCGATGATGGCGATGTTGCGGATTTGTTTGTGACTCATGGTTCGCTTTCTAAAAACTTCAAATCTGTGATGTCAGGCCATCGCGGCGCTGGCCGCGGGACTGGAGGAAACGGGTGAACGGACAGCCAGCATGTCCTGAATTTCTATCGGGCTGAGCAGGCGCCCGGGGATCAGTTCGTCGGCCGTCACATGGGCCGAGCCCAGGAAAGCCGCGGGATCAGACCCGAAAACCTGCACCAGCGCGGCATCCGGCCCCCACTGGCCACGGCGGCGCAGGCCGCTGAGGAAACGCCCTGCATCATCGGCGCCCAATGTGACAGTGGGATAAGCCGCCACCAGCGACTGCACCGGCAGCAGGCAGGCTTCACGCTCGGCCTCGCTCATGGCCTCGAGCGAAGGCAGGCTCACACACTGGCCGTCGGTGAACCCGCCGGTCTCCAGCCGCCTGAGCGAACCCAGGTGCGCGCCGCAGCCGATGGCCTCGCCGATATCCTCGCCCAGGGTCCGGATGTAGGTGCCCTTGCTGCAGGACACTATGATTTTGATAGCTGCTGACGCCCGTGGGTCATGGGCCAGAGCCATTTCCAGCCTGTAAATGGTGATGTGGCGGGCTTCCCGCTCGACCTCCTGGCCCTTGCGCGCGTATTCGTACAGCGCCTTGCCGTCTTTCTTCAGGGCCGAATACATGGGCGGCACCTGCGCCAGCGGGCCGGTGAAGCGGCGCGTCAGGTCGGCCAGCAGTTCGGGCGTGATGGGCGGCACCGGACGCGTCGCGATCACCTCGCCTTCGGCATCGGCGGTGCTGGTCTTGCGGCCCAGCAGCAGCACGGCTTCATAGGTCTTGTCGGCGTCAAGCTGGAGCTGGCTGAACTTGGTGGCCGCGCCAAAACACAGCGGCAACACACCCGTCGCGAGCGGGTCCAGCGTGCCGGTGTGGCCAGCCTTGTCCGCGCGCAGCAGCCACTTCGCCTTTTGCAGCGCCTGGTTGCTCGACAGGCCCAGCGGCTTGTCGAGCAGCAGCACGCCATGCACGGGACGTCGCTGGATCTTCTGGCGATGAGGAGAGGTTTGCGTCATAAATTCCGACAGGCTCAACGCGCGGGCAAGCCCGGCGTGTCGTTGGCACCGTTGTCCCTGAACCTGTCATCAAGGGAAACGGCGCGAACTCAGTCGTCCTGGGCGCGGGAGGAAACCGCCTTGGCAATCAGGGCGTTCATGTCGGCCGCACGTTCGGTCGTGCGGTCAAACTGGAAATGCAGGGTCGGCACCGTGTGGATCATCAGCTTCTTGAACAGGCCGTTGCGCAGGAAACCTGCGGCCTGGTTCAGCGCGGTTTCGCACTCGACCGGGTCGCCGACCAGCACGCTGAAAAACACCTTGGCGTGCGCATAGTCCGCCGTGACCTCGACCGCCTGGATCGTGACCATGCCCACCCGCGGGTCTTTCAACTCGCGCGCGATCAGCTCCGTCAGATCGCGCTGGATCTGGTCGGCGACGCGAAAACCGCGATTCGGGGTGGATGATTTTTTACGCATGGGTAAGTGGGCCTGCCGCTCGGCGGGCCGCCCTTGCGGGACAGCCTGCCTGGCGGTGATCAGGCCTCCAGTGTCCTGGCCACCTCGCGGATTTCAAAGAACTCGAGCATGTCGCCCACCTGGATGTCGTTGTAACCCTTGACGTTCAGGCCACACTCGAAGCCTTCCTTGACCTCCTTGGCATCGTCCTTGAAACGCTTGAGCGAGTCGAGTTCGCCGGTGAAGACGACCACGTTCTCGCGCAGCAGGCGCAGACGCGCGTTGCGGC
>PNNC01000213.1 GCA_013824015.1 Polaromonas sp.
TCTCCAGATGACGATTGAACAACTGCCACGGATTTTCGCGGCGCCACCCTCTGCGGGGCTATTGCGTTTTCCCTAGGAAACAGCAGAAATCAGGAGGGCGAGCCCTCTAATTGCTGTTTAACGCCGGTTTTTGAGGCGGCAGAAAGTTTTATCTGCCGGCGCCTCACTCAATGGCCTTGCCCATGTCCTCGATCACCTTCTTGGCATCGCCGAACACCATCATGGTCTTGTCCATGTAGAACAGCTCGTTGTCCAGGCCGGCATAACCGGCGGCCATCGAGCGTTTGTTGACGATGACGGTCTTGGCCTTGTAGGCCTCGAGAATCGGCATGCCGTAGATGGCGCTGCCCTTGACATGCGCGGCAGGATTCACCACGTCGTTGGCGCCCAGGATGATGGCGACGTCGGCCTGGCCGAACTCGGCATTGATGTCTTCCATCTCGAACACCTGGTCGTAGGGCACCTCGGCCTCGGCCAGCAGCACGTTCATGTGGCCCGGCATGCGGCCGGCCACCGGGTGGATCGCGTACTTGACGTTGACGCCGCGGTCGGTCAGCTTCTGGGCCAGTTCCTTGACCGAGTGCTGGGCGCGCGCGACCGCCAGGCCGTAACCCGGGACGATGATCACGGTTTCGGCATTGCCGAGGATGAAGGCCGCGTCGTCGGCCGAGCCCGACTTGACCGGGCGCTGCTCCTTGGCGCCGCCGGCAGCCGCACCGGCCTCGCCGCCGAAGCCGCCCAGGATCACGTTGAAGAAGGAGCGGTTCATCGCCTTGCACATGATGTAGGACAGGATGGCGCCCGAGGAGCCCACCAGCGATCCGGCCACAATCAGCATGGCGTTGTTCAGCGAGAAGCCGATGCCGGCCGCGGCCCAGCCCGAGTAGCTGTTGAGCATGGACACCACCACTGGCATGTCGGCGCCGCCGATCGGGATGATGATCAGCACGCCCAGCACAAAGGACAGCGCCAGCATCGCAAAAAACGCAGTCCAGTTGCCGGTGAACATGAACACCAGGCCCAGCGCCAGCGTGGCGATGCCCAGCACCAGGTTCAGCATGTGCTGGCCGGCAAAGGTCACCGGCGCGCCCTGGAACAGGCGGAACTTGTACTTGCCGCTGAGCTTGCCGAACGCAATCACCGAGCCGCTGAAGGTGATCGCGCCGATGGCCGCGCCGAGGAAAAGCTCGAGCCGGTTGCCGGCCGGAATCGCCGCCGTCGGCAGGCCCTGGGCCACGATGCCGAAAGCGTCGGGTTCGGCCATCGCGGCCACGGCAATGAACACCGCGGCCAGGCCGATCATGCTGTGCATGAAAGCCACCAGCTCGGGCATCTTGGTCATTTCGACGCGCTGGGCCATGATCGTCCCGGCGGCACCGCCGACCACCAGGGCGGCCAGCACATAAACCATGCCAAAGGCCTTGCCGCCCGAGAGTTCCACAATCAGCGCGCCGGTGGTCAGGATGGCAATCGCCATGCCGACCATGCCGAACAGGTTGCCGCGAATCGAGGTGGTCGGGTGCGACAGGCCCTTGAGCGCCTGGATAAAACAGACAGAAGCCACCAGGTACAGCAGCGTGACAACATTCATGCTCATTTGGCTGCTCCCGAGCCCGCCGCGTCAGCCGCAACGGTTTTCTTCTCTTTTTTCCGGAACATCTCGAGCATGCGGCGCGTGACCAGGAAGCCACCGAACACATTGACCGCGGCCAGCGCCACGGCCAGCACA
>PNNC01000100.1 GCA_013824015.1 Polaromonas sp.
CTGCTGCACTACCATTGCGATGTGAAGGTTCTCAAAACCCGGCAGATGATGATTGACCTGCAGGCTTTCTAGGCAAACCCATGACCCCCGTACACCCCCCGGCCCCGCGCCACCGGACCGCCCTGTCGGTCAATATCAACAAGGTGGCCCTGCTGCGCAACACGCGCCACCTCGGCATTCCCGATGTGCTGCGCGCCGCCGAGCTGTGCCTGGAGGCCGGCGCCCAGGGCATCACGGTGCACCCGCGGCCCGACGAGCGCCACATCCGCGAGGACGATGTGTACGAGCTGGCCGCGTTGATGAAAGACTGGCCGGACCGCGAGTTCAATGTCGAGGGCAACCCGCTGCAGAACCTGATGGTTTTTGTGCGCAACCTGTCGGCGCGCGGCCTGCCGCTGCACCAGTGCACCTTTGTGCCCGACGGCGAAAGCCAGTTCACCAGCGACCACGGCTGGAGCTTCCCCGATGACGCGGCGCGCCTGAAGCCGCTGATCGCCGAGGTGCACCAGCGCGGCGTACGGGTCAGCCTGTTCATGGACCCGGTACCTGAAGCCATGGCCGCGGCCAAGGAGGTGGGCGCCGACCGGGTCGAGCTCTACACCGAGACTTATGCCCGGGCCTGGGGCACGCCTGAAAAAGACAAGGTTCTTGAGCAGTTCGCCCATACCGGACGGGCCGCTGCTGCTATCCATTTGGGAGTGAATGCCGGCCACGACCTGAACCGTGACAACCTCGCCGATTTCCTGCGCGCCGTGCCCGGCGTGCTCGAAGTGTCGATCGGCCATGCGCTGATCGCCGATGCGCTGGAGCTCGGCTACAGCGCCACGGTCGCTGCCTACCTGCGTTGCATCGACGCCGGATTTTCCCCCGCATGATTTACGGCATAGGCACGGACATCTGCGACGTGCGCCGTGTGCGCGCCAGCTTCGAGCGCCATGGCGAACGTTTTGCGCAGAAGATCCTCAGCGACGCCGAACTCGCGACCTGGAAAACCCGCAGTACGCGCTGGCCCGAACGCGGCCTGCGTTACCTGGCCACGCGCTTTTCCGCCAAAGAGGCCTTCAGCAAGGCGATTGGCCTGGGCATGCGTATGCCCATGACCTGGCGCAACTGCGAAATTGCCAAGGCGGCCAGCGGCAAACCCGAAATCGTGCTGCACGGCGTGCTCAAGGAATGGTTCGAAGCCCAGGGCCTGACCGCGCATGTCAGCGTGACCGACGAAACCGACTACGCCGCCAGCTTTGTGGTGGTCGAGTACACACCCAAGCCCTGATTTTTTCTTACCTGAAAACGAACCATGACCCAACACGCCCCCCTGATCATCGACATCGCCGGCCTGAGCCTGAGCAAGACCGACAAACAACGCCTGAAGCACCCGCTGACCGGCGGCATCATCCTGTTTGCCCGCAACTGGGAAAACCGCGCGCAGCTCAGCGCGCTGTGCAGCGAGATCAAGAAGCTGCGCCAGGACCTGCTGATCTGCGTGGACCATGAAGGCGGCCGGGTGCAGCGTTTCAAAACCGACGGTTTCACCCATTTGCCGCCGATGCGCACGCTCGGCGAGTTGTGGCTGAAGGACGCGCTGGCCGCGACCAATGCCGCCACCGCCTGCGGTTATGTGCTGGGCGCCGAGCTGCGCTCCTGCGGCGTCGATTTCAGCTTCACGCCGGTGCTGGACCTGGACTTTGGTGAAAGCAGCGTGATCGGCGACCGTGCCTTC
>PNNC01000172.1 GCA_013824015.1 Polaromonas sp.
ACAGCGCCTTGACCAGTTCCGGCACGGCGGTGAACAGATCGGCCTCCAGCCCGTAGTCGGCCACCGAGAAGATCGGCGCTTCGGGGTCCTTGTTGATCGCCACGATCACCTTGGAGTCTTTCATGCCGGCCAGGTGCTGGATCGCGCCCGAGATGCCGGCCGCGATGTAGAGCTGCGGCGCCACGATCTTGCCGGTCTGGCCCACCTGCAGGTCGTTGGCGGCGTAGCCCGCGTCCACCGCCGCGCGGCTGGCGCCGATGGCCGCGCCCAGCTTGTCGGCCAGCGGGGTCATGACTTCGTTGAACTTCTCGCTGCTGCCCAGCGCACGGCCACCGCTGACGATGATCTTGGCGGCGGTCAGTTCGGGGCGGTCGTTCTTGGCGATCTCGCTGCCCAGGTAAACGCTCTGGCCGTTGCCCGCAGCAGCAGCCACGGTCTCCACGGTGGCCGAGCCGCCCTGGCCTGCGGCGTCGAAGCCGGTGGCGCGCACGCTGATGACCTTGGTGGCGTCGCTGCTCTGCACCGTGGCCACTGCGTTGCCGGCGTAGATCGGGCGCTCGAAGGTGTCGGCGCTGACCACCTTGCTGATTTCGCTGATCTGCGCGACATCGAGCTTGGCGGCCACGCGGGGCGCGACGTTCTTGCCGGCAGCGGTGGCGGGGAACAGGATGTGGCTGTAGCCGCTGGCGATGGCCAGCACCTGGGCTGCCACGTTCTCGGCCAGGCCGTGGGCAAAACCTTCGGCGTCGGCGTGGATCACCTTGCTCACGCCGGCGATCTGGGCAGCCTGCGCAGCAGCAGCACCGGCGTTGTGGCCAGCCACCAGCACGTGCACATCACCACCGCATTGGGCGGCGGCTGTGACGGTGTTGAAGGTTGCGCCCTTGATGGTGGTGTTGTCGTGTTCGGCAATGACGAGTGCGGTCATGACGTGAGTCCTTAAAAAGTGTTCGATCAGCGAGGTGTCTTGTTTCCAGGCGCCCGTGGAACCGGCTTCGCCGGGCCACCAGGCGCGCCCCCTGAGGGGTGACGCCGCAGGCGGCGCGGGGGGTCAAATCACTTTCGCTTCGTTTTTGAGTTTTTCCACGAGTGCGGCCACATCGGCCACCTTGATGCCGGCGCCGCGCTTGGGCGGCTCGCTGACTTTGAGCGTCTTGAGACGCGGCGTCACGTCCACGCCCAGATCTTCGGGCTTGACGGTCTCCAGCGGCTTCTTCTTGGCCTTCATGATGTTGGGCAGCGTCACGTAGCGCGGCTCGTTCAGGCGCAGGTC
The DNA here is from genome assembly GCA_013824015.1 of Polaromonas sp. GTDB lineage: Bacteria > Pseudomonadota > Gammaproteobacteria > Burkholderiales > Burkholderiaceae_C > Polaromonas. The sequence continues at coordinate 1,274 of PNNC01000172.1, forward strand.
GGTGGTGATGACGGCGGGCAGGTTCACTTCCAGGGTCTCCAGCCCGCCGTCGATCTCGCGGGTGACCCTGGCTTTGCCGTCGGCCACTTCCACCTTGCTGGCGAAGGTGGCCTGCGGCAGGTCGGCCAGCGCGGCGAGCATCTGACCGGTCTGGTTGGCGTCGTCGTCGATGGCCTGCTTGCCCAGGATGATCAGACCCGGTTGTTCCTTGTCCACCAGGGCTTTGAGCAGCTTGGCGACGGCCAGCGGCTGCAGCTCCACGTCGGTCTCGACCAGGATGGCGCGGTCGGCGCCGATGGCCATGGCGGTGCGCAGGGTTTCCTGGCACTGCGCCACGCCGCAGGAGACGGCGATGACTTCGGTGACGACGCCCTTTTCTTTCAGGCGCACGGCTTCTTCGACCGCGATCTCGTCAAACGGGTTCATGCTCATCTTGACGTTGG
>PNNC01000201.1 GCA_013824015.1 Polaromonas sp.
AGCTCGAACAGCGAGTGCATGAAGAACCAGGCGTCCTCGACGTCGCGCACGCTGTCGCTGGCATTGAGCAGCTCGCTCAGGGCGCGTTCGTAGCGGTCGAACAGCGAGTTGATCAGCTCGTCCTTGGCCGGGTAGTGGTAGTAGAGGTTGCCGGGGCTGATGCCCAGCTCGGCCGAAATCAGCGTGGTCGACACATTGGGTTCGCCGAAACGGTTGAACAGATCAAGCGTCACCTCGAGGATGCGTTCAGCAGTTCGGCGCGGCGCTTTTTTCGCCATGGTGTCTACCTCGTATTTTTAACTACTCTAACGCACGGAGGTGGGTCCTGGAACTGGGGAAGACGAGCGGGACCGCTCATGCCAGGCGCGGCGCGGCAGGCCCCAACGCGTGGCTCACGTCTTCCATGGCTTCCTCGAGTGAACGGATGGCCCGGCCGAGGCGGGTCGGCGCGGGCGCCGGGCTGACCAGGTGGCGGCGGGTGTCTTCCAGCACCGCCAGGTTCAGCGACACCCCGTGACGCGCCAGCTTGGCCGAGAGGCTGGTCTTGCGCGAGCGCAGCATTTCGCGCGTCGTCTGGTAGGCATGCTCGGCGAGCTGGCGCCGCTGGCCGTAACTGAAGGTGTTGGCCAGGAACATGTCGGTGTCGCGGGCATCGGGCTCGATCAGCACGATGTCGGTGTCGGGGTAGGCGTGTTCGTAGTGTTTCATGCCCAGCTCCAGGCGCGAGTGGATCATGGAGCGGAAGGTCTGGCTCAGCACCGCCGGCAGGCCGCCGTCGACGATGCGCGGGATGGCCTGCCGTTCCCGGGGCAGGCCCCGCCGCATCACGCGTTGCCTCATCGACAGCGCCGGCGCCTGCGTGGCGTCAAACGGCACCAGCGGGTTCAGGCACAGCATCAGGTCGATGCCGCCGTCCATCGCCACGCCGGCGTGCAGGGTTTTCTTGAGCGCACCGTCCACGTAGTAGCTGTTGTCGATTTCCACCGGGGGAAACAGCCCGGGCAGCGCCGAACTGGCCTGCACCGCTTTGGAGATCGGCACATGGTCCCAGCCGGGCTGGCCGAAGGGCGCGGCTTCGCCGCTGTCGAGGTTGGTGGCCACCAGCGTGAGCCGCGTGCCCAGCTCACGGAAGTTGTTGGTACGGCCGTTTCTGGAGAACAGGGCGGCCAGGCGCCGGTCCACTTCCTCGTTCGAGAACATTCCCGTCGGCAGCGCCGGGCCCAGGGTTTCCAGCGCATGGAGCAGCGACTTTCGCCCGAAGGTGGCGCGCCACAGCGCCGACGCCGTCAGCCCCGGCAGCATGATGCCGCGGCGCAGGAATTCGCCATAGGCCGGCATCAGCAGCCACGCCGGATCAAACACTTCCGAGGCCTGGTGGTCGTTTTCAATGAATGCGGCGCACAACTCGCGCGGCGTCATGCGGTTGGCCAGTCCGGCCGCGATAAAGCCACCGGCCGAGACACCGACGTAGTGATGCAGGTTCGTGAAAGACAGGCCCTGCAGCGCTTCGTCGAGCGCGCACAGGGCGCCGATTTCGTAGATCGCGCCCAACGGCCCGCCGCCCGCCAGTGCCAAAGCGATACGCGGCCGGGCGGCGGGCCGTTTTGTCATTTGTGCCGTGGCGGCTGGCTGCGCAGCAGCTGGACGTCCGCCGCCCGCCAGTGCCAAAGCGATACGCGGCCGGGCGGCGGGCCGTTTTGTCATTTGTGC
>PNNC01000033.1 GCA_013824015.1 Polaromonas sp.
CGCACGCTCAACGGCATCTGGCGCGTCAAAAAACCGCGGCCGCTGGCGCAGCGCGTGCTGATTTACTGGGCCGCCATCACGCTGGGACCGCTGGTGCTGGGCGCCAGCCTGGCCGTGACCTCCTATGTGATCTCGGGCTCGCGCGGTGTTGTCAGCACCATGCCCGGCGGCTTGCGCGTGTTGCTGGACATCCTGCAGTTTTTCCTGCTGGCCGGCGGCATGGCGGCGCTGTACCGTTACGTGCCCAACACCTTTGTGCGCTGGTCCCATGCCTGGGCCGGTGGCCTGTTTGTCGCGGCCGGCATCGAGCTGGCCAAAAAAGTGCTCGCGCTTTACCTCAGCAATGTGCCGACCTACTCGCTGGTCTACGGCGCGTTTGCCACCTTGCCGATTTTGCTGGTCTGGATTTATGTCGCCTGGGTCATCGTGCTGCTCGGCGCGGTGATTGCCGCCTACCTGCCCAGCCTGCTGGCCGGCGTGGCGCGCCGCGGCAACAGCCACGGCTGGCAGTTCCAGCTAGCGGTCGAACTGCTGCAGCAACTGCACCAGGCGCGCAGCACCACGCGTATCGGCATGGAAGGCTCGGAACTGGCCAAGGCGTTGCAGGTCGATGTGCTGCAACTCGAACCGGTGCTGGAGACCCTGATGTCGCTGGACTGGATAGGCCAGTTGACCGACCCCGACGACGACCGGGAAGCACGTTACCTGCTGCTGGCCGATCCCGACGCGACCCCGCTGGCGCCGCTGATGGCGCAGTTGCTGATCAGCCGGGATCCGTCGATGGAAAATTTGTGGGAAAACGGGCGTTTCCCCATGTTGCGCCTGCGTGACGTGTTATCAACTTGATAGCAAACAGCATGTCATCCCGGGCTTGAACCGGGATCCATGGTCGTGAACCACGGTTGCTGTGGATGTGGCATGGATGGCGGGTCAGGCCCGCAAGAACAAAGAGCGACGGCCGCTATTTGCCGGCTTTTTGGGCGGCCTCGTAACGCGCCTTGTTTTCGGCGTTGGGCGGGTACAGGCCCGGCAGCGATGCGCCGGCCTCGACCTCGGCCATGATCCAGGACTCGAGACGCTCCTGCTCGGGCGCCAGCGCCAGCATTTCGTCCAGCAGCGCGGCCGGGATCAACACCGCGCCGTCGTCATCGACGACCACCACATCGCCGGGAAACACCGCGACGCCGCCACAGGCCACTGGCTGCTGCCAGGCCACAAAGGTCAGGCCGGCGACCGACGGTGGCGCGGCCGCCCCATTGCACCAGACCGGCAGGCCGGTGCCCAGCACGCCGGCCTGATCCCGCACCACGCCGTCGGTGACCAGCGCCGTCACGCCGCGCTTTTGCATGCGCGCACACAGGATGTCGCCGAAGATGCCGGCGTCGGCCACACCCATGGCATCGACCACCGCAATGCAGCCGGCCGGCATAGCCTCGATCGCGGCGCGGGTCGAGATCGGCGAAGACCACGATTCGGGCGTCGCCAGGTCTTCGCGTGCCGGCACAAAACGCAGGGTGAAGGCGCGTCCCACCAGCCGCGGCTGACCGGGACGCAGCGGTCTTGCGCCGCGCAGCCAGACGTTGCGCAGACCTTTTTTCAGCAGCAGGGTGGTCAGGGTGGCGGTGGTGATGCCGGAGAGGATCGCGACAGCCCGGGCGTCGAGATCCATGCGGATGGCGCTGTCCG
>PNNC01000074.1 GCA_013824015.1 Polaromonas sp.
GTTCGGCAGCTTCCGCGAGGAAGACGAAAAATGTGTCTACGGCACGCGCAGCCCGCTCAACAGCTGGGACCCGCTGTGGGCCAATGCCGAGGTCTACTGGGCACTGGGCAAGACGTCCTGGCACGCCGGAAGCTGGGGCGACAAGCTGCGTGTCTGGTTCAAGCCGCCGGGCTGGCTGCCGGCCGACGTGGCCGCGCGTTTTCCGAAAGAGGGCTTCGATATCACACGTGTCCAGCGCTTCCATCCACCGGTGTCCGCGGCGGTGGCGGTGCTCGGCGGCGTGCAGTTTCTGCTGCTGCTGGCAGGCGTCGCGTATTTCCTCTGGCATGCCGACGCGATGGCGCCGGGGCCGGCGCTGGTCTGGCTGGCCGCGCTGGGCACCGGCCTGTGGGCGGTGGGCGGCCTGCTGCAGGGCCGGCTGTCGGTGCTGCAGGTGGTGCTGATCGAGGTCGCCGCGCTGGCGACTGCCACCGCAGCGCTGGGTTTCGTCGACGCGCACCGCGTGGCGAAACCGCTGGCGCTTGTATTTGCTATTGTTTTGGTAGCTGTCCGCCCATGGCGCGAAAGGGCTGGAGGCCGATTCGACCATCTTCTTCTGGCCGCGCTGGTGTGTTCGCTGGCAGGCGACTGCCTGCTGATGTTTCCGGGGCTTTTTATTCCCGGCCTGGTGGCCTTCCTGGTCGCCCACCTGTTTTACATCGCGCTGTTCAAGCAGGGCGTGCCCTGGATGGCCAGCCGGCGCTCGCTGGCAGCGACGCTGGGCCTGGGTGCGCTGATGTACGCGTTGCTGTTCAACGGCCTGAACCCGGTGCTGCGTATCGCGGTGGCGGCCTACGCCATGGTGATCGCGCTGATGGCCGCGCAGGCGATTGGCCGGGCGACCGTGCTGCGCGACAAGGCTGCCGCCGGCGTGGCGGTCGGCGCCAGCTTTTTCATGCTCAGCGACGCACTGCTGGCCACCAACAAGTTTGCCCAGCCCTTGCCGATGGCGTCGCTGTGGGTGCTGGCGACGTATTACCTTGCGCAAATCCTGATCGTGTTCAACGCCAGGCCTGCCGCTTGCGGGCGACCGAAGGGATGAGGCACCGCTGCGAGCGGTATCTGGCGGCGCCGGGGAAGTGCATCCGTCGGTGCAGGCCTACAGCGGGCGGCTCCCCGGTTTCCTAAGCTTTTGTATTTCAACAGGAGCTTTCATGCAAGAACAATCGAGCGACCACCATCCCATCAGCAATCTTGAATATGACTGGATCACGCTGATCCAGAACAAGGCGCAGGCGCTGATGGCTTACGACCAGTACATCAAGGACGCGGAAAAAGCCGGCTCAGCTGAATGCGCCGCGTTTTTCCGCAAGGTGCACGACAGCGACAAGGCCCAGCTCGCCGAGGCCAAGGGCCATCTGGTCGCCGTGCTGCAGGGGAAAATGGGCCACTAGGCGCCAGCAGCCAGGCATCCGCCCCTTGCCCGGCGCGCCGCCTGGAAACCGTTCAGGCCGGCGCGCGGGTCACGGCTTCGTCGCGCGCGATGCGGCCGTCGATCAGTTCGACCAGCCGGTCGCAGCGCGCGGCCAGGCGCGGGTCGTGGGTGACCACCACAAAGGTGGTGCCGAGTTCGACATGCATGCGCCGCAGTTGCACAAACACCTCGTCGGACGAGGC
>PNNC01000072.1 GCA_013824015.1 Polaromonas sp.
ATCTTGGTGTCTTTCAGCGACTTGCCGTCAAACAGGATCTCGCCGGCATCGATGGGCACCAGCCCGGCGATCATGTTGATCAGCGTGGACTTGCCGCAGCCGTTGGGGCCGAACACCGACACGATCTTGTGTTTCGGGATGTCGAGGTTGAAGTCCTCGTACAGCGGCCAGCCGGCAAAGTACTTGGTCAGGCCGCGGATCGTGATGTGGGTGCCGGCCGGTCCGGGCTTGAAGGCCGGCACCGGCACGTCGGCGTACACCGGCGCGTTGATTACAGCGGACATGACGCACTCCCATAAATTTCATGTTGAGGAACTGGCCGCGCACAGGTCTCGTCCAGGCAGGGGCCGCGGGCCCGGCCTTGGCCTGTCCTGAGCCTGTCGAAGGGCCGGCCCGCAGAAAGCGAACGTGGGGGCCTCATCTGCCGCTCCAGTGGACGATGCGCCGCTCCAGCACCAGGAAGAAGATGTTGAGCGCGTAACCCAGCGCACCGGCGGCCAGGATGGACGCGTACATGTCCTTCACGTTCATCACCTGCTGCGAGTTGATGATGCGGTTGCCCAGGCCGGTGTCGGCGCCGATGAACATCTCGGCAACGATCACGATCACCAGCGCCATCGACACGGCCGACCGCAGGCCGACAAAACTCGGCTGCAGGCTTTCCCAGACCAGCACATCCTTGAACACCTGCCAGCGTGTGGCGCCCATGACCCTGGCCGCCATCACGCGCTGCTTGCGCGCGTTGATCACGCCGTAGGCGCTGTTGAACACCACGATCAGCAGGGCGCCGAAAGCGGCGATGGCCACCTTGTTGATGTCCGACACGCCGAAGATCATCAGGAACAGCGGGATCAGCGCCGACGAGGGCGTCGAGCGGAAAAAGTCGATCAGGAACTCGACGCTGCGGTAGGCCTTTTCGTTGCTGCCCAGCAGCACACCGAGCGGCATGCCAACGGCGGCGGCAATCAAAAACGCCTGCACCGTGCGCCAGACGGTGACGGCAAAGTCCTTGAGCAGCGGCCCGCCGGCCAGGCCGTTGACCAGCGCACCGAGGGCATCCAGCGGCGGTGGCAGCAGGATGGCCTTGATGAAACCCAGCCGCACCACCAGGTCCCAGACGATAAACAGCACCACCGGGCCGATGAAGGGCAAGGCCCGCTCGAGCACCGGCGTGCGCTGCACAACGGCCGCCGGGGCACCCGCCGGTGGCGCCCAGGGTTTGGCAGACGCTGCCGTCACGGAAGAGGTTTCCATGGTCAGCCCTTGTAGAGCATCGAGTCCACCATCAGGCGCGAACTGAAAATGCCTTTTTCCGAGAACAGGTCGAAGAACTTCTGGAAGTGCGCGACGTCCGACGGCTTGAATTCGTTGTACATCATGTAGGCCGCCAGCGGCACCTCGCCGGTCAGCGCGCCCTCGATCGGGGTGTAACCCTTGAGGTACTGGCGTGCCTCGACCGACTTGCTGCGGACGTAGGCCACGCCCTTGCCGTAGGCAGCGACGAATTTTTTGGCCGCGTCGGGATTCTTCTTGATGAAGTCCGAGGACAGCGAGGCGGAGCCACCGAACCACGGTGCCATGTTGTCCCCGAGCACATAAC
>PNNC01000149.1 GCA_013824015.1 Polaromonas sp.
TCCCAGGCCGGTGCCGAGGAACACGTCCTGCACATCGCGCCGGCGCACCGGCTGGTTGTTGATGTAGTAGCTGCTGGTGCCGTCGCGCGTCAGCACACGCTTGACGGCGATTTCGGCAAACTGGCCCCACTGGCCGCCGGCCCGGTGGTCGGCATTGTCAAAGACCAGCTCGACGCTGGAGCGGCTGGCCGGCTTGCGGATGTTGGTGCCGTTGAAGATCACGTCCTGCATGGACTCGCCACGCAGCTCGGAGGCGCGGCTTTCGCCGAGCACCCAGCGCACGGCATCCATGATGTTGGATTTGCCGCAACCGTTGGGGCCGACCACGCCGACCAGCTGGCCGGGCAAGACAAAATTGGTCGGTTCGGCAAACGATTTGAACCCGGATAACTTGATCGAATTGAGACGCACGGCAGACCCTGTTTTTTTCTTGGCGCTTTGAAGCTAAGTCATTGATTTTTATAGCGCTTTTCGGAGGCAACCGAACCGCCTCCAGCAATCCATAGCCTGCAATGTTACCCGAGGCGGGATGGCTGGCCGCTGTAAAAAAGGGTGACCGGCAGCGTACCGCTGCCCCCCTGGTTGTTTCAGGCACCAAATCGGCCTCCAGCCCATGTCCGGAAAGGCCGGGAAGCTATCAATTCAGGAGCAATTGACAGACCCGGCGGTGACGCCGGTCCGTCCCCCGGCGCACACACGGGATAATCCGGGCCATGAATCCCCTGTTGAAACGCCTGCAACCCTACCCTTTCGAGCGGCTGCGCCTGCTGCACGCCGGTATCACGCCGAATCCCGCCTTCCGCCCCATCAGCCTGGGCATCGGCGAGCCCAAACATGCGACCCCCGAGTTGATCAAGACCGCGCTGAGCGCCAGCCTGGCCGGGCTGGCGAGTTACCCGGCGACCGCCGGCGAGCCGAAACTGCGGCAGTCCATGGCCGGCTGGCTGCAACGCCGCTACGGCCTGGCGCTGGACCCGTTGACCCAGATCCTGCCGGTCAACGGCTCGCGCGAGGCGCTGTTTGCGCTGGCCCAGACGGTGATTAACCCGACCCGGCCCGGTGCGACGGTGGTGTCACCAAATCCCTTCTATCAAATCTATGAAGGCGCGGCCCTGCTGGCTGGTGCCGACACCTGGTTCGCGCCCAGCGATCCAGCGCGCAACTTTGGGGTGGACTGGGCCGCGGTGCCGCCGGAGGTCTGGCAAAAGACGCAACTGCTGTTTGTCTGCTCGCCCGGCAACCCGACCGGCGCGGTCATGGGCCTGGACGAATGGAAGCTGCTGTTCGAACTCAGCGACAGGTACGGCTTTGTGATCGCCTCGGACGAGTGTTACAGCGAGATCTACTTCCGCGACGAGCCGCCGCTGGGCGGCCTGCAGGCCGCGGCGCAACTGGGTCGCCATGACTTCAAAAACCTGATCGCGCTGACCAGCCTGTCCAAACGCAGCAATGTGCCCGGGCTGCGCAGCGGTTTTGTGGCCGGCGATGCCGCGCTGATCAAGCCGTTTTTGCTCTACCGCACCTACCACGGCAGCGCCATGAGCCCCATCGTGCAAGCCGCCAGCATCGCCGCCT
>PNNC01000183.1 GCA_013824015.1 Polaromonas sp.
CCACGGCCGGCCAGGCCGGTGTGACCACGTCATCCGGCGCGCGCACGCTGATGTGCGCCTGTGCGCCCAGGGTCTTGGTCAGGGTGCTGCCCTGCAGGCCGCTGATCAGCGCCGAAATATAGGCAATCACCGCGACGCCGGCCGCCACGCCGACGATGATGAGCAAGGTCTGCATGCGTCCCTCGCGCAGGAAACGCAGCGCCACGCGCAGTTCAAAACCTGGCCAGGAGAACATGTGGGGCTAATACGCCTTAGCGTCCCATGGCGTTGGACATGGCCGAACCGGCGTCGGAGGAGGGCGCTGTCCGGGTCAGCGGCTGTCCCGCTTGCCAGGGCATGGCGCGTGCCTTGACCCGGTCACCCGGCCGGACGCTGTTTCCCAGCAGCACGGCTTCCCCTTCAGCCAGACCCTCGAGCACCTCGACCGCATCCAGCGTGCGCAGGCCCAGGCGCAGCGTGCGCTCCTGCGCGCGACCCGCGTCGGCGACCAGCACGGTGGCGGTGGTGGGCGAAGGCTGCGTGCGCAGGGCACTGAGCGGCAGCACCAGCGCGCGTTCGCGCCGGCCGGTCTCGACCTCGACCGACAGCGTCATGTCTTCCCGCAAAAAGGCCGGCGCCTGCTGCTCGAGTGCAAACTTGACTTCGATCGCGCCGCGCTGGGCATCCACCGCTGGGGCAATCGACAACACGCGGGCGGCAAAACGCTGGTCGGCAAAAGCGTCGGCCACCACCGCCGCCTTCTGGCCCGGCTGCAACTGGTCGAGGAAACGCTCGTCCACCTGCGCGGTGAGCTGCGTGGGGCCGGCCAGTGCCAGGCTCATCAGCGCCTTGCCGGGCTGCACGATCTGCCCCGGCTCGACATCGCGCGTCAGCACCCGTGCATCGGTGGGTGCCAGAACGGCCGCCTGAGCCAGGCGGGCGCGCGCCGCCGCCGTCGCGGCCCGCACCGATCCCTGCTGCGCGAGCGCGACATCTGCTGCGCGCTGCGCATCGTCGAGTTGCGCCGGACTGTAAAAGCCCTGCGCCACCAGTTGTTGCACCCGCCGCAGGGTGGCCCTGGCCGCCTGCAGCGTGGCCTCGGCCTGGCGCTCAGCCGCCACGGCTTGCGCCAGGGCCGCGCGCAGTTCATCGGTTTCCAGCGAGATCAACACATCGCCCGCGCGCACCTGGGCGCCCTCGGCCACGGCGACCCGCGCGACGCGCCCGGTCAGGGTGCTGCCCACATCAACGCGCGACAGGGTCGCGACGCGGGCAGAAAATTGCAGGGTGCGCAGCAAGGGCGCATGGCGCATTTCGACGCTTGCAACTTGGGGACTGCGCAGGGTCATCCATCCGGACACTGCCGCCACCATGGCCGCCATGATGATTGCAAGCCATAGCCAGTGCCGTTTCATTGTCACGAGACTGTGACGCCACGTCCCCTCTGGCTTGTTGACATACATCAACGCAGCCGGATCAGACGCCCGCTGCAACAACGCCGGGCGCGTGTCATTCAAACAGTTCCGGCCCCGACTTGGGCGGGGTGACGCCCAGGTGCCGGTAAGCGGCCAGCGTGGCGATGCGCCC
>PNNC01000020.1 GCA_013824015.1 Polaromonas sp.
GCCCGAGCCCAGCTTGGCGTTGGCGCCAGCGCTGTTCAGGCGTCCGCCGATCACAAACGTCGGGTCCAGCCCGCCCTCGGCCAGCACGCTGGCGACCAGGCTGGTGGTTGTCGTTTTGCCATGGGTGCCGGCAATCGCTATGCCCTGCTTCAGGCGCATCAGCTCGGCCAGCATCAGCGCGCGCGGCACCACCGGAATGCGTTTTTCGCGCGCAGCCAGCACCTCGGGGTTGTCGGCCTGCACCGCGGTGGAGGTCACCACGGCATCCACATTGGCCAGGTTGTCAGCCGCATGGCCGACAAAGGTCTTGATGCCCAGACCGGCCAGCCGGCGCAAGGTCGCGCTGTCGGACAGGTCGGAACCCGAGATCACGTAGCCGAGGTTATGCAGCACCTCGGCGATGCCGGACATGCCGGATCCGCCCAGACCGATGAAATGGATGTGTTTGATCGCGTGTTTCATGTCGCCAACTCCTCACAGGCGGCCACGACTTCGGCAGTGGCATTTGTTTTTTGCATCTTTTTGGCCTGTAGCCCACGTTCCAAAAGGGTGGAGCGCTCTGTTTTTTGTAGCATATCGGCGAGGTACTGCGGCGTCAGCGCCTGCTGCGCCACCAGCCAGCCGCCGCCCTGGTCCACCAGAAAGGCCGCATTGCGGGTCTGGTGGTCGTCCACCGCGGCGGGAAAGGGCACAAACAGTGCGGCAGCGCCGACGGCGGCAATTTCGGTCACGGTGCTGGCGCCGGCGCGGCACACCACCAGGTCGGCCTCGGCGAAGGCACCCGCGGTGTCCTCAATGAACGGGGTCAGTTCGGCCTGCACACCGGCGACCCGGTAGTTCTCGCGCAGCGCGTCGATCTGGCTGGCGCCGCTCTGGTGCAACACATGGGGGCGCTGTTCCAGTGGAATCAGCGCCAGCGCCTGCGGCACGATGCGGTTCAGCGCCTGCGCGCCCAGGCTGCCCCCAACCACCAGCACTTTCAGCGGCCCGCTGCGGCCGGCAAACCGGGTCTGGGGATCGGGCTGCTGCGTGAACGCGGGACGCAGCGGATTGCCCACCCACTGCGCGTTGTTTAAAACGCCGGGGAAAGCCGTGAACACCCGGTCGGCCACACCAGCCAGCACCTTGTTGACCAAACCGGCCACCGAGTTCTGCTCATGCAGCACCAGCGGTTTGCCCAGCAAGACGCTCATCATGCCGGCCGGGAAAGCAATGTAGCCGCCCAGGCCGACCACCACATCGGGTTTGACGCGGCGCACCACAGCAATGCTCTGCCAGAAGGCCTTGAGCAGGCGCATGGGCAGCAGCGCCAGCGTGACCGGCCCCTTGCCACGCACACCGGAAAAATCAATGCTTTCAAAGGCAAATCCGCGCGGCGGCACCAGCTGGCTCTCCATGCTGGGCCGTTCCGCCGTGCCCTTGCCGCCCAGCCAGTGCACGCGCCAGCCGCGCTCACGCAGCGCCTCCGCCACGGCCAGGCCGGGGAAGATGTGGCCGCCGGTGCCGCCCGCCATGATCAGAGCGCATTTCAACTTCGCCCTCCTCTCATGAG
>PNNC01000133.1 GCA_013824015.1 Polaromonas sp.
TTTTCTCATTGGGGTGCTCTGCAGATCAGAAGAAACCCAGCGCCTTGGGGCTGTAGCTCACCAGCAGGTTCTTGGTTTGCTGGTAGTGGTCCAGCATGACCTTGTGGGTTTCGCGGCCGATGCCCGATTCCTTGTAGCCGCCGAACGTGGCATGCGCCGGATAGGCATGGTAGCAATTGGTCCAGACGCGGCCGGCCTGAATGGCGCGGCCCATGCGGTAAGCCGTGCTGCCATCGCGCGTCCAGACACCGGCGCCCAGGCCATACGGCGTGTCGTTGGCGATCTGCAGCGCCTCGGCCTCATCCTTGAAGGTGGTCACGGCCAGCACCGGGCCGAAGATTTCTTCCTGGAAGATGCGCATCTTGTTGTGGCCCTTGAAGAGGGTGGGCTGAATGTAGTAGCCGCCCGCCAGGTCGCCAGGCAGTTGTGCGCGGTCGCCGCCAATGAGCACCTGTGCCCCTTCTTCCTTGCCGAGCGCCAGATAGGTCTCGATTTTCTTCATCTGCTCGACCGAGGCCTGGGCGCCCATCATGCTGTCGGTGTCCAGCGGGCTGCCCTGCTTGATGGCCCGAACCCGTGCGAGCGCCCGCTCCATGAACCTGTCGTAGACCGATTCCTGGATGAGTGCGCGCGATGGGCAGGTGCAGACCTCGCCCTGGTTGAAGGCAAACAGCACCAGGCCTTCGATGGCCTTGTCAAAGAAATCATCGTCGGCGTTGGCAATATCGGCGAAAAAGATGTTGGGCGATTTGCCGCCCAGTTCCAGCGTGGCCGGAATCAGGTTGTTGGCGGCGGCCTGGGCAATCACGCGCCCGGTGGCGGTCGAGCCCGTGAAGGCAATCTTGGCAATGCGCTTGCTGCTGGCCAGTGGCATGCCGACTTCGCGGCCATAGCCGTTGACGATGTTGAGCACGCCGGGCGGCAGCAGGTCGGCGATCAGCTCGGCCAGCACCAGGATGGACACCGGGGTGGATTCCGCCGGCTTGAGCACCACACAGTTGCCCGCCGCCAGGGCCGGGGCCAGCTTCCATGCTGCCATCAGGATGGGGAAGTTCCAGGGGATGATCTGGCCGACCACGCCCAGGGGCTCGTGAAAATGGTAGGCGATGGTGTCGACATCGATCTCGCTCAGGCTGCCTTCCTGTGAGCGCAGGCAGCCGGCGAAATAGCGGAAATGATCCACCGTGAGCGGGATGTCGGCGTTCAGCGTTTCGCGGATGGCCTTGCCGTTGTCCACGGTCTCGGCGTAAGCCAGCATTTCCAGGTTCTGCTCGATGCGGTCGGCGATCTTAAGCAGGATGTTGGCGCGCTCGGCCGCTGGTGTGCGGCCCCACTTGGCTGATGCGGCATGGGCGGCATCCAGAGCCAGTTCAATGTCCTCGGCCGTGGACCGGGCCGCTTGGGTGTAGGGCTTGCCGGTGATGGGGGTGAGCACATCGAAATAGCCACCCTTGACCGGGGCAACAAACTTGCCACCGATGAAGTTGTCATAGCGGGGCTTG
>PNNC01000023.1 GCA_013824015.1 Polaromonas sp.
TTGCTGGCGGACTTCCGCCGCATCGTGATGTAACGCGAGGGCAAACACATGGCAATCATCGACATCAAGGTGCCCGACATCGGCGACTTCGCCGAAGTGGCCATCATCGAAGTGCTGGTTCAACCCGGCGACACCATCAAGGCCGAACAAAGCCTGATCACCGTGGAGTCCGACAAGGCCTCCATGGAGATCCCCTCCAGCCATGCGGGTGTGGTCAAAGAACTGCGCGTGAAACTGGGCGACAAAATCGCCGAAGGCGCAGTGGTGCTGACGCTGGAAACCCGCGACGCGGCCCCGGTATCTGCTCCTGAAAAAGTAGCTGCAAGCGCACAACCAGAAACAGTTTCAGATACAAAACAATCTGAATCTAAAGCACAACAAGCGCCAGCAGCTATAAAAATAGAAGCATCCAGTTTTGCCGGAACGGCCGATCTGGAGTGCGACCTGCTCGTGCTCGGCGGCGGCCCCGGCGGCTACAGCGCCGCCTTCCGCGCGGCTGATCTGGGCCTCAAGGTCGTGCTGGTCGAGCGCTACGCCCAACTCGGCGGCGTGTGCCTGAACGTGGGCTGCATCCCCAGCAAGGCGCTGCTGCACGTGGCAGCCGTGATGGATGAGGTGAGCCACATGGCCGACCTGGGCGTGGATTTTGGCGCGCCCAGCGTGAACGTCGACAAACTGCGCGGCCACAAAGAAAAGGTCATCGCCAAACTCACCGGCGGTCTGGGCCAGATGGCCAAGATGCGCAAGGTGACCATCGTGCGCGGCTACGGGGCTTTTGTCGGCGCCAACCACCTTGAAGTGGAAGAAACCACCGGCACCGGCCAGGACAAGACGGGCAGCAAGAAGGTCGTGACCTTCCAGAAAGCCATCATCGCCGCCGGCAGCCAGGCCGTGCGCCTGCCCTTCATGCCCGACGACCCGCGCGTGGTCGATTCCACCGGCGCGCTGGCACTGCAGGGTGTGCCCAAGCGCATGCTCATCCTCGGCGGCGGCATCATCGGCCTGGAAATGGGCACCGTCTACAGCACGCTGGGCGCGCGCCTCGATGTGGTGGAAATGCTGGACGGCCTGATGCAGGGCGCCGACCGCGACCTCGTCAAGATCTGGCAGAAGATGAACGCCAAGCGCTTCGACAACATCATGCTCAAGACCAAGACGGTGGGGGCCAAGGCCACACCCGAAGGCATCGAGGTGACGTTTGCGGCAGCGGAAGAGGGCGGCACCGCCCCTGCGCCGCAGGTGTACGACCTGGTGCTGCAGGCCGTGGGCCGCACGCCCAACGGCAAGAAGATCGCCGCCGACAAAGCTGGCGTTGCCGTCACCGACCGTGGCTTCATCAACGTCGACATCCAGATGCGCACCAACGTGCCGCACATCTTCGCCATCGGCGACATCGTCGGCCAGCCCATG
>PNNC01000182.1 GCA_013824015.1 Polaromonas sp.
TAGTCGGTGTACAGCCCGCCCGCCATGCCCTTGAAGTCGCAGGGCTCGATCTCGCCGCTGGCCTCGGCGGCTTCGAGAAAGCTGGCGACGGCCTCGCGCAGGCTTTGCCGCGCCGCCAGCGGCTCGGCCAGCATCGACAGCGGCGAGCGCCGCGCCAGGCCGCGCACCTGGGCCACAAACTCGCGGTCGGCCAGCAGGCGCTCCAGCACGGCATCGGTCAGGCGCTGCAGCTTTTCCTGCAGTTGATAGCCCACGAAGCCCGGCGTCTGCAGCGTCTCGGCCAGCGCCTGGTGGGCCACGTCGTCGAGGTAGCCCAGCACGATGCGGTCTTTGGTGGGGAAGTATTTGTAGATCGTGGCGTCGCCAATGGCGGCGGCGCGGGCGATGTCTTTCATCGTTGTGCCGTCAAAGCCCTGGCGGGTCATCAAATCCACCGCGCTGGCCACGATCTGGCGGCGCGTGGTGTCTTGCTGTTGGCGTGTGGTTTTCATTTAACTATCTTTAAATTAACAAAATTTGTTATTTAAAGAATAGTTGTTTTTGTTTGAAGCGTCAAGCGGGCGCAGAAGGGCGCTTCCCTGTCAACAAGGAAGCGCATGAAATTGATAGTGTTTTTGCCTGACTATGTACATACCTCAAACCTCTCTCCCCAATCCGTTCAGGCTGAGCCTGTCGAAGCCAGGGCGCCCTTTGCCAACAGCCCTTCGACAGGCTCAGGGCGAACGGGTCTATCTGAGGGAAGTACCTAATCAGGTGTTTTTGGCCTCAAACGCTTTATAGGAAAGCGTTATTAGCTATGAATAAAGGAGTATCCGGCGGCGGCGCCGATGCGGCCCGTGCCTCAGCGCCGCATGTGCGCAAAGGCCTCGAACTCCCAGCTGCGCAGGGCCAGCAGCAGGGTGTAGCCCTCGCGTTCGGCCTCGGGCAGGCGCTGGTCGGCCAGGTGCTGCTGGGCAAAGTCCTGGGCCACGCGCTGCATGCGCTCCATGAAGGCGGGCGCCAGGGCGCGGCTGATGTTGCCGTGCACCAGCAACACGCCTTCGCCGGCGCCGTCGAAGCCGCCGGCAAAGTAGTCGAGCAGCGCATGCTCGCGAAAGTAGTTCATCACCGGGCCATGCGGGCGCCAGCGGAAGGTTTTGGCCAGTTTGAGACGGTAGCGGTTCAGCGGCCGCAGCTCGATGATGCCGATGCGGTCGAGTTGCGCGAGGTATTTGATGCCCTCAGCCTCGGTCAGGCGATAGGCGGTGGTCACCTGCTCCAGCGTCCACTGGCTCAGTACGCAGATGGCCATGAGCAGCAGTTTTTTGTCGGCCACCACGGCCTTTTCCTGCTCGTGGGTCAGCTCTTTGAGCAGCGGCTGGTTGTCGGCCACGCGCCGTGCCAGGTCGGCGAAGTCC
>PNNC01000220.1 GCA_013824015.1 Polaromonas sp.
GGCGAGGCACGCGACATTCTCAGCGGCCTGGGCGTGCTCGGCGAAGGCAGCACGGTGGCCGCAGGCATCCAGAAAACCTATGAACTGGTGATGAAGGGCTACGACGACTTCTTGGCGTCCAGGCTCGCCCCACCCGCCGCAGAAGGCGAGACGGCGACCAAAGGCAACTCCGCGCCGTCAGCTACCAACGCCTGAACACGCGCCGTCTGCAGACCGGGTGCTACCCAATAAAAAACCCGCCGAGGCGGGTTTTTTGTTGTGCGCGGTGTGCGCCTCAGGCGGCAACGCCCTTGGCCACGTCGGCGTATTCCTCGATCTGGTCGAAGTTCATGTAGCGGTACACGCTGGCCTTGTCGGCATCGATCACGCCCATCGCGGCCAGGTACTCTTCCTTGGTCGGCAGCTTGCCCAGCTTGGAGGCAATGGCAGCCAGCTCGGCCGAGCCCAGGAACACGTTGGTGTTCTTGCCCAGGCGGTTGGGGAAGTTGCGCGTGCTGGTCGAGATGACCGTTGCGCCTTCACGCACCTGGGCCTGGTTGCCCATGCACAGCGAGCAGCCGGGCATTTCGGTGCGGGCACCGGAGGCGCCGAACGCAGCGTAATGGCCTTCCTTGATCAGCTCGGACTGGTCCATCTTGGTCGGCGGTGCCACCCACATCTTGACGGGGATGTCGCGCTGGCCGCCCAGCAGCTTGGCTGCAGCGCGGAAGTGGCCGATGTTGGTCATGCACGAACCGATGAAAGATTCGTCGATCTTGGTGCCGGCCACTTCGGACAGGAACTTGGCGTCGTCCGGGTCGTTCGGGCAGCAGACGATGGGTTCCTTGATGTCGGCCAGGTCGATTTCGATGACGGCGGCGTATTCGGCATCCTTGTCGGCTTCGAGCAGGTTGGGATTGGCCAGCCAGGCTTCGACCTTCTCGATGCGGCGTGCCAGGGTCTTGGCGTCCTGGTAACCGTCGGCGATCATGTTCTTCATCAGAACGATGTTCGACTTCAGGTATTCCTGCACCGGCTCCTTGTTGAGCTTGATGGTGCAGCCGGCAGCAGAGCGCTCGGCCGAGGCGTCGGACAGTTCAAACGCTTGCTCGACCTTCAGGTCGGGCAGGCCTTCGATTTCCAGGATGCGGCCCGAGAAGATGTTCTTCTTGCCAGCCTTGGCCACCGTCAGCAGGCCGGCCTTGATGGCGTACAGCGGAATGGCGTGCACCAGGTCGCGCAGGGTCACGCCGGGCTGCATTTCGCCCTTGAAACGCACCAGCACCGATTCGGGCATGTCCAGCGGCATCACGCCGGTGGCGGCGCCGAAGGCCACCAGGCCGGAGCCCGCAGGGAAGGAGA
>PNNC01000169.1 GCA_013824015.1 Polaromonas sp.
GGGCGCCAAGCTCGACGATGCCTGGGAGCTGGCGGTGGAAGCAGCCCTCGAAGAAGCGCCGGTCTGGGCCGACTCACCGAATCTGGGCAAGACGCGCCGCCTCGATGACGCGGCCGGCCGTTACATCGAATTCTGCAAAAGCACCTTCGCCAATGACCTGACGCTCAAGGGCATGAAGATCGTGGTGGATGCTGCGCACGGTGCGGCTTATCACATTGCGCCCGAGGTGTTCCATGAACTCGGCGCCGAAGTGATTGCCATCGGCTGTTCGCCCGATGGCATCAACATCAACCACGAGGTCGGCGCCACCCACCCCGAGGCCCTGATCAAGGCCGTGACGGCCTACGGTGCCGACTACGGCGTGGCGCTGGACGGTGACGCCGACCGGCTGCAACTGGTCGATGCCACCGGCCGTCTCTTCAACGGCGACGAGGTGCTCTACCTGATGGTGGCCGAGCGGCTGGAGCGCGGCGAAAAAGTGCCGGGCGCGGTCGGCACGCTGATGACCAACATGGCGGTGGAAGTAGCCCTGCAGTCCAGGGGGGTCGAATTCGTGCGCGCCAAGGTCGGCGACCGTTATGTGCTCGAGGAACTCGAGAAAAAAGGCTGGCTGCTCGGTGGCGAAGGGTCCGGCCATTTGCTGGCGCTGGACAAACACAGCACCGGCGACGGCCTGATCAGCGCGCTGCAGGTGCTGCAGGCCTGTGTGCGCAGTGGCAAGAGCCTGGCGCAGTTGCTGGCCGACGTCACGCTGTTCCCGCAGACCCTGCTCAATGTGCGGCTGCAGCCCGGCCAGGACTGGGCTGGCAGCAAGCTGCTGGCCTCGGAAACCGAGGCCGTGAAGACCGAACTCGGCAACAACGGGCGGGTGCTGATACGCGCCAGTGGCACCGAGCCGCTGGTCCGCGTGATGGTGGAAGCCCGGGATGCCGGGCAGGCGCTGGCCTGCGCCGAGAGGCTTGTTGCTGCGGTCAAGGCTTCCTGAAAATTTTCCTGGCTTGTCATCCCGGACTGGATCCGGGATCCATCTCGCTACTTTTTCATGGCATCTCGCGCTTGTGGAGTATGGGCGGTTGCACCACTGATGCTGGCCTCCGATGAGGCACTTCGCTCCATGTCGGGTTTGCTTTGGACAGCAGCTCTGACTCCCCACTCCCACCCCTAGCCCCTCCCTCGCCCCGCTGGGCGATGGAGGCGGACTTCATGTGGCCGCGTGTGCTGCGCTCGCGTGCAAACATGGCTGTCTCTTGGGATTCCCGTCCTTGAAGCGCTGCGCGCTTCAAGGACTCCGGATTTTCTCTCCGGTATTGGTTTTCTTCTCC
>PNNC01000173.1 GCA_013824015.1 Polaromonas sp.
TCGCGCCAGCGCGTGAACCAGGAACTCAAGGCCATGGAGCGCGAGGACGCGATCCGCATCGAGCCGGGCGGCCTGGTGGTGCGCAACCGCGAAGCGCTGCTGCGCATCTCTGAATCCGACCAGGAAAAATAAGCGATGAGCAACTTTGACCATTTTCTGGGCACACGCGAGGTCTCGGGCCAGCACGCCTTCGATGTCGCGGCCCTGAGCAGCTATCTGGACAGGCACCTGCCCGGTTTCCAGGGCCCGCTGCATGTCGAGATGTTCAAGGGCGGCCAGTCCAACCCGACCTACAAGCTGATCACCCCGGCACGCGCCTACGTGATGCGCGCCAAGCCCGGCCCGGTGGCCAAGCTGCTGCCCTCGGCGCATGCGGTCGAGCGCGAGTTCAAGGTCATGAGCGGCCTGCAGGGCACCGACGTGCCGGTGGCGAAAATGTATTGCCTGTGCGAAGACGAAGCCGTGATCGGCCGCGCCTTCTACGTGATGGAGTTTGTCGAGGGCCGCGTGCTCTGGGACCAGGCGCTGCCCGGCATGACAACCGCCCAGCGCGGCGAGATCTATAACGAGATGAACCGCGTGATCGCCGCGCTGCACAAGGTGAAATTTGCGGACCGCGGTCTCGCCGACTACGGCAAACCCGGCAACTATTTCGAGCGCCAGATCGGCCGCTGGAGCAAGCAGTACACCGCCTCCATCACGCAGCCCATCCCCGAGATGGACCAGCTGATGGCCTGGCTGCCGGCCAACATTCCGGCCAGCGCGCGGGACGAGGCCATGGTCTCCATCGTGCACGGCGACTTCCGCCTCGACAACCTGATGTTCCACCCGACCGAGCCGCGGGTGCTGGCGGTGCTCGACTGGGAGCTGTCCACCCTGGGCCACCCGCTCGCCGACTTCAGCTACCACTGCATGGCCTGGCACATTCCGCCGGGCGCCTTCCGCGGCATCGGCGGCCTGGATGTGACCAGCCTGGGCATTCCGAGTGAAGCCGACTACATCCGCCTGTACTGCGAGCGCACCGGTTTTGCCAGCCCGGACCTGATCAAGGCCGACTGGAATTTCTACCTCGCCTACAACCTGTTCCGCCTTGCCGCCATTTTGCAGGGCATTGCCAAACGCGTCGAAGCCGGCACGGCCGCCAGCGCGCAGGCGGTGGCCTCGGCCAAAGGCGCGCCGGCGCTGGCGCGCATGGCCTGGGATTTTGCGCAAAAGAGCCAGGCTGGCCAGACTTCTCAAACATAACGAT
>PNNC01000162.1 GCA_013824015.1 Polaromonas sp.
CCGACGATGTTGAGCAGCGTGCTTTTGCCCGAGCCCGAGGGGCCGATCAGCGCAATGAATTCGCCGCGTTGCACCTGCAGCGACACGCCGTGCAGCACCTCGGCCTGGCTGGGAAGGCCGAGGTTGTAGCTCTTGCGCACCTCACCCATGTCGATCAGCGCGCGGGAGTTGTTGGCGGTGGTCACGGGTTCACATCCGTATCGCCTGGGCCGGGTCCAGCGCGGCAGCGCGGCGCGCCGGCGCCACCGCAGCCAGCACCCCGCACACGGTGGCGATCAGCGCCACCTGCACGGCCGTGGCCAGCGGCAGGCCAATCACAAACAGCGGCAAGCCGTCGGAGCCGCGCACGAATTTGGTGAACAGCCAGATCATGGCCACCGCCAGCACAATGCCCAGCGCCGAGCCGAGCGCGCCGACGACCGCGCCCTGCACCAGGAACAGCCGCAGGATCTGACCGCGTGTGGCGCCCATGGCGCGCAGGATGCCGATCTCGCGGCGCTTTTGCACCACAGACACCACCAGCACGCTGGCGATGCCCAGCACCACCACCACCAGCACCACGCCGCGTATCAGCGAGGTGCTGATCGACTGGGCGTTGAGGGCCGATACGAGTTGTGCATTGCTCTCCTGCCAGCTCTCGATCTTGTAGGGAAACTGCCGGCGCAGCTCGCCGGCCAGCGCCTGGGCTGACCAGACGTCCTTCACGGTCAGGTCCAGGCTGGTGGCGCCGCCGGGCAGGCCCAGCAGGTTTTGCGCCGCGCGCAGCGGCACGATGACGGTGCGCCGGTTCAGATCCTTGACCCCCAGGTCCACCAGCGCGGTGACACGCACCGAGTCGCTGACCAGGCCGGTCTGCACCGTCAGGCGGTCACCGGCGCGCACGCCGAGGTCGGCCGCCAGTTCTCGGCCGATGATGGCCTCGCCCGGGGCCAGCCGCGGGTTGCCGCTGATCACCTTGCCGCGCAGTCCGACCACGCGGTCGTAGCGGTCCAGGTCCACGCCCAGCAGCGCGATCGCCTGGGTGGCCTCGCCGCGCAGCGCCAGGCCGGCGCCCGACACCATGGGCGACACGCCGGCGATCGCGGGCATGGCTTCAAGCAAGGGCAGCAGCGCCTGCCAGTTGGCGACCGAACGCAGGCGCTGGGCGCGCGGCTGGGTATCGGTCAGCGCGGTGGTGCCCG
>PNNC01000224.1 GCA_013824015.1 Polaromonas sp.
CGTTGCTCGGTGCGCGGGGTTTGCAGGACGATGGAAATCACGGCGTTCCAGCGTTGGGTGCCCGCCGGCGCGCCGTTGACGAAACGCTGCTCCGTCCAGCGCACGTTGAACGACGAATCGCTGGCGCGAACGACGCTGGTGATCTGCACGGTTACCGACTCCTTGCCGACGCGCGCGAACGGATCATTCGTGTGCGCGTAGTCGTTGAGTACCGCTGCGCCGCGATCGGTGGTGTAGTCGTAGGCATCCAGCCAGTTCTGCCGTACCACGATGGGGTCAATCGACAGCGACCGAACCAGCGTGATGAAGTGCGCCAAGTGGTAGGCGACCTGTGCATCTGCTGGCCGGTACGGCGTGGCGGCCTCGCCGATCGCGCGCACCTGGCCGGTCTTGTCCACCTCCACCACGTAGGGCGTGACGATGGACTGCGCCGAGCGCCAAACCAGGCCGCCCGCCATCAAGAGCGCCAGCGCGAGGCAGCCAAAGGCCATCAGCCGCCAATTCTTCGCCTGCACCCGGGCCGAGCCGATGCGCTCGTCCCATACCTGCGCGGCGGCTTGATACGGGGTGGCAGGCTGCGGCGTATCGGCGTAGCGCACCTGCGGTCGTTTGAATCGCATAGCTGGTTCTCCTCAAGAATCGGAATCGGTAAGGCTTGGTCCGCTGCCCGAGCCGCCGCCGTCCCCGCCGCGCAGCGTGTGTGCGGCAGTGGTGGCGGCATGGGATATCTGCTGGCGGCGATGCAGCCGCTTGGCCCAGGCGGGTTGTTGTTGGTTGGCGCTATTCGCGGCGGCTTCGCCTGCGGCGGTCGGGCCTGATGCGGCAGCACCGGCCGTTGCGCCACCACCGGACGCCTGTTCCGCACCATCCGAGCGGAAGGCGGCAGCGGCGCGCTGCCCGATTGAGCGCGCGCTAGCGGCGGCCCTCTGGCCGACCGCCTGCGCGCCGGTCTTGGCGACGTTACCTAGGCCCGCCATTGCACCTTTCGCACCACCGCCGGCAGAGGCGGAACCGACCTGAAACGCCGACCGTGCGCTGCTGGCGGTCGAGGCAGCGGCGCGGGCGCCGCTGCCGATGGCGCTGGCGGCAGCTGGTGCCATGCGCGCTCCAGCCACCACAGCGCTACCGACGCCGGTAGCGGCAGCGCCGACTGCGACTGCGGTCCCCGCCGC
>PNNC01000131.1 GCA_013824015.1 Polaromonas sp.
GGCTTGACCCGCTCCTTTGCCGACATGACCCAGCAGCTGGCCGATGCGCGCGGCGCTGTCCAGAAAAGCATGGACCAGGTCGATGCGGCCCGCGCCAACCTGCAGACCATTCTCGACAACCTGACGGCCGGTGTCATGGTGCTCGATCTCCGCGGGCGCATCCAGACCAGCAACCCGGGCGCCACGCGCATCCTGCGCGTGCCGCTGGCGGCCTATCACGGCCAGCCGCTGGGCGAGGTCCCCGGCCTGGCTGCCTTTGCGCAGGGCGTGCAGGCCCAGTTCGACACCTATTTCGGCGAGAACACCCTGCACGGCATCGAGCATTGGCAGCAGTCCTTCGAGCTCAATGCAGCGCAGCCGGGTACACCCGACAACGCCATCACGCTGATTGCCCGCGGCGCCAAGATGCCTGGCAACGAGTGTTTGCTGGTGTTCGACGACGTGTCCGAGATGGTCTCGGCCCAGCGCGCCCAGGCCTGGGGTGAAGTCGCACGGCGCCTCGCCCACGAAATCAAGAACCCGCTGACACCGATCCAGCTGTCGGCCGAACGGCTGGAAATGAAACTCACCGGCAAGGTGGCCGAGCCCGAGCAGATCCTGCTGACCAAGTCGGTGAAGACCATCGTCGACCAGGTCGATGCCATGAAGCGCCTCGTCAATGAGTTCCGCGATTACGCACGCCTGCCGGCCGCCGAACTCAAGCCGGTGGACCTCAATGCGCTGGTCACGGATGTGATCCAGCTCTACGCCAGTGACAACGCCGTGGTGCCGGTGCAGACCGAGCTCGAGCCTGGCTGCCCCGACATCAAGGCGGATTCACAACAGATTCGACAGGTTATTCACAACTTGTTGCAAAACGCCCAGGACGCGCAGGAAGGGCTGCCGGCCGGCCGTACGGCGCTGGTCACGCTCAAGACCGAGTACTCGCCAAGCTCGCGCCGCGTGCGCCTGACGGTGCGCGACAACGGCATCGGCTTCCCCGAACACATCCTGAAACGGGCGTTTGAGCCCTATGTCACGACCAAGGTCAAAGGCACCGGTCTGGGCCTGGCGGTGGTCAAAAAAATTGCCGACGAACACGGCGCCCGCATCGATATTTCAAATCGGGTGGTCGACGA
>PNNC01000146.1 GCA_013824015.1 Polaromonas sp.
AGCGCCTTGAGGGCTTCCATACGCGCCGACAGCTCGGCCTGTTTCGCCGATTCGGTGTTGACGGCCTGCTGCTTGTGACGGCGGTCTTCGTCGAGTTGCGGCACGCTGTCGGTCAGCTCATGCAGGCGCGCCTCGACCATTTCCTGGTTTTCCTGCGCCGCGCTGAATTGCGTGTTGAGGTTGGCCAGCCGCGCCTCGTCGGGCGCGTTGAGCGCGTTTTTGTCGGCGCTCAGGCGTTCGTGACGCAGGCTCAGGGCGCGCGACTGCTCCTCGATGTTGCGCTGGTCCGCGGCCAGCACCTGGATCTGTTGCTGCACCTGGCCGACGCTGCTGCGCTGCTCATTGGCCTTGGCCTGCGCGGCGCGCAGCGCTTCCTCGAGCGCCGGCAACTGGCCGGCCTGGTCCTCGCTCTGCGCGGCCAGCAGTTCCGACTGTTCTTCGGCCTGCAGCGCCTGGGCGGCGAGGTTTTCGGTTTCCTGCGCGGCGTCGTCCTTGCGGGCGGCCCACTGCGCGGTCTGCTCCTTGAGCTGCTGCAGGCGCTGCTCGACACGTTGCCGGCCCTCGACCACAAAACGGATCTCGGCTTCCAGCCGGCCGACTTCGGCGCTGGCTTCGTAGAGCTTGCCCTGGGCCTGGTTGACATGATCACCGGCGGCGTAATGCGCCTGGCGAATGGTCTCGAGGTCGGCCTCGATGTGGCGCAAATCGGCGATGCGGCTTTCGAGGTCGTTGACCGATTTTTCGGCGTCGGCCTTGACCTTGGCCTGGTCGGCCTCGCTTTCGGCACGTTTGAGGAACCAGAGCTGGTGCTGCTTGAGCGTGGCGTCGGCGTGCAGCGTGTTGTAGCGCAACGCGACCTCGGCCTGTTTCTCGAGTTTTTCGAGGTTGGCATTGAGCTCGCGCAGGATGTCCTCGACACGGGTCAGGTTCTCGCGCGTGTCGCTCAGGCGATTCGCGGTCTCCCGCCTGCGCTCCTTGTATTTGGAAACACCGGCAGCCTCCTCGAGGAACAGGCGCAGTTCCTCGGGTTTGGATTCGATGATGCGGCTGATCGTGCCCTGGCCGATGATGGCGTAGGCGCGCGG